>NZ_CP102287.1:2702569-3005138 GCF_025151385.1 Hoylesella buccalis ATCC 35310 | reverse complement strand
TTTACAGCAGCCTTCATTAATATCACAAATATATACTACGTCATACCGGGTGCTCTTTTGAAACTCCTGGAGGTAGAACCTTCCCATTCGACCGAACCCGATAATCGCGACTTTTATTTTCATCCGAAAAAATTACCTAAAGAATTTTGAGTTATTAAAAATTTAACTGTTTGCAAATATAGCTAAAAAATAACAGGAATGGGCTGTACTTTTGTAAAAAAATAGTTAATATTTGATATAGCACAAAACAAAGAAGACAACAAACAATCATAGCTATTCCCCTGTGAGTGAACCAATACGACTAACGGGGGTTTTGTTCTTTTGGGTGATATTTTCACGGTCGCACCTATATAATTCATTTTTAATATCTATCTTTGTCCTACTAAAGAGACATGCATGACGGTTCAAACGCAGAGAGTTGTAGCGCCATACCTGCCTACTGAAAACAACTGACCTATGAAGATAGTAAAACCAAAAAAGAACTTAGGACAGCACTTCCTGACCGATTTGAGCATTGCCAAGCGCATTGCCGACACCGTGGACGCATGCCCCGACATCCCAATCTTGGAGATAGGCCCCGGCATGGGCGTGCTGACACAATATCTTGTTGAGAAGTCTCGAGAAGTAAAAGCGGTAGAGATAGACCGCGAGTCGGTGGCTTTTCTTAGGGAGAACTTTCCCAAACTGCGTGACAACATTATCGGACAGGATTTCCTGCGTATGGACCTTCAACAGGTATTCGACGGCCGGCAGTTTGTCTTGACGGGCAACTATCCGTATGACATCTCCTCGCAAATCTTTTTTAAGATGCTCGACTACAAAGATCTCATCCCCTGCTGCACCGGCATGATACAGCGCGAAGTGGCACAACGCATCGCTTCTGAACCAGGCAACAAGGCGTATGGCATCCTGTCGGTCTTGATACAAGCTTGGTATCATGTGGAATATCTGTTCACCGTAGACGAACATGTGTTCAACCCGCCACCCAAAGTAAAGAGTGCGGTTATACGCATGACGCGAAACGAGGTGCACAATCTGGGTTGTGACGAAATGTTCTTCAAGCGAGTTGTCAAAACAGTTTTCAACCAACGGCGCAAGATGTTGCGGGTAAGCCTACGACAGCTGTTCCCAGGTGAGGATGCGTCCGCCGAATTCTATGCAGGTGAACTGATGACCAAGCGGCCCGAACAGTTGTCCGTAGCACAGTTTGTTGCGTTGACAAACCAGGTGGAAGCCGAGCTGAAGCGCATCCAGCAACAAGAATCATGATGAGCCAAAAAACCTTCAAACAGGGATAAAACGCAGTTCTACGGGTTGAAGAAAAACCAACAACACCACACCTCTCCGGCCCCATAACGTAAAACAATTTCCAGCAAACAGTTGCTTATTTCCTGGTAATTGCGTATTTTTGTACAATACTAACTCTAATGCAAGAAAAGATATGATTGACGTAAAATCTACATTACAAAGCGCCGAAGAGCGCATGCAGATGGCTACCACATTTTTAGAAGAGCAATTGAACCGCATTCGTGCGGGACGCGCAAACGTAGCTATCTTGGACGGAGTGATGGTCAGTTCGTACGGATCCATGGTTCCTCTCAACCAAGTTGCCAATGTCTCTGTACCTGATGCGCGCACCATCGCCATCAAACCGTGGGACAAAAAGGCTATCCGGGACATCGAAAAGGCCATCATGGATTCTGACGTGGGCATCACACCAGAGAACAATGGCGAGATTATCCGTCTGGGTATCCCCCAACCTACCGAGGAACGTCGTCGTGATTTGGTGAAACAGTGCAACAAGATTGGTGAAAAATCGAAGATTGAAGTGCGCAACGTGCGCTCTGAAATTAAAGACAAACTCAAGAAAGCCATTAAAGACGGACTGTCTGAAGATGCGGGAAAGGACGCTGAGAACGAGTTGCAAAAGATTCACGACAAGTTCATCAAGCAGGTAGACAGTCTGCTGGAAGACAAGACAAAAGAAATTATGACGGTGTAGGGAATTTGATTTGATGAGTTTGTAAGTTCATGAGTTGATGAGTTTATAAGTTTGTGAGTATATGAGTTTGTAAGTTGTTCAGTTTATTGAGTCACAAACTACTCGTCGCTCAAAATTCCAACTCTTTTGTGAAGAATGATAAAAGAGAAAGTCGCAAGACTATCCAACCATATAAGAGTCTATCCACTCCCCTCTCTTTTGGAGAGGGGCAGGGGGTGAGGCATTAAATTCCATTCATCCATGCACGGTCTCATTATCAAGAACACAGGAAGCTGGTACACCGTCAAGACTGATGACGGGCGTATCGTAGAATGCAAGGTGAAGGGTAACTTTCGATTGAAAGGTATCCGCAGCACCAGTCCTGTGGCGGTGGGCGACTATGTTGATATCATCATGAATGCCGAGGGAACGGCACTAATCAGTGCCATAGACGACCGCAAGAACTACATCATACGCAAGGCGTCTAATCTCTCGAAGCAAAGCCAAATCATCGCAGCTAATCTCGACCAAGCTCTCCTCATCATCACCATCAAGCAACCAGAAACATCCACTACTTTCATCGACCGCTTCC
This sequence comes from Hoylesella buccalis ATCC 35310, assembly GCF_025151385.1. Taxonomy (NCBI): domain Bacteria; kingdom Pseudomonadati; phylum Bacteroidota; class Bacteroidia; order Bacteroidales; family Prevotellaceae; genus Hoylesella; species Hoylesella buccalis. The sequence goes on along the minus strand of NZ_CP102287.1, from coordinate 3,002,565 downwards.
TCGCCGGAGCTGAAGCCTATCGGGTACCTGTGGTCTTGGTGTTCAATAAGACCGACTTGCTCAACGATGACGAACGCCGCTACCAACAACAAATGATAGAACTGTACGAAACCATCGGCTATCCGTGTATTGAGATATCGGCCGAAACGGGCATGAGCATCAATCAGCTGCAAACACTCCTAAAACAAAAGGTTACGCTGGTCAGCGGAAACAGCGGCGTTGGCAAGTCAACGCTCATCAACGCCATCATCCCACACGCCGAACAACGTACGGCCGAAATCAGCAACGCACACGGCACAGGCATGCACACCACCACTTTCAGCGAGATGATAGAACTGGCAGAGGGTGGTTACCTGATTGACACACCGGGCATCAAAGGCTTCGGAACCTTTGACATCGAGCGAGAAGAACTGACAAGCTATTTCAAGGAAATCTTCGAATTTTCCAAAGATTGCAAATTCAACAATTGTACACACACCCACGAACCAGGGTGCGCAGTGTTGCAAGCTGTTGAGAACCATTACATCTCCGTCAGCCGCTATCAGAGTTATCTCAACATGTTGGAAGATAAAGATGACAGCAAATATCGCGCGGCCTATTAGCATAGAGCCATCAGGACAAAATCCTCACACACGACCTTATAGACCGAATGGCACTCGCATGGAGTGCCATCCTATCTACACATGAAAAGCAAAACAAGCTGCTTTATTTGTATGTTCTTTTTAATTTAATCACATTTTGTCCTAAGAAGCAACAACTTCAGGAAACAAACGACAAACTATATTACGCCCCTAATCCTGTCGTCAAAGGCTGAAAGGGCCGCCTTGGCACCTTCGCCCATAGCAATCATGATTTGTTTATAAGGTACGTTGGTCACATCTCCAGCGGCATAAACACCAGATACGGACGTTCTACAATAGTTGTCCACCTCTATCTCGTGACGTTGATTTAACGGAAGTGCTTCACGGAAAGGGTCGGCATTGGCCGCCAATCCTATCTGTACAAAGATACCGTCTACTGCTATGTCACGCTCTTCATCGTTGTTGCGGTTCTTCACACGAATGGCGGTTACGTTCTGTCCGTCGCCCACGATAGCCGTAGTTTGTGCCATGGTGTATATTTCCACGTTATCCAAGCTCTTCGCTTTTTCTTGTAAAACGGTGTCAGCTCGTAGGGTTTCACCAAATTCAAGTACGGTTACCTTTTTGCAGATGCCTGCCAAATCGATAGCCGCTTCTACGCCAGAGTTGCCTCCTCCGACCACTGCCACATGTTTGTTTTTATAGAAAGGACCGTCGCAGTGGGGACAGAAGTGTACGCCATGCCCCATATACTTTGCCTCATCTTGTACGTTGAGCTTTCTCCAACTTGCACCTGTGGCAATGATGACCGCAGGTGATATAAATATTTCACCGCCTTTTACATGTACTTTTTTTAGTTTCTCGTTGAAAAACGCCTTGTCAACCCTTCTGTTGTCAAACACATCAATAGGGTATTCCTTGAGGTGGGTAAGGAGATTGTCAGCCATCTTCGCTCCTGTTGTCTTGGGAACAGAGATGAAGTTTTCGATACCAACCGTATCTTTCATCTGTCCACCGATGTTATTTGCAATGACAGCTACATGCAAACCCTTGCGTGCAGAATAAATAGCTGCCGACGCTCCAGCAGGACCACCTCCCACAACTACAACATCGTAATTGCGTTCCACTGGTTCTTGGCTCTCATCCTCTTCGCTACCAATCACATCTTCTAATTTGGTAAGCAGCTCTCCCAAGCTACCTCGCCCTATGTGCAGCAACTCTCCGTTGGCATATACCGTTGGCACAGCTTGAATATTCAGTTTGTCTACCTCGTCTTGAAACAAGGCACCATCTACCATTTCGTGCGTAATTTTTGAACTGGTCAGCGCCATGACGTTCAACGCCTGTACGATGTCGGGACAGTTGGTGCAGGTTAACGAAACGTATGTTTGCAGTTTGATATTTCCTTTAAGACGTTGAATACGCTTGCAAATCACCTCATCGGGCAGGTTCTTACCCTTGCCATCGGCATTCAAGACAGCCAAAAGAAGTGACGTAAACTCGTGACCGTTGGGTATGCCACGAAACATAACGCCTGTTTCTTCATTGTCTTTCAGCAGAGAGAACTGAATAGTCATGTCATCGGTCTCCGCAAATTGTGCCTTAAAAAGCTGGGATGTGGAGACAAAGTCGTTGATGAATTCTTTTAGTTCTGCGGCTTTTTCATGTTGCGGATTCGCCGTTACTTTGAAAGTATATTGATGGGTTAAGTCTTTGAAGACATCTTTAACCTGTTGTAAGATGGTTGAATCTAACATTGTGCTATAAATTGTTTATATATGGGTAATTTTTCATTATGTTTCTAACAGGAATGCAAAAGGAATAAAAAAAAAGCAGCTTGAGAAAGCAACGACGACACTTAGTTCGTAGGTGTTTTCTCTCAGCTACCTTTCAAGTTGGGTTCCTGTTTCTTTCTACAGTTTTCCTACCAAATCAATACTTGGCTTCAACGTTTCTTCGCCCTGCTTCCACTTCGCTGGACAAACTTCACCTGGGTGAGATTCTACAAACTGTGCAGCAGACACCTTACGTACCAACTCGTCAGCATTGCGGCCAATACTGTTGTCTTGAATCTCTGCAATCTTAATCTTGCCCTCTGGATCTACCAAGAAAGTACCGCGGTAAGCTACACCTTCATCCTCTTTGTACACGCCAAAGCCTTTTGCCAATACTGCCAATGGGTCGGCAAGCATGGTGTAGTTAATCTTCTTGATGCTGTCAGATGTGTCGTACCATGCTTTGTGTACAAAGTGGGTATCGCAGCTAACAGAGAACACCTCTACGCCCATCTTCTTTAATTCTTCGTACTTGCCTGCCAAGTCAACCAACTCGGTAGGACATACAAAAGTGAAGTCGGCTGGGTAGAAGAAGAAGATTGCCCATTTGCCTTTGATATCTTCGTTTGAAACTGTCTTAAACTCTCCTTTTTGGAATGCCTGAACCTTAAACTCAGGAATTTGTGCATTGATTATTGTTTCCATATTTATTCTATTTATTTAATGTTATACAATGAATGGACAACTTACCATTTGTAATTATTACAAAGTTAATCATTAAATGATAAAAACAAGAAACTTTTAACGACAAAAATGCAAATAATAACCATAATTATGGTTTCTTCTTCAATCTTAACAGATTTATAGCTACAGTCCTCCTTTCTAGTTGCTCCCCCGCATATAAGATCGGCAATCTGCCACAGCGTCGAGAGTCGCAACTTCCTTGCCCAAGCCATCAAAACAACCAACATCAGCAACGCTTACAGCACAAACATGTACACCACCTCATTCAGTAAGATGACAGAACAGGTTGAGGATGACTTCCTGGTCAACACATCAGAAAATATTATAAACAATGTGTAGCAACTAATGAACAACGAAATATTTTGACAAGCACCCTCAATACTCGCGTATTTGCGACCAACAGAAGGAGTGATTGAAAAAACGCAAATTTTGAGCGTTTTTCGTATCTCATTATCATATAATTTGTTACAGAATCTCAACAGTTATCACTTCTCAATAGTATTGCTTTTCTTCCTCAAAAGCATGCAGTTTGGCCCTCAAACTCAATGCTTTTAGGATGCTATTGCATGTAAATATGGAGGACAAATCATACAAACAGCACACTAAAAAGCATACAATGACCTCATTTTTTACTTGTTTTTTGCTTTTCAACGCTTCATAACAAGCTAACAGGCGTCCTATTTTTTCTATTTCACAACTTGTAAATTTTGAAATAAATTAACAGTCGTGTAAATCTTCGGAACATTTCTCCACGCTGCGCATAGTGACCCTTGGAGCAGAACGCTGGTGCAATAACAGAAACACAGATAGCCAATCTATGGACGGATTCAAGGGCGTTTACGGATGTAATCCAAGCAAAAAGCCTAGCTTGAACAAACTCAAGCCAGGCTTTCAATATACGTCTTACTCAACGACTACCTCAATACCTTACCAATTTCTGATGGAAGTTTACCAGAAAGTGGATGCTTATGAAGCTGCTTTCTCACTTTTTCGAGAACAGCCTGCTTAGATACTTCGTCTTGATTGGCAGACTTGCCAAATTCGAGAATGGTACCCTTGGCTGACTTTGGAGTAATCTCCAACATGAAAGGCTTATAAAAGAGAGATGCCACGCCCTGGTAACTTTTCTTCGTTACCTTATTGGAATTGAAGATAAAGAAGCCCAATGCATTGGCATCGTACTCGGCCGTCGGATCCTTCGTCAACTGCTTAATAAGGGCATCATTAAATTTGTTGTCACCCATAAAAGCGATTGTTGCGTTTTGTTTTTCACTATAGTCAAAGTATCCAGAGATACTCAACTTTGACTCTGCGCTTGCAAACGCAAAACTTATCTCGTTCTTCTCGAAGGAGGCCAGGTACGCATAATCAACTACACCTGAGAAAACATGGTAGTAATTGTAATACATACCCATGCGTTCACCTGCGTTAATATCGAAACTCAACGAACCTTCATCGAGCTTCATCGGTAAAATCCAGTTGGTATCAGGGAAATAAATCAGCAACTGCCCTTTCACTTCAGCCACCATCACCTTCACAACAGAGAATACTTCATCGATACTCTTCGTGTTCTCTGTAACCTTAGACAAATCGTAACCACCAAGATAGTAAGTCTTGTTAACGATGTCTTTCTTCTCTCCCTGACACACATAGATAGAGTCTGTATAAGGTCCTGTGGTGTACTTGATGAGGCCAGACCGGATATGTCCCGTCTTGTTCTCAGACAGTTTGATACTGATGGCCTCATCATTGATGCTTGCCTCAGCCCAATCAAGCCCCTTGATGGAGAGGTTAGACCCTTCGTTCTTCACTGGGATGCTAATGGTTCTGGCTGCATCGTTATAGATAAATTGAGATGTTTTACCACCGTATTTGAACATCATTCCACGTTGTTGAACGGTAACCTGCGTGGAATCACCACCACATTTGATAGTTAATAGTGCCGAACGCCCTTCCAACTTAGGATTTTTCTTAACGCTCACATCAACCTTGTTGCCGTTGACAACTGCCGAAGCCCATTGGGCATCAACAGACACCGTTGCTGTTGAAGGTGCTTCAAACACTAGCGTACCAGTACCGGCAGCTGCAGAAAACACAAGGTTAGAGCTGGTTACCTTGACAGTAGACGCGCGGGAATACTCGCTGCCAACTTGATCTTGATCGTCGCTACATGCACTAAAAGCCAATGTAAAGGCCGCAAGTAGCAGGAAACTATATATTTTCTTCATGTTGCTTGATTTATTTTTCAATCATTTTGATAGATGCTGGTATGGAAGAACGCTTTACCTGAGGCATTCTTTCTTCCAGACCATAGAAACTCTTGGCAGGCTGATCCTTGTTTTTCAACTTAACAATGATAGGCGACTCGAACCAGAATAGGAAGCCAGCCATATCTGACAAAGACTTTGGTGTCTCAATCTCAGAAGCAAAGAGTAGCAGTCCTTCAATGGGATAATCGTTAACCTTTCCTCCGAAGATGGCATAGGTACCATTCTTCTCGTCATGCTGGAACGGTGCTGACATATAGGCCCTAGGGTCCCATGTCCCCTGACTTCCTCCACCAAACAAGAGAACACCTATCATATAATAGGTAGAGTTGAACTTGCCCAGGTTTCCTCCTTGTATTCTCAACGAACCAGTAGCCTGGTCAAAGGCCACAGGAATGCTGTAAGTCTTTTTGTCCTCTGGGTCCATGAAAGCAAACTTCATTCCCTTGCCGGATGCAGAGAGCGATGCCTTTGTCACTTTTTCGTTTCCTTTATTGTCCTTATAAATGAATGCATAGTTGCCTGTCACATCGCCAACCTCACATTGTGTCACTACGAACGATGAATGGTAATTCCCATTCACAACAAAGACTTCGGCTGAGCGAACGTCACCTGTGGTATTTGGAGTCATACTAACAGTCAGGTCGTTTCCGTTGGTCGTCACGTTTACCCAGTCGGCACCCGTTACAAATTTGAACTCTCCCAGGTTGTCAATGTTGCGATAGGTTCTGCTGAAGGCCTCATCATCCGAACCAATGCTCTTAATCTCATCAACGACTGTCTGCGGATTCTGCCAGCCCTTGGCCAAATCTACCTTGTCAGCAGCCAATGAGAGTTTTTCCTTAGAGTAAGTCAACTCAGAAACAGATACGCCATTAACCATTAGTGGTTCGTACAGCCGCAACCCATTTTCGGTATAGTTGTAGGCCGTTTCAAGGGTGTCAGTATCCGTTATGATGGTAAGCTGGCGGGCAACAACATCATATTCAAAATGAGCCTTCTTGCCGCCGATAGTGCCATCAGAGCCAATAAGGTTAAAATTATCACCCACGTCTACCACTTTCTTCTGGTAGGCTGCGGCACTCTCTTTCAGGCGACGCATGTACATCACATTCTGCGATCGCTTGCCATGGAACTTGATGGCATCCTGCCCAATGCTGTCGATGACAAACTCAAAGTCACCGCCATAGGCTTCATTCAATTCAGACGAAGGCGTTGCGAAGAAGTGCATCATCGGACTGTAGGTATCAAAAGACAACTCCGGCCCATTGTTTGTCTTCATGGCATAGAGGCAAGTTTCCTTCGCATCTGGATTAATCTCGGATCTCACTTCCGCCTCATCCTTAGTAAACTTCAATGTATAAGTGAAGCCGCCATACTTGCGATGTGTCTCAGGATAATATTCAAGTACCCAGCCATTCTCCGAACTCATCAATACACGCTGTGCCTCATTCAGGTAGTTTTCCATACGAGCGGCTGAAGACTCGTCAAACACATCCTCCTGATCTTTCAAGCACGACTGGAACAGCAGTGCCGAAAGCATCAAGGTCAAGCCTGTCAATATCTTATTTGTTTTCATCATGATGGTCTCCTTTACTTATCTATTTTCAAATCGGTCAAGTTCACATATCCATTGATGACATCACCCTCACGACGCAAAATCTCATCGCGAAGCACATCGATATCAATGTTAAATTCGTCACGCATGTAAACCCTTACCATCTCTAATTTCTTGGCAATGTGTCCAGCACCTGGTGCTTCCACTTTGGTCTCAGGATCTTTTGCTCCTGCCTCTGCCATCCACTTCGCCCACTGCTCAGGTGTATTCGTGATGTACATAGACAACATCTCGGCAAAGTCTTCACGAGCCTCCATCTGCGAATAGGCAGAGATGAAGCCGCGCTGTAGATAGCCTGTCTGTCCTTCGGGTGAGCTCCACGCGTCGCCGATATACAGACTTCCGTTCACTTTCTGGTACTCAGCTGTGTAGTTCTTCGTCTGATTCAAAATGTGCGTGAACTCATGATGGATGGTACGCAGATAATACGTGTTCAAACTTTCAACCGTTGTAGAAAGTTTATTCAAATGATTTGTACCAGCCAAGAATATTTTCTTTCCGCCTTCTGCTGTACCCAAAATCATCGTACCGTTGTTACGATACTGGAACTCACCTGTTGCATAGAACAACTTGGGGAAGTATGTTCTGGTGAAATCCACTCCTGCCACTTGGTCATATGCCTCAATACTGGCATACTTCACGATGTGTGCCAGTTTCACAGCTTGCTCATAGTCGGCAGGCACATTGTAATAGTTCATGTCCGTTTCATTATGATCGTACCGGTACACGAACTGGATGTTGTAGGGATCTGTTAAATTTGCCTTGATCCACTTGTCGAAGTCGGTTTGCTTTACATTTGAGTCAACGATAACACTTTCTGCCTCGAGCTTGTCCTCTGAACATGATCCAAACCCTAAGCATACCAGGCAAAGCGATGCGCATACTATATATTTTTTCATATACATATTCGTTTTTATTGATTAAATTAACGTGGATTAGCCTCAACACCGGCCTGACGAATATCCAATGGTATCTGGACGGCACGGCGATTATCATCCTTCTTCAACACATCCGTCAACGTTGCTGGCTTTCCGTCAGCGCCCATGGTTCGGCGAACGATTTCAATACCATAACGCTTCACGTCAAACCAGCGCAATCCCTGATGAAGAGTTTCCATACGACGGAAACCCAATACACACTGCAACATCGTTTCCTGCACGGATCCTTCTGCGTCAATGGCGAATGCCGGATGCAGATGTTTCTTCACAGTTGACACCATCTTCGAAGCATCATCGTATGAATAGGGAACAGATTTATAGAAATTCTGTATCTTTTCTGGTGTCAACGTCACATCAGTTTTCACAATATTATGCATCCACATGTCAAGGTCGGCCGCAGCCTTATCGTATTGTTTTAGCATGATGTAAGCCTCTGCACGGTTCAGCAGCACTTCATCCGTAGTGAAAACCACGTTCACCGTATGGGGAAAACCGGTCCTCGCAACAGGGTCATCAATTTCGAACAGGTAAGGCAACTTCCATATTTGCACTACATCAAAGTTGTTACCTCTGCGTGAAAACGGTTTATAATAGAATCCACCTCTGCCCCAAACATTAGTTGCCTCGAAGTCTTCGTTGTTGGAAATATATGAGCCATGTGCGTAACGCTTAAAATATGTATACGGACCAAAGAATACACCCAGCTGAGAAACATGCGTACTTATCATCAGGTTGGCAGCGACATCTGCTGCAACATAATGCTGTGAGATGGCATCGAAGTCAGAGGTCATTTCGCTCATGGCTTTCCAGTCACGAAGAGTTGCTGCCGCATTGCTGCCCAAACACATGTCAGCATACTTCACAGCCTCGTTCCATTTCTCATAATAAAGATAGAAACGGGTAGCGAAGGCGTATGCCGCCCGCTTGTTGAAGTGGTACTTAGGCACGGTGTAGTTGTCCGTCACGATGGGAAGTGCCTCTTTCAAGTCTTGCTCGATACGCGCATAGACCTCAGCAACGGTACCACGATTGTGTTTCTCAGTGATGTTTTCCACCTTGTCAGAGTAATGTATACCCAAAGCCTTACTGCCCTCACTGTAGTTCATGCAGAATTCATTAACGAGCAAGAAGTGTGCGTATGCCCGGCAAAGTAATGCCTCAGCTTTGGAGGTCTGCAGTGCCTCTGTCATGGCACCACCCATCTCTTCAATGGATGCCAGTGCTTGGTTTGCGCTTGCGATGGCATCATAACAAGATAGCCAAAATCTCATGGGCGACTCATTATCACTCTCTGTCACGTCTTGCCAGAAGTAAACCTGGTCACCAAAGCGGTCACCGTTTGGATTTTTGTCGCCATAATAATCAGCATTATCCGACATCGTTTCGTTAATCAACAGATTAGAGGAATGAGGATAAGCAGACACCAATAGATTGGCCACCTTCTTCTCGGTATCAATGGTCGTACGGTTATCTGGCAAAGTGTCCAGATACTCGCCGCACGAAGACAATGTCAGGGCCGAGAATGTCAAGGCCAATGCTGTATATGTTATTTTTATTGTTTTCATCTTTGCTGTATTTTAGAGTCCTAATCTAAGTGTGAGTGTGAACTGCTTTGGTACCGGAACGGCCACACCACCTGTATTAAAGAATTCAGGATCCTGCCCGTTCAGCTTGCTGTCTGCATAGAGCAAGAAGAGATTGGTGGCCTGAAGTTTCAGTGAGAGCGTGTTTACGTTCAGGAACTGGCGTACGCTGTTTGGGAAATCATAGCCCAAAGACAATTCCTTCATGCGAATGAAATCTCCCTTGGCGATACGCGCATCCGAATAGTTGTATGCGTTGTAGGCATAAGACAAGTTTCTGTCGAATCTATTCTGCTGCGCACTTGCTATCACGGGGATGCTGGTTTTTCGCTCATCGCCAGACACTTCCCAGCGGTTACGGAACTCCTTAGGCATAGACGAGAGGTCGTCATATTCGTTGGAGAACACCGGATCCAGACGCACAACGTTGCCAAACGAATAGGTCAAGAACACGTTCAACGTCCAGTTTTTGTACCTGAAGATGTTGCCCAGCGAGCCCACGTCTGTAGGTTCAGCCGATCCTTCATATTTCAAGAACTTCACCTTTTCCGGATCACGTTCCTGGAAATAGATGCCCGTTGTAGTGACATTGCCATTTTGATCGAGGAAGGTTGGCAATCCTTCGCGGTTCAACCCGCGGAATGGAACTGAGAATACCGAGCGCACAGGATAGCCTTCCTTGGCAAAACCTGTTCCCTGCACCATGTCAATAACGCGAGACAGCGCATTGAGTTCGGTAATCTCGTTGTGCGAGTGTGAGTAAATCAAGTTGGTACTCCAAGTAAAGTCCTCCGTCTTGATATTGGTAGTAGAGAGCGAAAACTCCATACCATTCGACTTCATGGATGCCACATTGGCATACTGCGGGCCATACAACTCGGTGTTGGCAATACCAATCAAGTCGTAGTTGTTACGCCAGTAGAAGTCGGCACTCAGGTTGATGCGGTTCTTCAGGAAGCCCAAATCGAACCCAAAGTTCAGCTCATGCTTTTTCTCATAGGTCAACTCTGGATTACCCAACACCTGATCCAATCCCGGTTCCTGCACGTTGGTGAAGGGTCGCCATGGGTTGGAACTGCGGAAGATAGGCAGAGCGTTGGTGATGGCAGGACGGTCACCAGTCAACGAATAGCTCACACGGAACGTGCTGTGTGTTAGCACATCCTTAAACAAGCCTTCGTACCAACTTTCCTCATGTGCGTTCCAAGCACTCGAAAGGTTCCATGTAGGCATCCAGCGTGCACTGGTAGCCTTGCCTAGATAGTTGGTTCCCTCATAGCGAATGGTACCCGTCAATTGATAACGTCCTTTATAAGAATAGGTACCCGTACCAAAGAAGGCCGCACTGCGGATGTGGGTATTGTCCATCGTAAAATAATCAGAGCCGTTTTCCTGACCTTTTTTGAAAACCTGGTATGCATACAGTGGCACCTCGCCTTGGCTGTACTGCAAACCCCAACCGCGGAACCACGTAGACTTACGGTCAACCAAGTTGGTTTCCATACCACCGTAGACGTTCAAGATATGCGTATCGTTGAACACGTCATTGTAGCTGGCTGAGAGTCGTGTGTCCCATCCAAAGAACCTGTTGTCGCGACGCTCGTAGATACCACCGTAAGGCAACACGGATATAGGAAGCGCATAGATATTGTCTGGATCTTTGTACAAGAAGGGGTTTCTGTCACGAATTGCGGCCGTAGGCATGGCACGGTATGCCATAGCCTGGTTCGATTCGTCCAGAATGTTATGCTCCTGAGAGGTGGAAGAACTCTTAGCCGACCCCAACAGGGTTATCTTCAATTTCTGAATAGGCCTGTAGTCGATGCTGGCCTGTACACGGAAATCGGACACATGCAAATCCATATAGTTGTTATCCAACTCATGGAAGATGTTGAACGGTGCGAAGTTGCGAGTGTAATATTCGTTTGGATCTAACGTACGCGAGGTGTTCAACGCATAAGAATATGGGTTGATGTCGAAGTCGCGCTTCACCTCACCAGTCACCAAGTCAACGTCCGAGTTCAACGTACCCGGTGCCTGTTGCTTACGGTACGAGGCATTTCCAATCAAATTAATGTCAAAATGCTTGTTGAGGTTGTAAGTGGTATTGATGTTAGCCGTGTATCGTTGCACCCTACTCTGCTTGGTCCACCCTGGGTCAAACATGGCCGAGAGAGAAGCATAGTATTGCGATTTCTCCGTACCGCCCGAGATACTCACCGAGTGGTTGTGCATGATGGCTGTTGAGAACAGGTCCTTAAACCAGTTGGTGTTTCTAAATTCGGCCGCGCGCAGATAGGCGTTCTTTGCCTTCTCCGTATTGGCCAGGGCAAACTGACCTGTCTCCTTGTTGTATTCCGACAGCATTTGGTACATCTTACCATACACACCACTGTTCATGGCATTGGCCGTCTCAGCATAGTTCAAGAAGCCCTTCTTCTCCAACTCGCGGTAAATAGACATCTGGTCTTGCGAGTTCATGATGTTGAAGGTGCTGTAAGTTGGCCTAAGTCGCATGGTGTATTCACCGGTATAACTGATGTGCGACTGCCCAGCCTTACCCTTCTTGGTGGTGATGACGATGACACCAGCCATCGCACGTGCACCATAAATAGATGTAGCCGAACCATCTTTCAATATCTGGAAGCTCTCAATATCGTCTGAGTTCAGTCCGGCAATGGCCGATGAAATCAACGTATTGGCATCTCCCGATGACAAATCTTCTGCCGAAACATCCACCACGTCCTCCATAATCACGCCGTCTACCACCCACAAAGGCTTTGAGCTACCGTGAATAGAGGTGGCACCACGCACGCGAATCTTGGGCGCCGTACCAAACGTACCTGATACGTTTTGCACGCTGACTCCGGCCGCACGGCCCTCCAGCGAGCGGCTGATGTCAGCCATACCGCTAATCTTCGCCTCCTTGGCGTCAATTTTCGTAGCGGCTCCGGAAAACAATCTTTTGTCTGTACTGGTCATACCCGTAACAACGACTTCATCCAAGACCAACTTCTGATCGGGTCTCAGCGTCACTTTCATTCCATTCTTCGCCTTCAGCGTTTGGGTCTCCATACCCACATAGCTGATCACAATGGTTGTGCCTTCAGCTGTGTTCAAGGTGAAGTGACCATCAATGTCAGTGACCGTTCCGCCAACGGTAGTCCCTTTAATCAGCACCGACGCGCCAATGATGGGTTCACCGTCTTCACCGGAGATTACGGTTCCAGTAATTTTGGTTTGGGCAAAGACCATCCCTATGCATAGGAACAGGCCGACCATAACCATCCCAAGTCTTTTCTCCATAATTTCTCTCTTGCGTTAAAAATAATTATTTACTAAAATGAATCGCAAAGTTAGTACAATTTAACAAGAAACGCAAGAATAATATAGGAAAAGTAGGAAAATTAACATAAAAGAAAGAAGAAACAAGCAAAAACCTCACTTTTCTTGTTTACAGCTTACAAATCGACACAACTACCAGTATATTTTTTCAACTAACATGTTATAATTTTCTTTATTTTGTTGATTAAAATTCATAAAAATTTGCATCGGCGTAGCTCTTTATCTACACAATCATCTACCAAAATAATAAGGTTGTTTGCTTTCGTTTGGCTCATCAGAACGATGACGTCGTTATGCTGAAGAAAGCGTATCGACCAGTTAATGGAAATATTCCTACATCATGTGTCGCCCCTCACTCAAAACGAACAACAGAAGATGTCTAACTATATGAAAATCAACAACATTAACTTAGCCCTCCAAAGTCAATGCAATTGGCCTTCAAAGTCAATGCAATTAGCCTCCAAAGTCATTGCTATTGGCCTCCAAAGTCAATGTTATTGGAACGGAAGAGCAAAAAGCCATGTGTAACGAGGGAAAACCACAAGCCGTTTTACCCTACACGGTAATCTCAGCAGAACCGATGCAACGATGGTGCTGTTCATCGTATACCACGCAGAATTGTCCGGGTGCTACGCCGTGGATGGGCTGTGCGGCATGAACGGTATAGCAGCCTTCAGCCGTCTTCTCTATGGTTGCCGGATGATATTCGGGCGTATGTCTGATTTTAAATGTAATGTGCTCCATATCCAAAGGCTCGGTGAGGAAATGGAAATCGTGTACCTTAAAGTCCGACTTGTAGGCCGTCTTGGGGTCGTATCCCCTACTAACAAAAAGCACGTTGGTCTGAACATCCTTCTTCACCACAAACCAAGGACCGCCTCCAAAGCCCAGTCCATGACGCTGACCGATAGTGTGAAACCACAATCCGCGGTGCTCGCCAATCTTCTTACCCGTTTCTAATTCTATCACGTCGCCATGCTTTTCGCCCAGATAGCGGCGCAGGTATTCGTTGTAATCAATCTGTCCCAGGAAACAAATGCCCTGACTGTCTCTGCGTTTGGCGTTGACAAGATGCTCGCGTTCGGCAATCTCGCGCACCTCATTCTTTTGATAATGACCAATGGGAAACAAGGCCTTTTTGAGCTGCCAGTCGTATATCTGAGCCAAAAAGTCGGTCTGATCTTTCACGGGATCAGGACTGGTAACGAGCCACTTCTTACCATCAATCACCTCGGTTTGCGCATAGTGACCCGTCGCAATCAAGTCATATTGATAGCCAACCTTTGCATCGAAAGCGCCAAACTTGATGAGTCGGTTGCACATCACGTCGGGATTGGGCGTGTAACCCGCCTTAACTTTCTCCATGGTGTACTTTGTTACCTCACTCCAATACTCCTTATGACAATCAACAACCTGCAACCTGCAACCGTACTTCGCAGCCACTGCGGTGGCCATCTCCAAGTCTTCTTCCGACGAGCAGTCCCACTCTTCGGTTTCCTCGGGGCCTATCTTGATATAAAAACAATCGGGATGCAGTCCCATTTGCGCCAATTCGTATACCACAACCGAGCTGTCTACACCGCCCGAAAGCAGCACAGCGATTCGCTTGTCCTTGATATCAGCCACGTTGATTCCCATTTTTTGCCTCTCCTATGCTTAGTTTCATCGGCAAAGATACGCATTTTTGCCGGTATGGTTGGGTGGCTTTTCGTTTTTTACAAATATTACCACACGCAGCTGCAATATAAATGCAAAAAAAGAGTTATCTTTGTATCATTCTATAAACAAACTGAAATATGAAAAAGTTAGTATTTATGTTCGCTGCTGCAGCTATGTTCGCTGCGTGTCAGCAAAATGGTAAGAAAGCAGCCAATGCAGAAGGTACAGATTCTTTGGCAGCCGACACAATGATTGTAGCCGACACATTAGTTTATGAAGGTGAAGGTCCTGCCGCTGATGGCACATACCAGTACAGCCTTTCAATCTACGGAGACAGCATCAAAGAGTTTGCTTACGAGCAGGTTGCTGTTACCCCGAAGGGTACACAAACCATGGCTCGCACCACTGGTATAGCCAGACTGATTGAGAACAACGGCAAGAATTATGTACGCGTACAGTCAGAAAAAATGGATTCAGTGACCTTCCTTCAGTTGGACGATCAGACACTGCGTCTGGTATCCGACAAGTTTGAAGAAGCAGGAGAAGGTACCAATACCGACCTGAAGCTGAAGAAGTAAAGCATACGACACAAGCGCATTTAAACCAACATGCCGAAGAGGGTTTTCCTTCTTCGGCATGTTTATTTTCTCGAATCAGTCATTGCGTGTGAGCCTGTCCATGTTACAGATTAAAAATGAAGGTAAGAACATTCATCCATCTGCAAAGACATAAGATGCTTAGGTGGTAGGCTCTTCAGCGTTTTCATCCAGCTTATCTTCCTCCACCACCTGTAGTTTTCGTTTTTTTAATCGCCCATTCTTGCGTAAAGCCTCACTGATAATCCATTGCAGTTGGCCGTTGATAGACCGAAACTCGTCGGCAGCCCATTTCTCAACCGCATCCATTGTGTCTGAATCAATGCGCAGAATGAAACTTTTATTCTTGTTCTCTTTCTTTGCCATTCGCCCTTACATGTTCAACGTACCCGTGTTGACAACAGGTTGAGCCGTATCATCACCACAGAGAACCACCATCAAATTGCTGACCATCGCCGCCTTCTTGTCGTCATCAAGTTCGATAACGCCATCACTGGAAAGCCTGTCAATAGCCATTTTCACCATCGAAACCGCTCCTTCTACAATCTTCTCGCGGGCCATAATGACGGCAGATGCCTGCTGACGGCGCAACATCACGGCTGCAATCTCGGGCGCATAAGCCAGATAATTGATGCGAGCCTCAACGATTTCGATACCGGCCATCTCCAACCTTTCGGCCAACTTCATTTCCAATTCCTTGTTAATAGACTCATCACCATCACGCAAGGTCAGTTCCTCTTGATTGGACTCGTTGTTGTCATAGGCATACTGACCAGCGACTTGTCGTAGGGCAGCCTCACTCTGTATCATCACAAAGTTCTCGAAAGCCCGCATGATACTGCTCACATCCTTACCCACTGAGATGCCAAGACCTTGTGCCATGGTCTGCGAATCGATTTCGAACATCGCCTTATATGTATCCTTCAGCTTCCAAACCAGCACCAACCCAATCATCACTGGGTTGCCAATTTTATCGTTAACCTTGATGGGTTCGGCGTTTAAGTTCCTGGCACGAAGAGACAATTTCTTTGTACTGATAAAAGGATTGACCCAATAAAAGCCCACTTCCGAGAAGGTTCCACGATACTTTCCGAAGAACATCATCACCCGAGCTTCATTGGGTTCTATCTGCACAAAGCCCATCAACAAGATCAAGTCTGCGACGCAAAGACTCACACCTGCCCCGATGAGCCCATCCGAAGAGTCGACACCAGCCGATATAAGGAACACGCCCAAGGCGAAAATGGCTAAAAACACGAACAACATGACGAATCCGTTGACCTTCATTCCCTTAAAAGTAAACTCTTTGTTTTCCATAATTTTGATGATTATTGATATTATTTTGATATCACAAATATACGTATCAAAAAGCATATCCTCCAACTATTTTTCGTCATTTATGCTCTTAGTTAGCTTTATTTAACACGCCACACAAAGCCATCAGCAAAGCTACTACCGCCCTACCCTCCATTCATGTCGGAATTGGCTACGGCAGATTGATTTTTAATTCCATTCTATTGCCACAACCAATCATTTTCGTTACTTTTGTTCCTGTAATCATTATCGCATCATGAAACTCATTTTTCAGACAGGTACAAGGCTTTCATTGAGCATTCTATGGATTGCCCTTTTTGCCAACAATGTTCATGCAGAGAATGCTGACACCTTGCAAGTGCAGCAGAATACCATTCACCGACTGGAATGGGACGTTGTTCCATCGACCATTTTGCACACCAATCCGTACCTCAAAGGGGCTAACGATGAGCGACGAACCATGAACCACGCCTTCACCACTCGCCTGAAATATGCCTTTCAGACGCCACAGACCAGTGTGCAAGCACAGACGTACAAGGATGCTTACCAAGGCATTGGTTTGGCTTACCACAACCTGAATCCACAATTGGGGAACCCGCTGTCGGCTTTTATCTTTCAGGGTGCGCCCATCAAGAGATTCACCTCCAGCCTGTCGCTCAATTATGAATGGAACCTGGGGCTTACCTTCAACTGGCACCCATATAATGAGGAAACCAACCCACAGAATAAAGTTATCGGATCGAAAGTGACCGCCTATATCGACGCCGACTTCTATCTGAGGTGGCGACTCTCCAACCATCTGGACTTAAACGCAGGCATTTCGCTTTCCCACTATTCCAATGGTAACACCTCAATACCCAATGCTGGGCTCAACATCATTGGCGGACGTGTCAGTCTGGCCTATTACCTAAACCGTAAAAATGACAATCTAATTCCCAAGAGAGTCATTCCGCCGTTCAACAAACACATCAGTTACGACCTCCTGGTTTATGGTGCTTGGCGCAAACAAGGCATCTATTTGGATGGCAATCCCGTGGCTTTGCCAGACAGATACGGCGTGATAGGTTTCAACTTCACCCCGCTCTACAACCTGAATCACTGGTTTAATGCCGGCATTTCACTGGATGGCGTGTACGACAGCAGCTCGAACCTGTACATAGAAGATTACCTTGTGGAAATTGGCGGTTCGCACAACGACCTGGATCATGTTGTGAGTCCCTCCGCCATCCGACAAATGTCTCTCGGGCTTTCTGCCAGAGCTGAGTTTGTGATGCCTTATTTCACCATCGATGCGGGCATTGGAAAGAACATCATCAACGCACATGCTGAACTGAAAGGATGGTATCAAACACTGGCCTTGAAAGTTGATGTAGCACATTCTGTTTTCCTCAACATCGGTTATAGCTTATACGACTTCAAAACACCCAATCACCTCATGTTGGGCGTTGGCTATCACTTTCATCACAAACGAGGCCGTTAGTGCGGTTTCTTACCCTCATTAAAAATGCCGAACAACAATTGTTGCCCAGCATTTACTTGGCCCGCATCGGGCTAATTTAAGTATGTTGTCTAACTGGAAGAGAGCAGCAATGGTGCGATAGATGACTGGCTATCTATTATTTCTTCGTCGGAATATTAAACTCGCAAACCTTCGAGATGGCTTTGTTTCCCTGTACGACAGACACGCAAATCTTAGCCGTTCCCTTTTTCAACTTATTGTTGGCGCGAACCACTGCCGTGTACCGAATGCCTGTACCCGGTTCAATTTTCTCCACATGCAGACTGGGTGAAATAGACAGATGCTTATTGCCCGACATCTCTACCACCGTTGGTTGGATGTCGTACAACGTCTGAGTGCCACGATTGTACACTTCAAAAATCACCTTACAGATTTCACCACGTGAAATAACATTATCTTGATTGTCGTCTACAAAGCGAGCGTTACGAATCTCGATGGCCGGGGTATAACTGAGTCCCTTGGCCAATTTTTCCACACTTGACGACTCGGGTAGATGGGTGGTGGGCTTCTGTGCGCTGTAATCACCCGTGTAATCACTGCCCTCAAAATCGTACAAACGGTCGTCACCACTATTCGTCTCATCGAAGCCGCTGTTCGCTTTGCCCTGCTGCTCGTAATTAGAGCTGCGGTCGTCGCACTGTTCATTTTGTCGCTGTCGGCGCTGCTTACGCTGATAAGCGCGTTCCTCCTTGTCGCGTTGATATTGTTCCAGATCGGCTTGACGCTTCTTGTCGGCCTGCGCACCAATGGCGCCACCCACGATGGCACCACCCGCCATACCGACAATCGTGCCGACATCACTGCCGCGGGCACCATTACTAATGCCACCAATAGCACTTCCCAATACGGATCCAAGGGTGCTGCCCGTATAAGCACCGCTACCCGTATAAGTGCCGCAGCTACTCAACAGCACCGTGGCACAAACAGCTGTAACCAAACCTCTTCTCATGTTTCTTGTATTTATAAATCCGAATTTTCGTCTGTCAAGCATACCCAACAGACCTCAGCTTAACGCCATGGCATGACCCGAACAATATCGTCACGCCCGTTTTCCAGCACTACAAAGATAGCAAACAAAACTTTCATGCAGCGGGGATTTTCCCGATAAAACCGTAGGGAAAACCCTATTCTAAAGGACCCCATTACCTAACGAAATCCAATAGGCGACACCTTCGTTTACAAAGTCATAGAATTTAGCGTCCAAAGTCATTGAATTTGAGGTTCAAAGTCATTGAGTTTAACGCCCAAAGTCAATGCTATTGAAAACGAATAATTAACGCATTTATTATCGATGTATTACAAAGACGAACAACAGCGAAAACCAACCTTGCCAAAAAGGCAAACCGTTAGATGGCCTCAAAGCCTTTGATGCTGTTGGTCTTCAGAATATCCCTCAGGCTCAACTCGCCATCCGAGGCGTGTGCGGCGCTGTTAAACGCGTCCTCCTCATCGGCTGTTGGGCAGTAGTTGAACCATTTGTCGTGCAGTACGCCACACCCCCAACCAAAGAGGGCAATAGCTATAAACACCAATAATGCTATGATTTCCATACCTTATATATTTAATTGTACCTTGCAAAAATAGGAAATAAAGATGAATCGGCCATGGATTCTGTTGAAAACATTCGACGTGGCCGCCATTTCACCCGCACATACATCGAGCTGACCATCCACACGAGAGGAATCACCCAGAGCGAGCGACGACGCGACGAGACATTTTCTTCCCCACAACATCATGTCACATAAAAGGGCATGTTTTGCCATCGTTGCCTCACATTGAAGCACAGGATGAACATCATCCAACAACTTTTTTTTGAAAAAAACGTTTTTACGCATTGCATTGAAAATAGGAAGAAGAATGTCAAATCGTCACCAATGCGCAGCAAATAAAAATAAAGGTGACTAAATATGACACTTGTCATTGATGAATTGCGCGACTGCCGAAAACAACATGGCACATGTTGCGTGATTTTTTTCCTTGTTTTTTTTTGTTTCCTTTGGCGAGAATTGATATATTTGTAGCGGTTAACAACCTACTACAATCTACAACCCAACCGCCACCAGCCCTTGAAAAGTGCGAATGCAAACCACTATTGGCAACTGACAAGGGTAAGTATGCGGGTACGTGCGCAGCACGAGTGAACAAGACTATATTACTAACCTAATTCTATAAATATGAAAAGACGATTATTCTTGATGATGTCGTTCCTTCTCTTCATGATAGGAACTGCATTTGCACAAACTGATGTGTCAGGAACCATTATTTCAAAAGAGGATGGACAACCCGTCGTGGGAGCTACCATCCAAGTTGTTGGTTCTGGCACAGGAGCTATCTCGGACATTGACGGTAAGTTTAAGCTAACCTTGCCACAAGGAAAACGAACACTGCGCATTACCTATGTAGGCATGGAGCCGCTGGACGTTACGGCCAAAAACAACATGCGAATAGTGATGGAGCCAGTGCAGAAAAGCATTGACGAAGTGATTGTTGTAGCCTATGGTACTGCCAAGAAATCAGCCTTTACCGGTTCGGCAGGCGTACTGAAAGAAGATGAAATTTCTAAGGTACAAGTAACCAACCCTGTAGACGCATTGCGCGGAAAAGTATCTGGTGTACAGATGACCAGACAGTCAGGACAGCCTGGTGGATCTTCTCCTGCTATCCGCATCAGGGGTATCAGCTCCATCAACTCGGGCAACGCACCATTAATTATTCTCGACGGTGTGCCATTTGACGGCGACATGAACTCTCTCAACCCCGCCGATATCGAAAGTGAAACGGTGCTGAAAGACGCTGCCTCAGCTGCATTGTACGGTGCACGTGGTGCCAACGGTGTGATTATTATCACCACCAAGAACGGACGCAAAGACCATGCTTCCATCACATTTGATGCCAAATGGGGTTCAAACAGCCGAATGCTGCCCGACTATGAGTATATCAACCACCCTGCCGCATATTACGAAATGTGGTACAAAGGCTTGTACAACTACGCCATTGACAAACGCGAATCCTCTCCTTTGGAAGCCTATAGATTTGCCAATGAGAACTTAACCTCGAACACCAGCTTTGGCTTAGGATATAATGTTTATAACGTCCCCGCCAATGAATATTTGATTGGTAAGAACGGAAAGTTGAACCCTAACGCTACGTTGGGCAACGTAATCACGGCTCCTAACGGTACCAAATACATGCTTTATCCAGACAACTGGATTGACGCAATCTACAAGAACAGTATGCGTCAGGAATACAATTTAACTGCAAACGGCAGTACGGATAAATCAACCTTCTTTGGTTCGGCAAACTATCTGAAATATGATGGTATCTCTCCCAACTCTGATTACACCCGTTTCTCTGGACGTATGAAAGCAGATTATCAAATTAAACCTTGGCTGAAGCTCGGTGGAAACTTCAGTTACTCGCACTACGAGAGCAACTCGTTGAGAGACGGAGGTAACGGTGGTGCGCCTGATAACGTATTCGCCATGGCTACCATCGCTCCTATCTACCCGCTCTATCTTCGTGATGAGAATGGCAATATCATGACCTTCGCTAATGGAGGAATCCCCGCATACGACTACGGTGATGGCCAAACATTAGGCATACCAAGAGCTTTCTTGCCCAACGCAAACGGTCTTTCAGACAACTTGCTGAATCAAAACGGCGAAGAGGGCAACTCGTTCAGCGCGATTGGTACTGCTGAAATACGCTTCCTCAAAGATTTCAAGTTCACCACAACCAACAGTGTTTTCGTGGATGAATACAGAGGAATCACTACACACAACCCTTGGTTGGGTCACTATTCCGCCCAAAAGGGTGCCGTACAACGTTCACACAAAAGAACATGGAGTTACAACTACCAACAATTGCTCAACTGGCATCACGAGTATGGCGCACATGAGGTTGAGGCCATGTTGGGACATGAATATTACCGTTCACGTGGTTACAACATATTTGGCGAACGCCAAAAAACCTTCTCAAACGAAAGTAGCGAGATGAACCAAGCCATCTTGGTTATTGACACGGGTTCTTCTATGGGCGACTACAACACTGAAGGATGGTTCGGTCGTGTTCAGTACAACTATGACCAACGTTATTTTGGTTCGATGTCCTATCGTCGCGACGCCTCCTCTCGCTTCCATCCCGACCATCGTTGGGGTAACTTCTGGTCTTTGGGTGGTGCCTGGTTGGTAAGCAAAGAGTCTTGGATGAAGACTAATTGGATTAACGAATTAAAATTGAAAGCATCGTACGGAGAGCAAGGAAACGACCGAATCGGTAACTTCCGATATACTTATATGTACAACATTGTGAATTCTAACGGTGAAGTTGCCATTACACCAGCAACGGTAGGAAACGAGGATATCACTTGGGAGAAAGGTGGAAACTTCAACACCGGTATTGATTTCACGCTCTTCGGCAGCAGATTAAGTGGTTCTTTGGAATACTTCTACCGTACCACAACAGATATGTTGGCATGGTACACACTTCCTGGAACGACAGGTTACACTGGCTATTACAAAAACATTGGTAACATGGCCAACAGCGGAGTTGAGATAGAACTCAACGGAGACCTCATCCGAACCAAAGATTTCACATGGTCGGCACACCTGAACTTTACAACTTACAAAAACCGTATCACCAAGCTGGCTAAAGAAAGCAAGAATGCTGTAGTAGACGGTGTTGAAGGTTATATGTCTGGTGGTTACTTCTATGGCGAGGATCAACCCCTCAACGTATTCCGTATGTATCGCTATGCTGGTGTTGACCATAAAACGGGTGAAGCCTTGTATTACAAGAACGTTTACGAGACCGATGCCAATGGCAAGCGTGTGTTGGACAGCAAGGGGCAACCCGTTGTGAAAGAATTAACCACCGTAAAGACAACAGGCGAGGCTGACTATTATCTCTGTGGCACCTCACTGCCAGATGGTTATGGTGGGTTTGGAACATCCTTTAACTTCAAAGGCTTTGATTTCTCTATTGACTTTGCTTATCAAATTGGCGGTCAGTACTACGATGGCACCTATGCCAGCGCCATGTCGCTCAGCCGTGGATACGCTTTCCACGTAGACATGTTAAATGCTTGGTCGCCAGAAAACACCGAATCGAACATTCCACGCATCCAGAGCAATGACGAGTTCTCGACAGCTTACAGCGATCGCTTTTTGATGAACGCATCAAGTCTGTCACTGCAAAACATCACCCTGGGATACACACTTCCAGCAAAGTTAACCACTTCATGGGGTTTGGAAAAGATACGCATTTATGGTGTTGCTGACAATGTGTGGCTGTGGTCAAAGCGCCAAGGCATGGACCCAAGACAAAGCATTGACGGTACTGGTAACAATGTGAACTATTCACCCATTCGTACCATTACAGGTGGTATATCGATCACATTCTAATTTAAACAAATAAGAAGATGAAACTAACAAATATAATCACAAAAGCATTTGTGGGCACGTTTATCTGTTCTTCGCTGCTCACAAGCTGTATAGATGAGACCTTCCCTACGTCTCAAGCTACAAAAGACCAAGTTGGCAAATCACCCACGGCAACCGAGGCGATGGTTAACGCCATCCCTGCTTATGCCAAAGCTGTATGGTGGTCATGGGACATTTCATACAGTTGGGGGTTGGGAGCCATGATGCACATCCGTGACGTCATGACCGAAGATTTGGCCACCGTGGACAATGAGTTCGATTGGTTTTGGCCGTGGGCAAACTGTACTGGCATCGGTCAAGACCGCCTCGCAACGCAATTCCTGTTGCAATATCCCTACAAGTATATATTGAACACGAACAATATCATCGGAACCATCGACCCCAAAAACGCTACTGATGAGCAAAAAGGATATTTAGGCGTGGCGCAAGCCAACCGGGCCATGATGTATTTGGATATCGCTCGTATGTTCGAGTTCTTGCCAAACAAGGTGACAAGCAACATCAATGCAGACGGGAACGACGTTACTGGGCTAACCGTTCCTATCATCAAACCTAACATGAGCAATGATTCCGCACGTGTGAATCCTCGTGCTACAAAGGAAAAGATGACTGCATTTATTCTTGAAGACCTGAAAAATGCAGAGCAAAACATCATTCATTTGAAGAGCACCCGCGGACAAACACTTCCTGATCTGGCTGTTGTCTATGGTTTGGAGGCACGCCTCTATCTTTGGATGGGCGACTATGCCAATGCTGAAAAGGCGGCTCGAAACGCTATCAACAAAGCAAGCGTGCAACCTATGACAGAAAAAGATTGTCTAGACCCAGCAAAGGGTTTCAACCAAGCTGACAAATGGATGTGGGC
The DNA here is from genome assembly GCF_025151385.1 of Hoylesella buccalis ATCC 35310. Lineage (NCBI taxonomy): Bacteria > Pseudomonadati > Bacteroidota > Bacteroidia > Bacteroidales > Prevotellaceae > Hoylesella > Hoylesella buccalis. The sequence continues at coordinate 2,978,320 of NZ_CP102287.1, read as the reverse complement.
TGTTCAATACACCAAGGATGATGAAGCGGTTAAAGACGGATGGCTGAATTGGACGTCATGGAAGAGCAACGAAATTACATACGGATATCTCCAAAATCCATGTAAGCAAATGATTGGTAAGAGCGTTTATGATAGAATCGGTGATACCGACTTCAGAAAACTGATGTGGAAAGCTCCAGACGACTCACCTTTGGCCGCTAAAAACGTCTATGTTGACAATAAGTTTAAATCTATTCTTCCCACATACGCTTCCTTAAAATGGAGACCGGGAGAAGGCCGATTTGATGACATGATTACTGGAGAGTCTACCGCTTACCCACTCATGCGTGTTGAGGAAATGTATTTTATCGAAGCCGAGGCAGCCGCACATCAGGATATGGCAAGAGGAAAGAAGCTCGTAGAAGACTTCATGCGCAACTATCGTGATAAGCAATATTCGGCCACAGCATCCACGAAAGACGCTTTGGTAGAGGAAATTGTTTTCCAAAAACGTGTGGAACTTTGGGGCGAGGGACAAACATTCTTCGATGTAAAGCGTTTGAACTACTCTGTTAAACGTGGCTATCCTGGCACAAACTTCTATGAGAGATGCAGATTCAATACCGACGGTCGTCCAGCGTGGATGAACATCGTGTTTGTAGACCAAGAGCAAATTAACAATAAAGCGCTTGTAGGATGGAACAACCCTGACCCATCCAACAAATACACGCCATGGGTGAAGTAATTAATATTGTAACATCATATCATTAGAAATTATGAAAAAGACATATCAAACCATGAAGGCTATTCTACTGTTTGTGAGCGTAGCACTTCTCGCTTCTTGCGTAGAGGAGTACGAGTATGAGCCTGCCACAGCTGATAGTAGCGTTGCCACACAAAAAGCATATATCCTCACTGCAAAAACAGTCTTAGACTTGGAAAACAGCGAGCCACAAAAACTTGAGTTGACGGTGGGACGTCCTGACGGTTCTGCAGCTGCGACCATTCATTTAATAACCAACAACAGCAAGTTCAAAGTGCCACAAAGTGTGGAGTTTAAAGCTGGGGAAAAAACAAAGAAGATCAACGTCAACTTTGACATGCAACCCGCAAGCACTGAGAAAGTAAACATCAAGGTGGATGATGCGCAAGCTTACGATTATGGTAACACCGAGCTTGATATCACCGTGAACCGATACATCCTGCACCATGCCAATTGGGACAGCTGGTATTATGGATGGATGTTTAAGAATATTGATGTCATGGAATTTCCTAAGGGAACTTACACCATCAAAGGTCTACATGCAAAGGCTGAATGGATTGACAGCGACATGGGAACCATTACTTTCTGGAAAGATAGTGAAAACATACTTCACATGAAACCCCAGTACATCCATACGCAGAAATGGAACAACGATGGCATGAAAGATTTTTGGATTGTTGGTTTATATAGTGATAGCGAGAAACTTTGGAAGAAGGCAGACATTGACGCTTTGACCAAAGACGAATGTGGCAAATATTATCCAGATGATGACACCTTTGAGTTGTGGCTACACTGGTACTCGCCTGATTGGGGATGGTGGACCAACAATGGGAATCCAGAATGGATTGCGCTTTTGGACTAAAAAATGAACGAACAATAAAAAGATAACACACACTGTGTTGTCATCAATTGCAACCCAATGGGCGGTGGGAGAACTCTTGCCAATGCCCATTGGGTTTTTCTATCAACTGTAACAAATATGTATATAATGAGATTCAGATTATTTACTACTTTTTTCCTTAGCTTGCTGCTTAGTCTTTCGTCATCGGCAAAGCCTCGCACCATGGCACAACTCAAGGCCATTGCTGCTCGAGAACTTTCAGTATCTACGACTATCGAAGATACGAGAGCCACAAACACCGGCAGTATGGCTACGCTTCAGCAACTGTCAGACTTAACCGTGATTGGCAACCGCCATGTGGGTTTTGTGGTATTGGCCAACGATGACGCCATTGAAGCCGTTGTCGGTGTATCAAACAAGCCATATACCACCGACACAAACATCAATCCCTCCTTTCAATGGTACTTACGGGCAGCCAACGCAGCCATTGCCTCGCGTATAGCCAGTGGACATGGCTACAGTGGCGCCATCGCACCATCAGCACCCCTACCCGACCATGTAGAACCACTCATAAAAACCAGATGGCAACAAGAAGCCCCCTTCAACAACGATGTGCAAAAGGATGATAAAGGCAAACCTTATCTTGTGGGATGCGTAGCCATCACCATGACGCAGATTATGCGCTATTACAAGTATCCCACGGTGGGCAAAGGGTCGAACAGCTATTCGATGAATGGTGAGACACTCTCCGCCGACTTTTCCGCATCCCCTTATCAGTGGGACAAGATGTTGCCTATCTATGAAAAAGGAAAATACACTGACGAAGAGGCCAAAGCTGTGTCAGAGCTGATGCGACAGGTGGGCATCTCCGTCAATATGGATTATAAACCAGGCTTCAGTTCCTCATACACCATGTCAGCACAAAACGCATTGATCAACAATTTCGGCTACAATCCCAACATGAACCGCTACACCCGCAACTACTATTCTGAACAAGAATGGATGGACATGGTGTATAAGGAGTTGTCTGAGCAACGCCCCATTTACTATTCGGGCAACGATAGTAACTGGAAAAATGGCCATGCCTTTGTTATTGACGGCTACAACAAAGACGGCAAAGTGCATGTCAACTGGGGCTGGGGAGGTTATCAAGACGGCGACTTCGACATCGGCATCCTGACACCTGCTCGCAGTAACTATAGCTACTACCAAGACATGATTGTTGGCATTCAACCAGAGCAGCAAGGAGCGTGGAAGAGTCACCTCACCCTGTATTATGGCAGCCAGCTCACCATCGAGAAATTCAGAAAGCAAGCTATCAGAATGGGTGAAGCGAAGGTTTGGAACGTGAGCAGCACTCCTGTCAATGGTACACTGGCTTTAGTTATCGAAGGCAATGGACAACAACGCAACCTTAAGACAACAAACTATCAAGCCGATGACAGCCAGTGGTACTCAATTTCGTGGCAAAACATTAGACTTCCTAAAGACCTACCCGATGGCGATTATCAAGTCTATCTACGTTTCAAGGATGATCGCGATGCCAACTGGCAAGTGGTAAGATCAGAGTATGGCAAACCCAACAGTGTGGTGATTAACATCGCCAATGGCACCTTCACTATCAAGGACAACCGCACCAATTACGACTGGGTAACAGCCATTGAAGCACCAACGGTAAGTGATACCGAAGCACCTGTCAGCGTGTACGACTTGCAGGGTCACAAGCTATTGCAACTCCCAGCAGCAGCCTTCTCTGTAAACCAACTGCCCATGCATGGCCTCTACATTGTCAAGCAAGGTAAAAAGACCATGAAGATAGTGAGGTAGGAATCGTTTTTCCTCTTGACTTCTTCGTTGCGCCACCCGGTTAGATTCAATCGCATACTGCCTCTGGCGGTGTACGATGCGAATGTTGATCGAGATGACGACGGGCTGAAAGCCCATAAACACGTTAGCCCAGGGCAGATGCCCTGGGCTAACGTGTTTACAACTCCACCTATCCAGTTGGTAGAGCTTCTGGAATTACAGCCCCAGTCCTTTTCGGATTTGCCCCCTGGCATGGTTTACTTTCTTGTTGGCTTCCTCTGCGCTTTTGTCAAGCGCCTTGCCGGCTTTGTCTTTGGCCTCATTCATTTTCGCATTGGCCTTGTCAGTGGCTTTCGTGGCTTCCCGCTTGGCCTTATCAATGGCCTTGTTGGTTTCAAATTCAGCCTCTTTCATCATTTCCTCCGCATTGTTTTTTACAGCTGCCTCAGCCTGTTCGGCTGTTGCTTCTGCTGTTGTAGGAAGGTTCTGAATGCCCGATACAAGCGCAGCAATAGTGGCATTGTTAGCTGTGGCAGCCTTGATTTTCTCTGCATTGTCGTTCAAAAACTGCTGAATCTTGGCGGCATAGGCCTTGGCCGTGTCCAGCTTGCCAGAAGCCACCAACTCAGCATACTTGTTTTGCAACGATGTCAAGGTAGCCTGAACGGCATCCGTGTTGTTCTGCGACAATTGTGTATCAAGTTCAGAGGTCAGGGAGTCGGCGGTTGCGTCTGCACTTTCATCCATCACAATCGTAGTGTCTGCCTGATTGTCGTTAGGTGATGTCTTCTTGTCTCCGCAGCCCGCAAAAATAAACGCTATGGCTGCCATTGCCATCAAAAATACTTTCTTCATCTCAAATAATTGTTTGGTTAGTCAAATTTATTGTTGGTAAATATAGTATTTTTCGCAACATGCTGTGCCGATTGTTGGGAATTATTAACAGAAACTTTGGATTTGGTAACTATCAACGACACCTTATCACTATCTTTTATATTCCGCAAGATGCTCCCCAAAAATTCTTTGAAAAAGCGGTGTGAATTCTTATCATTGGGTAACGCCTCAAACCTGTAGGTTTTAATTTACTAAATCACCTTCTATTATAGGAACCGTCATAGGTAAACCGCGGTTACTTGTATAGTTATAAGTTCCAATCCTCTGAGGTTTTTTATTGTAACCACTTGGTCAGTATAAAAATCCTTGCCAGTAAGCACAACCGTATTGCCAAGATACAAGTCTGATTGTTTATCGGAAAGTTCATCTGCTAACGCAGCATCTTCTCCAATGACTTGAAACACTTTGAAAGACGTTTCGTTTTTGTTTTCATAACTCACAGGTTTCTCAATATACTGTATAGCTTCGTCTTTACTTTCCTTTTGAATAAAAAAGTTTACAACATAAAGTGCGGCTATGGTCAAGACTACTCCTGACAACATACCAATTAAAAAGGGTTTTTTGTTCATTTGTTATTTATATTTTTAAATTTAAGTTTCGGGAAATGCTTCCTCCCCTGGACCTAATAATATGGTATCAGCATGAAGTGATGCTTCATCAGGAAGACTGGTTACATGTAGACCACCCAGAGCTACAAATACCCCTCTTTGTCGATAACTATCCGCAATCTTATAGGCACGATAGGCATTAGTAACATACACTTGTATACAAACCAAATCAGGCGTGTCATCAAGGACCAGTTTCTCAACATGCTGATCTTGAATCACCACATCGTCATCATAGGAGAAATAGGCAGCGAGTGTTGCCAGTCCCAAAGGGGGAAAAAGTGAATACTTTATAGGTCGCCAATAAGGACTTTCTGCCTCCTGCAATGCAGGTAGTATCATCTTAACTCTCATTCTGAGACCTCTGCAAAACCTTACCCCATTCTCTATCATTCTTGTTTTTGAGCACTATTGGCTCACCTGCAGTCTATATTTTTGATTTTTATGCTGTATATGCTCTATTTCATCTCATATTCTCCCCTTATTTGAGAGAATTAGACACAATTATCCCTGGAGTTCGATATAAATTGTAGGCAATAGCCTCCATGATGTGTTGTGCGTGAGTCTTATCTAAACCTACATATCTGGCTATGCCACCATGAAACCATCTGTGAATAGATCCAAAGGTACGTTCCACTTTGTACCGTGTCTTGCTGATGGCTACATTAATACGCTGCTCTCTTTCCGTTAGCTTACGCCCCCTTACTCCTTTGTGCATGATACGACTCTTGAGCTTCATACGTTTAAGTACATCCTTGTTTGCCGTGGAATCATAACCCTTGTCGGCATAAACAGGTGTACCTTGTGGAAGTTTAGCTTTTTCTAATGGCTTTTCCAAATGTTTGATGTCACTTTCGTTAGCCGGTGTGGTTTCCTCGGCTATCACCAAACCGTTCTCATCTGTAACCGAATGTCGCTTGTAACCGAAGTGTAGCTTCCCCATCTTCTTTACCCAACGTGCTTCTCCATCAACATTGGGCTTGACGATCTCTTTAACCATTGCCTTTTCTGCCACATCCCTGCCTGATTCCTCATTGCGATCCTCAACTACTTCGTATTCCTTACGGCCGCGAGGTCGACGAGGACTATCCGTGATACTTGCATCAACGATGGCACCACGCTTAATCAAAACACCAGCCAACTCTAACTGGCGATTTATCTCTTGCAGCACATTGTCGTAAAGGTCGGCTTCAACCAAAATGTTACGGAAACGGCATACAGTTGTACTATCTGGAGCGCAGTCATCCAATCCTAAACCAACAAAGCGACTGAAGGACAGACGGTCATTTACCTGCTCTTCGACCTCGCCGTCACTCAAGCCATACCATGTACGAAGAAGCTCGGTCTTGAACAACACAAGACTGTCATAGCTTGGACGACCAGTGGGACGGTTGCCTTTGGTGTAAGCAATTTCAATAAGTCCACGAATGGGATTCCAGTCGATTATCTGATCAATTTGAAAGAAAAAGGTCTGTTTGACCTTACGATGACCAACTATTAGGTCAGCAAAACTCGGAGAAGAAGGACGTTGTTTCATACTATAAAGGTACAAAAATATGATGAAATGAGCAAATCTTGAACAAAGAGTTTTGCAGAGGTCTCATTCTATCTTTTTTTTTAAGATGCTATGACAATAACGCATGATTATCTGAAAAAGTATACGGAGAGCGATAGAAGGACGACTAAATAGTCTTCAAGGTACGACTATGTAGTTTCTGCCACAAGGACTTAATCGGGACTTACCCATTAGATAGTGCTGATGCCGAGTGTACTTATAAAAAACGCTCTCAACCCAATTGGATGAGAGCGTTTATATTGAAACCAATATGGTAAAATTTACTTAGCTTCCTTTTCGTCTTGTGCCTTTGCTTCAGAAGCATCTTCTTTAGCTGTTGCTTCAGAAACATCTTCTTTGGCTTTAGCTTCAGAAGCCTCTTTCGAAGTTTCTTCGGCTGTCTCTGCCTTAACAACATCGTCTGTTTCAACAGCACTTTCAGCCTTAGCAGCTTCATCATTCTTCTTACCTGAAGAACGACGGCTACGACGAGTTTTCTTAGCTGTTTTCTCAGTCTTTGCCATATTGTCATCAAAATCAACTAACTCAATAAAAGCAATCTGAGCAGCATCACCTTGACGAGTACCCAGCTTGATTACACGGGTATAACCGCCTGGACGATCACCTACTTTTGGAGCTACAGTCTTGTACAGTTCTGTTACAGCTTCCTTTTTCTGGAGGTAGCGGAAAACAACACGACGCGAATTGGTCGTATCGTCCTTTGAACGGGTAATCAGTGGCTCTACATACTTTTTTAAAGCCTTTGCTTTTGCGAGGGTCGTAGTGATTCTTTTGTGCATAATCAGGGATACTGCCATGTTAGCAAGCATAGCATCACGATGAGATGCAGTACGACCTAAGTGGTTGAATTTTTTATTGTGTCTCATTTTTTGTTTTGTTCGTTTTGGATGAGAGTGGATTTACTAATATAGACGTTATAGATTCAAGTAGATGGAAGGTTTACTCATTCATAGTTCTGACTATTGATTACTCAATACATCCAAACCTAAACTTCTAAACTCAACTACTTAAAAACTTAATAACTCACATACTAAAACCTTACTCCTTATCCAGTTTATACTTTGATGTATCGGTTCCAAATGATAGATTCAGACTTTCGAGCAAATCATCAAGCTCTGAAAGCGATTTCTTTCCAAAGTTGCGGAACTTCAATAAGTCTGTCTTGTTGTACTGCACCAAGTCACCGAGAGTTTCAACTTCAGCTGCCTTGAGGCAATTGAGTGCGCGAACACTAAGGTTCAAGTCAATAAGTTTCGTCTTTAGCAATTGACGCATGCGCAACACTTCCTCATCAAACTCCTGGTTGTCGTCTTGATCTGGATTTTCGAGTGTTATCTTTTCATCCGAGAACAACATGAAGTGATAGATAAGAATCTTGGCAGCTTCTTTCAGTGCATCCTTTGGGGATAGGGAACCATCCGTGGTTACCTCAATAACAAGCTTATCATAGTCGGTTTTTTGTTCAACACGATAAGGCTCTACTGAGTATTTAACATTACGGATTGGGGTGTAGATTGAATCGATTGGGAGGACATTGACATCCGTGCAGAATTGACGGTTCTCATCAGCGGGAACGTATCCACGTCCTTGATTGATGGTCAAGTCTATCTGCATGGAAGCTTTAGCATCTAAATGACAAATCACCAAATCAGGATTTAACACTTCAAATCCAGTCAGATACTTACCGATATCGCCCGCTTTGAACTCAGTGGAATTCTCTACGGTGATACTAACTTTCTCATTCTCGAATTCTTCTACTACTTGCTTGAATCGAACTTGCTTGAGATTCAAGATAATGTTGGTAACATCTTCCTTTACACCAGGTACTGAAGAAAACTCATGCTCAACACCAGCTATACGGATGGTATTGATAGCATAGCCTTCAAGTGATGAAAGGAGAATGCGGCGCAATGAATTACCGATGGTAATACCAAAGCCAGGCTCAAGTGGACGGAATTCGAATTTACCGAACTTGTCGTCAGCCTCCAACATTACTACTTTATCAGGTTTTTGAAATGCTAATATCGCCATTAATTTAATGATTTATTTAGAGTACAACTCAACGATTAACTGTTCCTTAATATTCTCAGGGATGTCAGCACGTTCTGGCAGATGCAAGAACTTACCACTCTTTGAATTCTCATCCCACTCGATCCAAGGATATTTACTATGGTTGAAACCAGCCAGAGAAGCCTCGATGACCTCGAGAGACTTCGCTTTCTCACGTACACCAACAATTTGGCCTGGCTTAACGGCATAAGAAGGAATATTGACAACTTTTCCATCAACGACGATGTGCTTATGCCCTACCATTTGACGAGCTGCGGCACGCGTTGGGGCAATACCCAAACGGAATACAACATTGTCAAGACGGCATTCAAGGTTCTGAAGGAGAACCTCACCGGTAATTCCATCAGACTTTGCAGCCTTCTCAAACATATTACGGAACTGGCGCTCAAGCACACCATATGTGTACTTTGCCTTTTGCTTCTCTGCCAACATGGCACCAAACTCAGACATCTTCCTGCGTCTGTTATTACCATGCTGTCCAGGAGGGAAGTTTCTCTTGGACAAAACTTTGTCAGCGCCGAAAATTGGTTCACCAAATCGACGTGCAATTTTAGATTTCGGACCTATGTATCTAGCCATAATATAAAAAAAATAAACTTATTCTAGTGATAATATCAGGAGCCTGACAGTTAAACCAGGCTCAAGATAAGAATTTATACCTTACGTCTCTTTGGTGGACGGCATCCATTGTGTGGCAATGGGGTTACATCAATAATCTCTGTAATCTCAATTCCTGCAGCATGAACCGCACGAATAGCCGACTCACGACCGTTACCAGGCCCTTTAACAAATGCCCTAACCTTACGCAATCCCAAGTCGAAAGCGACTTTAGCGCAATCTTCACCTGCCATCTGTGCAGCGTAGGGAGTATTTTTCTTTGAGCCACGGAAACCCATCTTTCCTGCTGAAGACCAGGATATAACCTGACCTTCGCTGTTAGCCAATGAAACGATAATATTATTAAATGAGCTGTGAACATGCAACTGTCCCAGTGCATCAACTCTTACATTCCTCTTCTTTGAAGCTGTTGTTTTCTTTGCCATAATCTTTTTTAGTTTAAAAGTTAGGAGTTTAAGTTTTAATGTATTGAGAAAAATGTATTCTCAACCCTCAACTCTCAACTAAATTTACTTAGTAGCCTTCTTCTTATTAGCAACAGTCTTCTTTCTACCCTTACGTGTACGAGCATTGTTTTTGGTGCTCTGACCACGAACTGGAAGACCATTACGATGTCTAACGCCACGATAACAACCAATATCCATCAGTCGCTTGATATTCATCTGGATCTCTGAACGGAGATCACCTTCTACTTTGAATTCAGCACCGATAATTTCACGGATCTTGGCTGCTTGATCGTCAGTCCATTCACTAACCTTCAAGTCACGGTTTACACCAGCCTTATCCAATATCTTTGCTGAACTACTTCGACCAATACCATAGATATAGGTCAATGCGATTTCGCCACGCTTATTCTGGGGCAAATCTACTCCAACAATTCTTATTGCCATTTGTTGATAAAATTAATAAAATAAATAACTTTAATTGGATTTGAGCTGTACACTTCAATTCTCATTGAAAGATATACAACACTTCATCTTCTTTAGCCCTGACGTAATTTAAACTTCGGGTTTTTCTTGTTAATGACGAACAGGCGACCTTTACGACGAACTATCTTACAGTCGGGTGTACGTTTCTTTAATGATGCTCTTGTCTTCATATCTTATACTTGATTATTTATATCTGAAAACGATTCTGCCTTTAGTCAAATCGTAAGGACTCATTTCGACCTTCACCTTGTCACCAGGCAGGATCTTGATATAGTGCATTCTCATTTTTCCTGAGATATGTGCTATAATCTCCACACCGTTTTCAAGCTCTACGCGAAACATTGCGTTAGATAAACTCTCCACGATGGTTCCGTCTTGCTCTATTGCGGACTGTTTAGCCATAATTAATTATTTCTTTCTAAAAGTTCAATATTCTTAAACGTTGATAAAATCTCCACTTGGCCATGATGAATGGCAACTGCGATTGGGCTGATGTCACCCTCACGCAAAATGGTTTGCTCGTTGGAATGCCATGTGCAACTACATAATTGACAGAGGTATAGGTACTTCCCCGAAAAAAAATCTCCAAAACTTGAAAATTCAGAAAGCTCGGGGCAACCATGGTCTCTGATGAATTTGTGTGCAAAGCAATCAAATGAGGGGTAGTGACCACCTTCTTTAATGTGCTTGCCAACTTCAGCGAGCGTTGCTCCTACCGGTTGGTTCGTCTCATACATCAAGTCAATTTCATCTTCAGTCTTTAAGAATATATTCACTCTCAGACTAAAGATTAGTAGGCTGATACATGATTCCCTCTAGTGTGTCCCACGTTTAGCAGTCCATCGTAATGACGCATCAATAAGTGGCTCTCTATTTGCTGCAGCGTATCTATAACGACACCAACGAGAATCAAGAGAGATGTACCTCCGAAGAACTGTGAGAAACCTTGCTGTACGTTCAACAGACCAGCTAAAGCAGGCATAATCGCTATAAAAGCAATGAACAACGAGCCAGGGAAGGTCAAGCGAGACATAATCGTATCAATGTACTCGGCAGTATCCTTACCAGGTCTAATCCCCGGAATGAAACCATTATTGCGCTTCATGTCTTCTGCCATCTGAACAGGATTCAAAGTAATGGCCGTATAGAAATACGTGAATGCTATAATCAGAATCACATAGATGACATTATACAACAAGCTGTGAGGGTCCATGAGAGAACGAACTATCGGAGATGCATTATCAGACTGATACTGAACAATAGCCAAAGGAATGAACATCAATGCTTGAGCAAAGATGATAGGCATTACGTTGGCCGCAAACAGTTTTAATGGGATGTACTGACGTGCACCTCCATATTGCTTGTTGCCCACCAGACGTTTGGCATATTGCACAGGAACTTTACGTGTTCCCTGTACCAGCAAGATTGCAGCACAGACCACGCCAAAGAGAATCAGCAACTCAACGATAAACATGATTAATCCACCACCGCTGATGGCTGTTAAGCGTGAACCTGCCTCTTGAACGAAAGCCTGAGGAAGGCGGGCGATGATACCAATCATGATGATTAATGAGATACCGTTACCAACACCCTTATCTGTTATCCGTTCACCTAGCCAAAGGATGAACATGCTGCCTGCAGCCAAGATAATGGTAGCCGGAATCATAAAAACTGTCCATGAGATACCTGTAGCCAAAGCCTGTGAAGCCTGATACTTCAGGTTCATCAAGTAACTAGGAGCCTGCAACAGCAAAATGAATACTGTCAGATACCGAGTGTACATGCTAATCTTCTTCCGACCACTCTCACCCTCGCGTTGCATCTTTTGGAAATAAGGTACAGCAACAGCTAGAAGTTGCATAACGATAGAAGCTGAGATATAGGGCATAATCCCAAGTGCGAATATGGACGCATTTGAGAATGCACCACCAGAGAACATGTCAAGCAGCGACATCAAGCCGCCTTCAGTCTGCTTTTGGAGTTGTCCTAACGAAGCAGGATTAATACCCGGCAGTACTACAAACGAGCCAAAACGATAGATGGCCGTAAACAGAAGAGTTATGAGGAGACGCTGGCGCAAATCCTCAATCTTCCAACAGTTCTTTAGTGTCTCAATAAACTTTTTCATTACTTAGATTCTAGTTGTGTTACCACCTACTGCCTTGATTGCCTCTTCAGCAGTTTTTGAGAATGCATTTGCTTCTACATCAATTTTAGCTGTCAGTTCACCGTTTCCTAAGATTTTTACAAGCTTCTTGCCATTGGTTAGGCCAGCTGCCACCAACTCGGCGATACCAATCTTGGTAAGGTTCTTTTCTTCTGCTAATGTCTGGAGTGTCGACAAGTTTACAGCGAAATATTCCTTGCGATTGATATTCTTGAAGCCACCTTTGGGTACACGGCGTTGAAGTGGCATCTGGCCACCTTCAAATCCAATCTTCTTTTTATAACCAGAACGAGATTTTGCTCCTTTGTGTCCACGGGTAGAAGTTCCGCCAAGTCCAGAACCTGGACCACGACCAATACGACGACGTGAATGAGTAGAGCCTTCTGCTGGTTTCAAATTATATAATTTCATGATTTTACTTCTTAAAAGATTACTATTCAACGACGGTTACCAAATGATGTACCTTCCGAATCATACCACGCATACTTGGAGTATCCTCGACTTCAACAATCTGAGAGATTTTATGAAGTCCCAGTGCCAGCAGCGTTTTCTTCTGGTCCACAGGAGCACCAATTTTACTCTTGATTTGCTTTACTTTTATTGTTGCCATTCTTCAGTTTCCTTATCCGTTAAATACCTTATTCATATCGATGCCACGTGCGCCTGCAACGGTGTATGCATCACGAACCTGACTCAACGCTAAAATCGTGGCTTTAACCAAGTTGTGAGGGTTAGAAGATCCCTTCGACTTAGCCAACACATCTGTAATACCAACACTATCCAACACTGCGCGCATAGCACCGCCGGCAACCAGTCCTGTACCAGCAGCAGCCGGACGCAAGAATACGCGTGCACCGCTATAACGTGCTTCTATCTCATGAGGAATAGTACCTTTCAATACCGGAACCTTCACCAAATTCTTCTTGGCAGCTTCAGTGCCCTTGGCGATGGCAGATGTTACTTCACCAGCCTTACCAAGTCCGTAGCCAATAATTCCGTTGCCATCACCTACGACGACAATAGCAGCAAAAGTGAATGTTCGGCCACCTTTTGTCACTTTTGTAACACGGTTGATTGCAACCAAACGATCTTTTAATTCTACGTCGCTATTTATCTTTACTTTATTCATTGCCATAACCGTTTAAAAATTAAGTCCACCCTTGCGAGCAGCATCAGCCAACTCTTTAACACGACCATGGTAGAGGTAACCATTACGGTCAAAGACAACAGCTTCTATTCCAGCTGCTTGAGCCTTTTGTGCAATGAGTTCACCAACCTTCTGTGCCTGTTCATCCTTTGGCATCTTTTCTAAGCCTAAAGAGGAAGCAGAAGCAAGAGTTGTACCAGTTATATCATTAATTACCTGAGCGTAAATCTGTTTATTAGAGCGGAAAACACTTAGACGTGGGCGCTCAGCTGTTCCGTTTACATTCTTACGAATACGGAACTTTATCTTCATTCGTCTTTTTTCTTTCTTTGTTGTCATAATCGTAAAAAATTAAAATTACTTAGCCGCAGCTGTCTTTCCAGACTTTCTACGAATAACCTCTCCCTTGAAGAGAATACCTTTTCCCTTGTAAGGCTCAGGCATACGGAAAGAACGAATTTTAGCACAAATGAGACCTAACAGTTGCTTATCACACGACTCTAACTTAATGAGCGGATTTTGGTTTCTTTCTGACTTAGTTTCTACTTTCACTTCACTAGGAAGCTGGATAAAGATTGGGTGAGTATATCCGAGAGAGAACTCTACAAGGTTACCTTGATTGGATACACGGAAACCAACACCGATGAGTTCGAGTGTCTTACTATAGCCTTCGCTTACGCCAACGACCATATTGTTGACTAAAGAACGATACAAACCATGGTAAGCTTGCTTTTGCTTATAATCTACCGGACTTTTCTCATCTACCTCGAAAGTAATTTGTCCATCGCTAATGGATGGTTTGATAGAAGGATTTATCTCCTGAGACAATTCACCTTTGGGTCCCTTGACGGTAAAGACATTAGTCTTCTCGTCGAAATTCACTGTTACTCCTGCAGGAATACTAATTGGCAATTTTCCTATTCTAGACATATTCTAACCTCCAATTAATATACGTAGCAAAGAACCTCACCGCCAATTTTTTGTGCGGTAGCTTCCTTGTCAGTCATTACACCCTGAGACGTAGATAATATTGCAATACCTAGTCCGTTAATTACTCTCGGCATGTCTTTGTAACCGGTATACTGGCGCAAACCGGGTGTAGACACTCGCTTCAATTTCTTGATAGCGTTCTGCTTTGTAGTAGGATCATACTTCAAAGCAACTTTAATTGTTCCCTGAGGACCATCTTCAATGAACTTATAGTTCAAGATGTATCCCTTCTCGAAAAGGATCTTAGTAATCTCCTTTTTCAAGTTAGACGCAGGAATCTCAACGACACGGTGATGTGCCATAATCGCATTTCTGAGTCTTGTCAGATAATCTGCTATTGGATCTGTCATTTTATAAAAGTTTAATTAATCGGGACTACCCCGACAATATTAAATTAGCATCTTTTTGATGTATGGTGTCAGTATTGCGTTAACAATTACCAACTAGCCTTCTTAACGCCCGGAATCAATCCTGCCGAAGCCATTTCTCTGAATTGAATACGAGAAAGGCCGAACTGGCGGATATATCCTTTTGGACGTCCCGTTACCTTGCAACGGTTATGAAGGCGGATAGGATTCGCATTCTTAGGAATTGACTGCAATTTACGAGCAGCCTCGTAAGCTTCTGCAGGATCCTCTGTTGTTGCAATAACCTTTTTAAGAGCTGCGCGTTTTTCAGCGTAGCGAGCTACTAGCTTCGCACGCTTAATTTCGCGAGCTTTCATTGATTCTTTTGCCATATTCTTTTAATCGTTTTTTGCGTTCTTAAATGGAAGACCGAAACCTTTGAGCAATGCATATCCCTCTTCATCAGTCTTGGCAGACGTGACAAAAGTAATGTTCATACCCTGTATACGATCAATCGCATCGATATTGATTTCCGGGAAGATGATTTGTTCTTCGATACCCAGCGTATAATTACCGCGTCCATCAAACTTGCTTTCAATACCTTTGAAGTCACGAATACGAGGCAAAGCTACACGTACGAGTTTTTCCAAGAACTCATACATACGCTCGCGACGTAAGGTTACCATCACACCAATCGGCATTTTCTTACGAAGTTTGAAGTTTGCAATATCCTTCTTAGAATACGTCGTAACAGCTTTCTGACCGGTAATAGATGAAATTTCATTCATCGCAACGTCAATAATCTTCTTGTCCTCAGTTGCATTACCAAGTCCTTGATTGATGACGATTTTTTTGAGAACGGGAACCTCCATGGTTGAAGAGTAGTGAAACTGTTCCTTCAATGCTGGAGCGATTTTCTCTTTATAAGTTTTCTTGAATTGCGCTGTATCCATATTATTTGATTTCCTCCCCTGATTTTTTGGCGATTCGTATCACTTTCTTTCCATCTCGTTTGATAGAAACACGAGTAGCCTTGCCACTCTTTGGGTCAATTAAACTCAAATTAGAAATATGTATAGGTGCTTCCTGCCTAACAATGCCTCCTTGAGGAGTCTTAGCAGAAGGTTTAGTACTTCTGGCTACTATATTCACCCCCTCAACGATGGCACGTTCTTCGTCGACCAACACTTTGAGCACCTTTCCAGTCTTGCCTTTATCCGAACCGGACAGTACAATCACTGTATCGTCTTTCTTTATATGTAACTTACTCATTTGCTTGTTATTTTAATAATTAAAGAACCTCTGGTGCCAAAGAAACCACTTTCATATTTATTGCACGCAGCTCACGAGCGACAGGACCGAAGATACGGCTTCCTCTTATCTCCCCAGCATTGTTCAACAAAACACAAGCATTATCGTCGAAACGAATGTATGAACCATCCGGACGACGAATCTCTTTCTTTGTACGAACGACTAAAGCCTTAGATACTGCACCTTTTTTCAAATCACTTGATGGAATTACGTTTTTCACTGAAACAACAATAACGTCTCCCACACTTGCATAACGGCGACCGGTACCACCGAGAACACGGATGCAAAGAGCTTCACGTGCGCCGCTGTTATCACATACTGTAAGTTTTGATTCTGCCTGTATCATAATTACTTAGCTTTTTCTACTATTTGAACTAATCTCCATCTCTTTGTTCTTGACAAAGGACGTGTCTCCATAATGAGAACTGTATCACCTACATTAGCCTCATTCTTTTCATCGTGTACATGGTATTTTTTTGTTTTCTGAACAAACTTACCATATATAGGGTGCTTCTCCTTGAACTTTGATGCAATGACGATGGTCTTATCCATGCTGTTGCTAACAACGACACCCTGTCTTACTTTTCTTAAATTTCTTGTTTCCATCTGAACCATTGTTATTTATTAAGTTCTCTCTGCTGCAGTTCAGTTTTCATACGTGCGATGTCACGACGAGCTATCTTAATCTGAGATGGATTCTCCAAAGGAGATACTGCATGATTTAGCTTCATCTGATTGTAAGCTGCCTCTGCATTCTCTAGCTTCTCTCGCAAGTCCTTTTCAGCGAGTCCTTTTAATTCTGTCATCTTCATAGCTTAAGCGTTTTTATCGTAATCACGTCGTACAACAAACTTTGTCTTCACAGGCAACTTCTGAGCAGCTAAGCGCAGTGCCTCTTTAGCTACATCAAAGCTTACACCTTCTACTTCAAAGAGGATACGTCCCGGCGTAACCGGAGCCACCCATCCCATGGGATCACCTTTACCTTTACCCATGCGGACATCGGCAGGCTTACGAGTGATTGGCTTGTCTGGGAAGATTCGTATCCAGACTTGTCCTTCACGCTGCATGTAACGGTTTACTGCTACACGTGCAGCTTCTATCTGTCGGCTATCGATCCATTTGGGCTCAAGCGTCTTGATACCGAACGAACCGAAAACGAGCTGTGTTCCTCTGTGGGCGTTTCCTTTATTTCCACGTCCATCTTGAGGTCTTCTATATTTTACTCTTTTTGGCTGTAACATGATAACTTTTTCTTTTAACGGTTATTGTTTCTTCTACGATTACCACGACCACCGTTACGGCCACCGTTTGGACGACCATTATTCGTCTTATCCTGTGTGAAGTTTGGTGTCAATTCTTGCTTACCATAAACTTCTCCACGACAAATCCAAACTTTGATGCCAAGCAAACCTACTTTCGTAAGCGCTTCTGTCTGGCAGTAATCGATGTCAGCACGGAATGTATGCAAAGGTGTACGACCTTCTTTGTACATTTCCTTACGTGCCATTTCTGCACCATTCAAACGTCCAGATATTTGGACTTTAATACCCTCTGCACCTGCGCGCATGGTATTTTGGATGGCCATCTTGATAGCACGGCGGTAAGCGATTTTACCTTCTACTTGACGAGCGATATTGTTTGCTACAATGTTGGCGTCGAGCTCAGGCTTCTTCACCTCAAAGATATTGATTTGAATTTCTTTATTGAAAAGATTCTTCAATTCTTCCTTAAGTTTATCTACATCTTGACCACCCTTACCAATGACGATACCAGGTCTTGCTGTACAAATAGTAATGGTAACGAGCTTCAAGGTACGTTCAATGATAATGCGTGAAAGGCTTGCTTTAGCCAATCGCTCATTAAGATACTTGCGGATTTTCCTGTCCTCAACAAGGTTGCCTCCGAAGTCATTACCACCGAACCAATTTGAATCCCAACCACGGATAATTCCAAGTCGATTGCTTATTGGATTAACTTTCTGTCCCATTCTATTTATTATTTTTCGTCATTAGTTTTGGCATCAACAAACAAAGTAACATGGTTACTACGCTTACGAATTCTGTACCCACGACCCTGCGGTGCCGGTCTCATACGCTTCATCGTAACACCTTCATCTACGAAGACACGGCTGACGAATAACTCTCCATCTTCAGCCTTACGATCATTCTTAGCTTCCCAGTTAGCAATTGCAGAAAGAAGTAACTTCTCTATATCTTGAGCAGCTTGCTTATTTGAGAATCTCAATACTCCGAGAGCGCGGTTTACTTCCATTCCTCGGATCATGTCTACTACATAGCGCATTTTCCGGGGTGATGAAGGAACACCTTTGAGCTTTGCGAAGTATAAATTTTTGCGGGCTTCTTTTAATTTTTCAGCCGCTATATGCTTTCTTGCTCCCATTATTAATTTTACTTTTTAAATGGTTTGTCCCTATTATTTCTTGTTACCAGCGTGGCCACCAAAACGACGAGTTGGAGAGAACTCTCCCAACTTGTGTCCAACCATGTTTTCTGTAACGTAAACAGGGATAAATTTATTTCCGTTATGGACTGCAACAGTGTGTCCCACGAAATCAGGGGAAATCATTGAAGCTCTTGCCCATGTCTTAACAACGCTCTTCTTTCCACTCTCATTCATAGCGAGAATTTTCTTTTCCAGAGCTACGTTGATATACGGACCTTTCTTAAGTGAACGACTCATATTTTACTCTTAGTTTACTTGATTATTTGTTAGCTCTTTCAATAATGTACTTGTTAGAATGCTTCTTAGGTGCACGAGTCTTGAGACCCTTAGCATACAAGCCCTTGCGTGAACGTGGATGTCCACCACTCTGACGGCCTTCACCACCACCCATTGGGTGATCAACAGGGTTCATCACTACACCACGGTTGTGTGGACGACGACCTAACCAGCGTGAACGACCAGCTTTTCCTGACTGTTCCAATGCATGGTCAGAGTTTCCTACACTACCTACCGTAGCCTTACAAGCACTCAATATCTGACGAGTTTCGCCAGAAGGGAGCTTAATCACACAATAACTGCCCTCACGAGAAGTCAACTGAGCAAAATTACCAGCCGAACGAACAAGCAAAGCACCCTGTCCTGGACGCAATTCAATGTTGTGAATCACTGTACCAACAGGAATGTTTGCTAAAGGAAGTGCGTTACCAACTTCAGGTGCTGCATTTGCACCAGACATCAGCGTAGCACCTACCTGTAGTCCATTAGGAGCAATAATGTAACGCTTTTCACCATCTGCGTAAAACAACAAAGCGATGCGAGCCGAACGGTTTGGATCGTATTCGATTGTCTTTACTACAGCTGGAACACCATCTTTCTCACGCTTGAAATCGATAAAACGAAGTTTTCTTCTATGACCTCCACCTATGTAGCGGACAGTCATCTTTCCGGTGTTGTTTCGACCACCTGAAGAGCGTTTACCGTAAACGAGAGACTTCTCTGGCACGGATGCAGTAATATCCTCGAACGTGCCAATAACCTTGTGTCTTTGTCCCGGAGTTACCGGTTTAAATTTACGTACTGCCATTTTTTATTTTAAATATTGCTGTAAAAATCAATTGTATCGCCCTCTTTCAGAGTGACGATTGCTTTCTTGAACGCAGCTTTCTGACCTTTCACAAGTCCAGCGCGAGTATAGCGGCTTGAGCGCTTCCCAGCATAGCGAGCTGTGTTCACATTTATTACTGTAACGTTGTACAGACTTTCAATCTCTTTCTTAATTTGGAGCTTATCGGCTTCAGGACGTACGATGAAACCATACTTCAGTTCTGCAACCTTAGTGCGGTTCTCACCTTTCACCTTATAAGTTTTTTCAATAGAAGACTTGTCTGTAATCTTAGTCATCTTCTCAGTGACCAGTGGTTTAATGATATATGCCATTTTCTATTGTCTCCTTTATTTAATTAAGATATTGTCGATCACCTTCAACGAGTTTTCTGTCACAACAAGAACATCTGCATTCAAAACTTTATAAGTATTGAGTGTAGATGCCGTCATCACTTCTGCTTGTTGCAGATTACGAGCCGACAAATATACATTTTTATTTGCTTCTGGCAAAACCAGGAGCGACTTCTTGCCCTCAACTTTAAGATTTTTTGCAATATTTACGAAATCTTTAGTCTTTGGGGCATCCAAAGTAAAGTCCTCCACGATAACGATTGCGTTCTCCTGCGCTTTGTATGACAAAGCTGATTTACGAGCAAGATTCTTTACTTTTTTATTCAATTTAAAGCGATAGTCACGTGGTTTTGGACCAAACACGCGAGCGCCACCAACAAGTACTGGCGAGTTGATGTCACCACGACGTGCTCCACCACCACCTTTCTGGCGACCAAGTTTGCGAGTAGAACCACTCATCTCACTTCTCTCTTTCGACTTGGCTGTTCCTTGACGCTGATTGGCAAGATACTGCTTTACATCAAGATATAGCACATGGTCGTTTGGCTCTATTCCGAAGATAGCTTCGTTCAACGTAACCTTTCTTCCAGTTTCCTGACCATTGATATTTAATACGCTAACTTCCATTATTTCTCAATTAAAACAGTTGAACCATTGCATCCAGCAAACGAGCCCTTGACAATCAAGAGGTTCTTCTCTGGAATCACTTTTAACACTCTCAGATTCTGAGTTGTGACTCTGTCACCACCCATCTGGCCGCCCATGCGCATGCCCTTAAACACTTTAGCTGGATAAGAACATGCACCAATAGCACCCGGCTTACGAGCTCGGTCATCCTGACCGTGTGTACGCTGACCAACGCCGCCGAATCCATGACGCTTAACTACGCCCTGGAAGCCTTTACCTTTAGAGGTGCCTATTACGTCAACGAATTCTGTATCGTTGAACAACTCAACTGTAATAGTGTCACCCAGGTTATACTCCCCATCAAATTTGAACTCGACCAAGTGCTTTTTAGGTGTTGTGCCGGCTTTCTTGAAGGTTCCCAACAAAGGTTTGGTTGTTCTCTTTTCCTTTGCTTCTCCGAAACCTAATTGAAGAGCCTTGTAACCATCAGTTTCTTCTGTTTTTACCTGGGTTACAACACAAGGACCAGCTTCGATAACAGTGCACGGTATATTTTTACCGTCGGCACTGAAAACGGATGTCATTCCGATTTTTCTTCCAATTAATCCTGGCATTTCAATAAAATTATTAGTTTATGAGTTTTTTAGTTTATGAGTTTTTTAGTTGACGAGTTTATACTTCTAAAGTATTTATCTCATGCGAACAAGATAATAATGCTAAAGAAGACACGACAAAAATGTATATAAGTTATATTTCACTTCAGTACTTTAATCACTATATAGATAATAGAAGCAAGCAACACTAGAGAAGATTCTATAATACCACTTACATTGCGATTTTTTGGTTTTTGCAACTCGTTCCATAATCTATAAATAGAAATAGGTGTAAGCACAATCCAAAAAAAACATCCAAATAAATGGATTCAAAAAGCCCTCTATGTCCATTGCACGACCATATCACCTTTACACCTTGATTTCAACCTCAACACCACTTGGCAAATCCAACTTCATCAAAGCATCTACAGTTTTGGCTGATGAGCTATAGATATCTATCAAACGCTTAAAGTTTGAGAGTTGAAACTGCTCACGTGCTTTCTTGTTCACGAAAGTACTGCGGTTCACGGTGAAAATTCGCTTGTGAGTAGGCAATGGAATAGGACCACTGACAATGGCACCTGTCGCCTTTACTGCCTTCACAATTTTCTCGGCTGATTTGTCAACCAACTGGTGGTCGTAAGACTTCAGCTTAATTCTAATTTTTTGACTCATCTTTGATATTTGTTAGTTATTTATTAAGAGGAGAGAGATACACGTCTTAAGAGTCATACGCTAAGACGTGATTCTCTTTCCTGATTTTGATTTCTTACAGAAGATCTGCTTTACCATTAACCTCCTCAAGCACTGTCTTCGCAATAGAAGTAGAGACGGGTGCATGATGGTCATATTCCATCGAACTGGTTGCACGTCCTGAGGTAATGGTACGCAATGCGGTTACATAACCAAACATCTCTGCCAATGGCACCATCGCTTTAACGATACGGGCACCACTGCGTGCTTCATCCATGCCTTGTACAAGACCGCGGCGCTTATTCAAGTCGCCAATTACGTCACCCATGTTCTCTTCTGGTGTCACCACTTCCACTTTCATGATAGGCTCCATCAAAACAGGACCAGCCTTCGGACAAGCATTCTTGAACGCATTGTGTGCGGCAAGCTCGAAAGACAATTGGTCAGAGTCAACAGGGTGGAAAGATCCATCTGTTAACGTAACCTTTAAGCCAGTAACAGGGAAACCACCCAAAACACCATTCTTTAGGCAATCTTGGAAACCCTTCTGTACAGAAGGAATAAACTCCTTAGGCACGTTACCACCTTTTACCTCGTTAACAAACTGCAAGTCGCCTTCGGTATAATCCTCATCCTTAGGACCAACAGTAACGATAATGTCGGCGAATTTACCACGACCACCACTCTGCTTCTTGTAAACTTCACGCAAGGTTACATCCTTGGTGATAGCCTCCTTATAGTTAACCTGTGGTTTACCCTGGTTACATTCAACCTTGAATTCACGCTTCAAACGGTCAATAATGATATCCAAGTGCAGCTCACCCATACCAGAGATAATCGTCTGACCACTCTGCTCGTCGGTACGAACGGTAAATGTTGGGTCTTCTTCTGCCAACTTGGCCAAACCGTTATCCAACTTAGCGATATCTGCCTGACTCTTGGGTTCAACGGCAATCGATATCACGGTATCGGGGAATGTCATAGACTCCAATACGATAGGCTTAGCCTCATCGCACAAGGTGTCACCCGTACGAATATCCTTGAATCCAACACCGGCGCCGATATCACCCGCATCAATCGAGTCCATCGGAATTTCTTTATGAGAGTCCATCTGGAACAAACGACTGATACGCTCTTTTTTACCTGTGCGAGGATTGTAGACATACGATCCTGCTGTCACTTTACCCGAATATACACGGAAGAATACCAAACGTCCCATGAATGGGTCCGTCGCAATCTTGAATGCCAAAGCAGCTGTCGGCTCTTCTTCAGAAGGCTTACGATCCTCTTCCTCATCTGTATCAGGATTAGTACCTACAACAGCCTCAGTATCCAAAGGTGATGGCAAGAATGCACAAATATAATCCAATAAAGGCTGAACACCCTTGTTTTTATAGGATGATCCCAGTACCATCGGAGTCAGCTCCATGGCACAAGTTCCCTTACGGATTGCTTTGATCAACTGCATCTCATCGATTTCCTGACCTTCAAGGTATTTCTCCATCAAGTCATCGTCAAAACTTGCAGCAGAATCTAACAATTTCTCTCTCCACTCGTTTGCTTCGTCCACCAATTCAGCAGGGATATCAGCTATGTCATATTCAGCACCCATGGTTTCGTCGTGCCAATACATCGCCTTCATTTTAATAAGGTCAACTACACCCTTGAAGTTTTCTTCAGCACCGATTGGTATCTGAATTGGACAAGGATTCGCACCCAAGATGTCTCTCATCTGCTGAACCGTCTCGAAGAAGTTAGCACCAGAACGGTCCATCTTGTTCACATATCCTATGCGCGGTACATTATATTTATCAGCCTGACGCCACACTGTTTCCGACTGTGGCTGAACACCATCAGCTGCAGAATAGGTTGCTACTGCACCATCCAGCACACGCAATGAACGTTCTACCTCAGCGGTAAAGTCGACGTGTCCCGGAGTATCAATCAGGTTGATCTTGAAATCTTTGCCCAAATATTTCCAGTTACAGGTTGTCGCAGCAGAAGTAATGGTAATACCACGCTCCTGTTCCTGGGCCATCCAGTCCATGGTAGCTGCTCCATCATGCACCTCACCAATCTTATGAGTCTTTCCTGTATAGAACAAGATACGCTCAGAAGTTGTTGTTTTACCGGCATCGATGTGGGCCATGATACCTATGTTACGTGTTAAATGTAAATCGCGATTTGCCATTGTCTTTTTACCTTATTATATCATTAAAATCTGAAGTGAGCGAATGCGCGGTTTGCCTCAGCCATACGGTGCATATCTTCTTTACGCTTATAAGCGCCACCCTGGTTGTTAAAGGCATCCATAATCTCTGCTGCGAGCTTATCCGCCATGCTCTTTCCGCCACGCTTCCGTGCGTACTGTATCAAGTTTTTCATCGAAACACTCTGCTTACGATCAGGACGAATTTCCGTTGGAACCTGGAATGTGGCACCACCGATACGACGGCTTTTCACTTCCACCTGCGGAGTGATGTTATCCAACGCCTGCTTCCAAATTTCTAATGGAGACTTCTCTTCATTGCCCATCTTAGCCTTTACGGTGTCCAGAGCTTTGTAGAAGATTTCGTACGCTGTATTTTTCTTTCCATCGTACATCAAGTGATTGACAAACTTAGATACATTCTTGTCATTGAAGACTGGATCTGGCAAGATCACACGCTTCTTTGGTTTTGCTTTTCTCATTTTTACTTAATAAAAAATTGTGTCTGCGGAGGCTGTTATTGTTTTGATCTTCAACACTCACTCTTGAGCATTTACTCAACCTTGATAATAATTCTCCAGCAAAACGATAAATATTATTTTAATGGGATAAAGAAAAGATTCTAAGTCACTGGGCTCTTGAGCCATTTTCCAATCTCCGGTTCTGAAGTCATGTATCACCTACATTCTTACCAACCACAGAACCCACTGATTTAGAATCTTTCTTGTATTCAGCTTACTTCTTAGCTGCCTTAGGACGCTTCGCTCCATATTTAGAACGTCGCTGTGTGCGGTTTGCAACGCCGGCGGTATCCAATGTTCCGCGAACGATGTGGTAACGCACACCAGGAAGATCTTTAACACGACCGCCACGAACCAGCACGATACTATGCTCTTGCAAGTTGTGTCCTTCTCCTGGGATGTAAGAGTTTACTTCCTTTTGGTTGGTCAAACGAACACGGGCGACCTTACGCATCGCCGAATTAGGCTTTTTAGGAGTGGTTGTATACACGCGCACGCATACGCCACGACGCTGAGGACAGTTGTCCAAAGCCGGCGACTTGCTTGAGCTTTCAATCACCCGTCTGCCTTTTCTTACTAACTGTGAAATAGTAGGCATAATTTTACTTTTTAATTTTATATATTATTTTGTATATTATCGAAGCAATATCGAAAGAGGACACAGTATCCCCTTTAATGAATTGGATACAATGAACCTTTTCGGGCTGCAAAGGTACAAATAATAATTAAAACTCGTACAAAATAATAAGTTCAATTTTTCACGAGCTTGAAAATTTAACAAAATATAGCATTCGTTTCAATAATTTACGTCGAAAACAAATGTATATCAACATCACTTATCGTTCGTGAAGGGCGCGAAAAGAATCCGTAAAACGTACTCTCGTGTATTATATTTTATACCCCAATTCGGGTTCATCCCGACCTTATTCTGACAAGTTAAGCGTAATGTTCATTGCTGAGTCAACAAATGTAACACCTGCACATCTTCCAAATGCACGCAGATTAAGAAAGAACATAAGAGGGAAAAACGCCCTACATTCAAGTTCAACAAAACGGTTGTAAGAAACAGCGTTAGGGAAGTACGACTTAAAAGTCGGCTTGAATTGGAGGTTGTAGGGTTAGCACCTTAGTACGTTCCTCGTTTTTACTGCCATTGAATACTCTTAGGTGAATCTTATGCTCACCACCGTCCGCAAAGGTCATCGCGCCAGGATGCTGTCGGTTGGATGTAGAGGGAATGCTACCTTCAAATGCCCACTCGTATTGGCTTCCACCTTTGCTTTTGTTGATGATGGAGACAGTTCCCGGAGCACATTGATTGCCACGGTAAAATCAAAGTCTATCGTCATGGCGGAGTCAACTCTGAGGGTCTGCTGACTTGTCTTTTCCTCTACAGCATTCCAGACTCGTAAGGTAATTTTGTGCTCACCTGCCTGTGTGAACACAACCTTACCCGGACTTTTGTCCGTAAAACTACCAGGCTGTCCTCCTTCAAATGTCCATTCATACTCATCTGCCCCATAACTCTCGTTTTTTAGTTGAATAGTTACAGGTGAGGTCTTATCTTCTGATGTCTCTATGGTGAATGCCGATTCGATAGGAACAGCAGTCTCCTTGAGACAGGAAGAGACTAAGAAAGCAAACATAAATATTAATTCATTCCTATTCTGCATCTTAATTTTCTTCATATTTTCTGTTATCATCAAATATCTTCTCGTTCAAAGATGTGTAAAGTATTTTTAAAGTCCTTTATGTATAATTTATTGCCTATCATATACAAAGGCTTGGAAGGCACTAAGTGGTTACGTGTTTGTTCGTATTCATCTATGCTGATGAGTTCATATTCCCAAACCAGCTTGCGAGCTTTATAATCGAAAATGCCGATCCGACGCATGTTGCTACCGAAGTCCTCCTCTTTCTCACCCAAAAAGGTAAAATAGTCTCCTTGAAGCATCGGACTGAATACTCTTCGGTATGTTCCTATACCCGTGGGATCAGTTTCAAGGAAATCATACCGTTCTATAACTGCTAACTTTTCCGTGTCGATTATCGTAATCACATTTGATGAAATTGCAAATATGTTGTTTGTTCTTTTGTCTAAATAGACACCAAAGCAATCAAATGAATATACTTTGTTTCCCGTTTCCAAGTCCAAAGCTACCAATCTATAAAAATCTGTATAAAACCAGATGTTCCCGTGAATAACTCCCAATATCTTGTCTATTTTGTCGGTTCCGTCAGGTTCATATTCCGTCCCTCCCAATAAAGAAAGAGGAAATTGCCAGAGAGTTTCGATTTGAGTATTTATTCGCTTGAACTCTCCGCTAAAATTATCATAGGCGATAATTATATCATCTTCCACATACAGCATGTACGGAATAAACTCAGGCAATATCAGTTGTCCATCAATTGGAGATGCGAAGTTATAACCCTGTCGAAAAGGATTAAATTCCTCATAGGTCTTACCTATATATTGAGTTTGCTCATTTAGCAGAATAACATTACGTTCTATACTGTTCAAAAGTGTGTGCCCCTCGTATAGTTCAAGACTCCCCAAATGACTATACCATACATACATATACTTACCTCTAAGAGAAAGCTCTAAAGGTGCATCATCTTTTTCTAAAAGCACGCCATCGATATACAAATAACCTTTCTGCTCTTTGGTATAGGCATAGTCCCCATTACTGGGACAGAAGCTTTTGACATTTTCTATTTTTTGTGACTCAATATATCTCATACTTGAAACTATTTTGTTGTTAATATGATGTTTCTGAATAATCGGTATTCAGGGTTTTGGGATAATTCGTGATAGACTCAGCGAGTCTTCTGCCAGATTCTGTATCTGAATACCATATGAAATATGATGAGTTACTTTCTATATACTTCACCCATTTATTGTAGTCTAATGCTTGTAATCTTGAACGATTAAGAGTACTAAACTTATTTATTGTAATATACAAATTTCTCATTGCTGTCATTTTTTGCTGTTGTATTCCAACTCCTCGATAATCTTTTCATCTATCTTTTTTTCTCCCCTGTATAGGAGCATAGCATCTAAATATTTTGCCATGTTTAAAAATAGTCTAATCTCCTCTATTTGAGGTCTTCGCTCAAAGGTGATAGTTACTCTTTGGCTTTCTTCGGAACATCCTACACTTATATCATAATAATTCTTTTTGCTATTAAATTTAGCAAAACACCGCACCTTATTCAACAAAGCAAGAGCATGCTTTTGAAATTCCTCTGGAACATCTTTAATGTTTTTTAAGATATTTTTTCCATCTTCTGTATCTTCATACCATACAAATAGTCCCTGATTTTTATCAATGTATTTTACCCATTTTTGATAATCTATAGAGCCTTTAGTATCTGTCACAAAACTAAAACTCTTTTTATCTATATTCAAATATGTCAATTTCCCTATAGTAAACATACTACCATTATTTTATATAATCCTCCAATATGTGAATTTCAAACTTTATTTTGGGATGAATGGCATCAAGTTTGTTATGCCATTCCTTTTGCAAATCAGCAGTTGCATTCTCTTTAGGCATATAGATGTGTACTTCTGCCTTTTCTGTAATTTTCATTACATGCCCATTACTTGTCATACCTTCATGTAGAGTCAACCAGCAAGTGCAAAATTACAAATCGTGTTTGAAGAATTCTCGTTTTGGTGTAGAAAAGTTTAATTTTTCTCTCGGTCTTTCGTTCAGTTTCTTTTGTATCGACATAATTCTCTTGTCTGTGTAATGTTCAAACGAATCCTTTTTCGGTATATATTGTCTGATCAGCTTATTTGTATTCTCAATCGCTCCCTTTTGCCATGAGCAATATGGATCGGCGAAGTACACAGGTACGCCTAAGTACTTGGTAATGTCCTTATGTGCCGCAAATTCAGGCCCGTTGTTTGTTGTAATGGTCTTCAGACTGTCCTTGTATGGTAACAGCAGTTTCCTGACCACCTTTGCCAGGGGCTTTGACTGCTTCCCGAATGGCAGTTTCTGCATGAGCAGCATATTGGTGGACTTCTCCACCAGCGTGAGTATGGCGTGCTGGTCAGGGTCTACTATCAAGTCCATCTCAAAATCTCCGAATCTCTTCCCGTCAACTTCCTTACTTCTTTCATGGATACTCAACCTGTCTTTGATTGGAAGATGTCTGCCCTTGGGACGATGCCTGTACTTCATCTTATGCCTTGTGTGCTTGGCAAGTTCCCCTGTTGTGTCATTGTGGATGATGTTATAGATGTAGACATCGCTACTTGTATGTATTAATAAACCTTTCGTTTGTTAAATCGATTCGTTTTCTTTGACAAAACAAAATTGCGAAATAGATAAAATAGGGAGATGCTTTAGGTGTTCAAAGCCATGAAATCACCATCTTGTACCACATTCACAAAGAACAAATCGGCAATATGCATGCTTTTTCCTTACAATAGGTATGCTCTTGGCGCTTAATGTGCATGCTTTTAAGTCCCAATTTACATCCTATAGCCGGCCTTTTTGTACTAAAAGAAGGTATCTCACATTCAAACCACTTCACCTTTTCATGGTGTTTTAAGTTTTCAAATCGCATAATCATCTAATAATCAGCAAAATAACAAAACGCCTCTATTTTTCGCATATTTTCACCGAGTGAGCAAGTTGGTTGAAAAAACACCCAGCATTTGTGTTAAAAAGTTGTTGCAGCGGAAGCCATTTCATCGAAAAACGTTTCGATTGATAGGCTACAAACGCAAACCGACATTATTAAATGAAAAAGCCGTGTAATTCTGGAAAAATTTACAACCCTATTGATACATCATCCAAAAAATATTCATAAATTTGCAAGTAGCGGGGACTAATACCGCACAACATCATCATTCAAATCATAATATCACACACAGCAACTATGAAAAAGAAGAACAACCAAGTAAGTGAATTACCATCAGAATGTACTACCATCATAGTAGGTAGAGAGATGACAGCCGACGGTTCCATGATCGTAGCCCGTTCGGAAGACTGGGATGCCATGGAAGCCAAAAACTACGAACTGTACGAAGACACAAAAGAGGGACCGAAAGAATTTATCGCCTTGGACAGTCCGTTCCGCTGTGAACTGCCCAAAGAAGCATTGGGTTACAGTGCATTGGCACCCTTCAACCTACCACGCCACTGGGGAAGCGCAGGATTCAACACCGCCGGCGTGGGCATGAGTGCAACTGAAAGCATATTCAGCAGCGATGAGGTGTTAAAACATGATCCGTTGGTTGAAACGGGTTTGGCCGAAAATGCCGTGTTCAACGTCGTACTGCCCTACGTTCACACCGCGCGCGAAGGCGTTGAGCGCTTGGGCATGCTCATCGAGAAACATGGTATCGCAGAAGGTTTCGGCATCGGATTCGTAGACACACAAGAAATATGGTACTTGGAAACGGCCTGCGGACATCGGTGGTTGGCTTGCAGAATGCCGAAAGAGCAATATTTCGTCACGGGCAACCAGAGCCGTTTCCGCCAGTACGACCCTAACGACAAAGAAAACTATTTGGCATCTGCCGACTTGATTGAATTTGCCGAGAAACATGGATTACACGACCCAAAGAAGGGAGAATTTGATTTCCATGTATCGTATGCACGCGATGTCAAACTCGACACTACCTATAACTATCCGCGCGTATGGGGTCTGCAAAAGATGTTTTCACCAGCGATTAAGAATGACGTAACCAAAAATACATTCCCTGTTTACGCCAAAGCCGAGAAGCCTATCAGCATCACAGATTTGCGTACAGCATTCCGTTTCCACTACGATAATACCGAACACGACCCTTATCTACATAGCAATCCAAAAGAGCCTTATCGCCCGGTATCTATCTTCAGAACCACACAGACCCACATCCTACAGGTGCGTCCCGAACTGCCTCAGGCCATTGGGTGTGTTGCTTACGTTGCCATGGGCATGGCCGACTTAGGTTTGTTCTTGCCGCTGTATCAGGGCATCAGCTCATATCCAGTTGAATATACGCAGGGAACCGACCAGTCGAGTGCCGATTCTGCTTATTGGAAATTCCGTAAGGTGATGACGCTGGGTATGGTGAACTACAACAAATATGCGCCCATGATTAAAGAGACGTATCGCAAATTTGAGGAGGAAACCGACCAACGGCAACGTGAAATGGAAGAAGAGTATTTGCGTATATACAAAACACAGCCGTTACGTGCGAAAGATTTGCTGCAAGAATTTTCTGACAAGGTGTTGACTCGTGCGCTATGTGTAGCCGACAAACTGCAAGAGCGGTTGTTCACAGAGCTCACCAAAGACATTCAAGCCGAATATCTGTTCCACGGTGCTTAATTGAACCGCGAGGTTTATTTGAACCATAAATAAAACCTGATGAAACCAATTCTCCTATCTTATGTTAAGACAGAGCTTTTGGTTTCATCTGGTTTTTTCCGTGGCTCACCACCATACCCACGGCTTTATCATCTAAAAGGAATGTTGTTGAACAACTAATGTTGTAGATATACTATCGAATCTAAAATTCAAAAAAGCGCGAATGAAAAATCCTAACCGCTCATGTTCAAGCAGTTAGGATTTCATTAAGTGCGCCCGATAGGACTCGAACCTACACGTCGCAAAACACTAGATCCTAAGTCTAGCGCGTCTACCAATTTCGCCACGGGCGCTCGGGCGGATGCAAAGGTAATGAATAATATTCTATTTTAGTTTGTTTTGAGCTGTTTTTTTGCTTTCTAACGAAATATCCTTCATGTGCAGGTCTTATTCTTGTGGCGTTCGTGGCTTTTTGTTCTCATTGTGATGACCGAATTTATTCTTCAGTCGTTTGTAGCCATCCACTCCAAGAATCGTAAGGCCACCATATTGGAAGGTTTTGGCCAATCCAAAGAACACCACCCACAACGCACCTTTGGAGGCATGACTGATGGGAAGCAGCATCTGGGCGAAAGAGAGAATGTAACAGGGGATGCAGATACACAGCACTATCACGCCTGTGCGGAAAGACAGTCCTTGCAGCCATTGTTTCGTGTGGCTAACTATTTGTTTCATTGTCAATGTCTGGTTATAGGATTGTTACGACCCATTTGCTCTTTGTAAGCTTTGGCATGGCTTGTTATTGTTGTCTGCTTGTCGTGTGCGCTGAGAATGCGGCGGGCGAACTCAATGATGGTGTCTTTTCCTCGTAGAAAGTCTTCATGGGAGATGTCCACGCGATAATCGGGATCGATGCCAAACTCCGTACTCTGTTTGTTCGCATCGTACATGGGACAGGCGGAGAAACGAACGCCCCAGCCGTTAGGCAGCTCACTGGAGAATGGAAGTCCGGCTCCTCCGCCTGTACGGTCGCCTACAATCGTGACGTTTGGACACTCCTTCATGTATTTTACAAACTCGTTGGCCGCACTGAACACCTGTCGGTTGGTCAGCACCACCACGTTCTTCTGCCATCTCAATCCTTTGCTCGGCTTGAGTCGTTGTTCCCGTAGTTCGGAGAAATCCCGATGGCCTTTGCCCGTCTTGTGCTGCATGAAGCCCACCAGCAGCTCTTTGTTGGTAAATCGTGCGGCCAGCTGTTCGGCCGATGTCAGCATGCCCCCGCCATTGTTGCGGATGTCAATGATGAGACCGTTGCACGGTGCCAGGTGGTACAACACATTGTCAAGATTGCCCGCACCCATGCCGTTGCTGAATGATGCCAGGTAAACATAGCCAATATTGTCGTCCAATATGCGGTATCGCATGCCCGTGGCGATGCGGTAATCGGTGCCGAGATATTTGTTCAGCAGGGTATCACTGAAGTTGGATGGGTAGTTTTCGTGCCACTTCCAATAGCGTCCATGGTCAAAACTGGTGTAAAGGTTGACGTGTCCATCCTTCAGTTCGGCCAGCATGTTCGACAGCACTTCAAACTGTTGCTCTGGTCCCATGCGTTCTTCCATCTGCTTAGAATAACGCTGATACACCTCTTGCCAATCAATGTTTTTGTATTCAAAAAAGCAGTAATGCTCGTCGATGATGCGCCACAAGGCTTCCATGTTGCCCCGAGGAGTGTCTGGCAACTGCTCTTCGTCGACGCAGCCAATTAAACAAAAACAGGCCATCAATAGGTAGAACAACTGTTTCATGGGCGGAGATGGTTTAAAGTGAATTTCTTCACAAGGCCCAATACGAGCACGTGCGAATAGGTGTGGTATCTCAAATGGTTCACATGGGCTTGCTGATAGTCACCCAGATAACCTATCCTAAACGTGGTTTTGTATAATGAGAAGTCGAGTGTGAGCATCTGTCGTAGTGAAAGAGCGTTGACTGGATGAGTGACAACAACGTTGTGATCGTAATTTCCTTCTGAGAAAATCTCGTAATATGACTGCCCGTAGTTGGGCGAAAACATCATGCCCAACAGTGGTGCGTCAGCCTCATAGCGCACCGTCAGCGGCTTGTTCTTGATGCTGAAACGATAGCTTGCCATGACTGATAGAGCCACGTTCAGCCCCACTTTCGCCTGCATGGGATTGTTTGAGTTGCGGGTATTGTACAACATGCCAAGGTGTGTGTTGAGCATGCCGCCGGCCTTGACGTTCAAACGTCGGTTCAATAAGTGCCAATTGTAATGCCAGGCGTATGCAAAATGGTACATCGCCTGCATTTCGTTTGCGTTACCTGCCCTGTTATCGGCGTGTGCAAAACTACCTTGGTGCACGCTCAATGTGCTGATGCAACGGTCTTCGCGCTCGTGCAAGGTATGCGATAGATAGTTGACTTGCCAACCCTTATAGCGTTCTGGAGATAGATAAGTGTCGAGCATGTCCACATAGCCCCAGCCAATCATCTTGGCATTGGTGGTTATTTTGTCCAACGGTGTGGCGCCTGTTTGCGCCGCCATGCTCATTGACCAACATAGCATTAGTGCGATACACGCCCACTGCCATGTTGGCTTCCTGTGATTATCCCAAGTCTTCATCGCTGAACAGGTTGAGTTGTCCCGATATTTCGTCAATCACCTGCTGTTGACTTTTTCCTGCATCCGGGTCGAGATTTTCTTCGTTTGCATCAGCATCCTCTTGGCCTTCGCCCTCTTCCTCCGGGTCGTTGTCGCGTTCGTCAGCCGGTGGTTCGGGGAAACGTGTGGGTTCAAGTTCTTCAATCTTGTTCACTTCCCATGTGGTGATGCGCTTGCCTTTGGCCTTGAATCCTTTGACGGCAATAAACTCTTCCACGTCAATTTCTTGTGCAGGGCGCGTGGCATCGTTCCCACCGAAGGTCACCAACAGCCTCGGATAGACCACGTCGGTGAGAAAGACCAGCTTGCTGTCTGGATTATCTCCGATGTAGTTCTGCTTTTTCTTGGTCGCTTCCATCGTGAATCGCTTGACGTATGGATAGCTTTGGTTGTCGGCATCGAACAACACGGCGCTCCATACCTTACGCTCGTCCCATTTCTCCAGCACCTGGATGTTGTCCTCGTAGTGGTTGTTGGGATCAAAGTTGGTGATATAGAAGTCACCATTGGTCAGCACAACCAGTATCGCATCATCGTCGTTGAACTCGCCCAAGAACCGTCCATGCTCTTCGTAATTGATGCGGTTGACATCGGGATCGAACCAAACTTTTCGGCCACCAAGCGTACTGTGTCCATGACTCTTCAGGCCAATGCGATGAACAGCCTTCTTAGTCAGGATGTTGCCTTTGGCTCCTCTGCCCTTGATAAGTATCTCAGAGAAATCTTTTTCCAAGAAGATGTTCTGCTTTTTCTTCTTCGGGTCGGGGTCCAGCGTCACCTTGATGGTTTCGGCCTCGCCATTCGGATTGGCCGTGAAATACATCACTCTCGATCCAGGCTTCCCCTGTGTCAGGTCGTAGTCCCGGTCTCGCGTGATGCTGGTCACGTTGAAACGCTTGATGAAGTAAGTGCCTTTTTTGCCATCTTGGTACACTACATTATAAATAGTGCGCTTGTCATTCTTCTTGAACACCTGCACGTGAATCACGTTCTTGCCCACAAATATCTTGTCGGCCACCCTGATAATCTTGAACTTTCCGTCCTTATAGAAGATGATGATGTCGTCGATGTCGGAGCAGTTGCATACAAACTCGTTCTTTTTCAGTCCGGTTCCCACAAATCCTTCTTGTCGGTCGATGTACAGCTTCTCATTAGCCTCCACTACCTTGGTGGCCTCGATGGTTTCAAAACTCCTGATTTCGGTCAGTCGGGGATGGTCTTTTCCGTACTTGTCACGGATGAATTCGAACCAATGGATGGTCACGTCCGTCATGTGAGCCAAGTCGTGGTCAATGCTCTTGATGTCGGCTTTCGTGCGTGCGATGAAGTCGTTGGCCTTGTCTTTGTTGAACTTCAAGATGCGGTTCATCTTGATTTCCAGCAGTCGCAAGATGTCATCGCGGGTCACTTCGCGGATAAAGTTGGGCTTGAATGGCTCCAATCTGTTGTCTACATGAGCCACCACGGAGTCTAAATCCTTGGCCTCTTCAAATTTCTTGTCTTTGTAAATACGTTCTTCGATGAAGATTTTCTCCAACGAGGCGAAGAACAATTGTTCCAGTAATTCGTTCTTACGTATTTCCAATTCCTTGCGAAGCAGTCCCATGGTGCTGTCCACGTTGTGCCGCAGCACATCACTGATGGTCAGAAAACCAGGCTTGTCGTCCTCGATAACGCAACAGTTGGGT
This sequence comes from Hoylesella buccalis ATCC 35310, assembly GCF_025151385.1. Classification (NCBI taxonomy): domain Bacteria; kingdom Pseudomonadati; phylum Bacteroidota; class Bacteroidia; order Bacteroidales; family Prevotellaceae; genus Hoylesella; species Hoylesella buccalis. Next base: position 2,943,024 of record NZ_CP102287.1, on the reverse strand, counting down.
GACACGTTGATTTCGCAGTCGGAGAAAGCATACAGCGCATCAATGGTCTTGTCGCTGCTCACTCCTGGCGCCAAATGCACCTGAATTTCCACCTCCGCAGCCGTGTTGTCGTCCACTTTCTTGGCCTTAATCTTACCTTTATCTATCGCTCTCAGTATCGAGTCTATAAGGGTGGTGGTGGTTTTGCTAAACGGAATCTCCCTGATAACCAGCGTCTTGTTGTCCAGTTTCTCAATCTTGGCCCTCACTTTCAGCGTTCCGCCACGCTGTCCGTCGTTGTATTTCTCCACGTCAATGCTGCCACCCGTGGGGAAGTCGGGATACAATTGGAACTTTTCGCCTCGGAGATAATGTATTGCAGCCTCGCAAATCTCATTCAGGTTGTGTGGCAGAATCTTCGAACTCAGTCCTACGGCAATACCTTCCGCACCCTGCGCCAACAGCAAAGGAAACTTTGCCGGCAGTGTGATGGGCTCCTTGTTGCGCCCGTCATAGCTCAGTTGCCAATGGGTGGTTTTGGGATTGAACACCACGTCGAGTGCGAATTTCGACAATCGTGCTTCGATGTATCGGGGTGCGGCGGCGCGGTCGCCCGTGAGAATGTTTCCCCAGTTACCTTGCGTGTCTACCAAGAGGTCTTTCTGTCCCATCTGTACCAAGGCGTCTCCGATGGACGCATCGCCGTGGGGATGAAACTGCATGGTGTGTCCAACAATGTTCGCCACCTTGTTATATCGGCCGTCGTCCATGCGCTTCATCGAGTGCAGAATGCGCCGCTGAACAGGTTTCAGGCCATCTTCGATGTGTGGAACGGCACGCTCTAAGATCACATACGAGGCATAATCCAAGAACCAATTCTTGTACATCCCACTCAAATGATGTACTGCCGAGGCGTCAAATCGGTCGGCTGGTTGGTAATCAGAATGCTGGTCGGTCTGCAACTCGTCGTCTTCTGTTTCCGGGTTGTCTATATCTGTTGTTTTATCGCTCATTATCGTGAATTAAAAAGAGGATGAAAAGTCAATATGCAAAAGTAAGAAAAATAAGCCAAATGTGCAAAAGACAGCTCGCTTTGCTGCCGAAATGTCAGCACAACGGGGTAGATGTTAAACCGCACAGCTGACCTTAAAGCATGGTGAACACCCAATGATCACCTTTGCTTTCTTGCTCATCGTATGCAAATCCTTCATATTCAAACGCTTTGAGTGCGTTGGGGTTGTGTGTTTGTTGCACGATGACATGGCGCGCCATGGCTCCCCGACACATCTTGGTATACACCACGACGGTGCGCAGTTTGTCACCTTTGCGTACCTTGAAGGCTGGCTCAATGATGCACACCGCCTTTCGAATGCGCTTCCAGTCGAACAGATTCTTCATCTCCCCGCTCGCCAAGTTCAGCAAGATGCCGTCATCATCGAGAACCGATTGGATGAGAACATCTGTCAGACGCGGTTTCCAAAAGTCAAACATCGTCTGGTCGTCGTATTCGGGTAGCCGCACATTGCCTTCCAGTCGGTAGTTTTTGATGCCATTGAGCGGGCGGAGCAATCCGTACAAAAACGAGGTAATCCATAGGTGGCGTTCGGCGAAAAGCAGTTGTTCGGCAGTCATGGTGGCGGCATCCAACTTCTTAAAGGCAATGCCGTGATAGGCCCATGCGGCCTGAAGAGTAGGACTGGGATCTAAGAAATGAGCATAACGCAGTTTGTTGAGCGCCGCCAATTGTGGATTGACGTGCAACATTTCAGCCAGCTCTTCAGCGCTGTATCTCGTGAGTTGCACGGCCGTTTGCTCGGCTTCTCGCTGAAAGATGGGCTGTGTGGTGCCCAAGTCTGTGGCGGCAGCGGTATCCGTCATGTCCTTGGCGCACGAAAGAAGTATTTGCATAGGACGATTCTTTTTGCTTACAAAAATACAAAATGATTGGTAGAAACTCGCTTAAAATGACACGAAACACAAAGAATTACAGGCGAGATGTCCACTTACTCGAAAATAATCAGTACCTTTGCCAGACATTATAGAATCATAAATAGAAATAGATATGGCACAGGAAGATGTTTTCAAAAAGATTGTGAGCCACTGCAAGGAATACGGTTTTGTGTTTCCCAGCAGTGATATATACGATGGTTTGGCAGCCGTTTACGATTATGGACAGAATGGTGTTGAGCTGAAAAAGAACATCAAAGAATATTGGTGGAAGAGCATGGTGCTGCTGCACGACAACATCGTGGGCATCGACTCGGCCATCTTCATGCATCCCACCATCTGGAAAGCCAGTGGACACGTGGACGCTTTCAACGACCCTTTGATAGACAACCGCGACTCGAAGAAGCGCTATCGGGCCGATGTGCTGATAGAGGATCAGATTGCTAAGTACGAAGAAAAAATCGATAAGGAGGTAGCTAAGGCTGCTAAGCGGTTTGGTGATGCTTTCGATGAGGCACAATTTAAGTCGACCAACAAACGTGTTTTGGACTATCAGGCCAAGCGTGATGCCCTGCATGAGCGTTACACACAGGCCATGCAAGGACCTGATTTGGCAGAACTGAAACAGATTATCCTGGATGAAGGCATCGTAGACCCCATCAGTGGCACCAAGAACTGGACCGACGTGCGCCAGTTCAACCTGATGTTCTCCACCGAAATGGGTTCGCTCTCGGACGCTACCAATAAGATATATCTGCGACCAGAGACGGCGCAAGGCATCTTTGTGAACTATCTCAACGTGCAGAAAACGGGGCGCATGAAGTTGCCTTTTGGTATTGCACAAATCGGCAAGGCTTTCCGCAACGAGATTGTGGCGCGCCAGTTTATCTTCCGTATGCGCGAGTTCGAGCAGATGGAGATGCAGTTCTTCGTAAAGCCCGGCACCGAGTTGGAGTGGTTCAAGCAATGGAAGCAGACACGCATGGCGTGGCATCAGGCACTGGGCTTCGGTGCGGAAAACTATCGTTTCCACGACCATGAGAAGCTGGCCCACTACGCCAATGCAGCCACCGACATCGAGTTTAAGATGCCATTTGGATTCAAAGAGGTGGAAGGCATACACTCGCGTACCAACTTCGACTTGTCGCAACACGAGAAGTTCAGTGGCAAGAACCTGAAATATTTCGACCCAGAGACCAGCGAGAGCTATGTGCCTTACGTCATCGAGACCTCCATTGGCGTAGACCGCATGTTCCTCTCCGTGATGTGCCACAGCTATCAGGAAGAAGAATTGGAGAACGGTGAAAAGCGCGTTGTGCTTCGTTTGCCGGCGGCTTTGGCACCTGTAAAATGTGCGGTGATGCCTTTGGTGCGTAAGGAGGGCTTGCCCGAGAAGGCGCGCGAGATAGTAGACTTGCTCAAGTTCCACTTCAATACGAGCTACGATGAGAAGGATTCTATCGGTAAGCGTTATCGCCGTCAGGATGCGGTTGGCACACCTTATTGTGTGACGGTTGACTTTGACACGCTGAAAGACAACAAGGTGACGCTGCGCCATCGTGACACCATGGAACAGCAGCGCGTGGACATCAGCGAGTTGTGCTCGGTGATAGAAGAAAAGGTAAGTATTACCAGCTTGTTAAAGAAAATGCAATAAATCCCACTGCCCGCAAGCCATTCCAAGCTTATGCAGGCAGATTAGAACGAAACGACAATGAAGAAAAATTCAATATGCTACCTTCTCCTGCTCATGATGGCTGTCTTCACGATGGCATCGTGTAGCGAAGACAGCGGCGAGGTGGAAGAGTTTGCCGATTGGCAACATAAGAACGAAACCTATTTCGCACAGCTTCATGCCGCCACGCAAGAGCGAATTGCGAAGGGCGACCAGAACTGGATGATCATTCGCAACTGGTCGTTGCCAGCCGACGGACAGAACTTTCATGCCGATTTGAACAATTATATCATCGTGCATGTGTTGGAACGTGGCAACAGTACCTCTGGCAGTCCGCTGTACACCGATTCGGTGATGGTGAACTACCGTGGCCGCCTCATCCCCTCAGCCACCTATACAGCAGGCTATTTGTTCGACCGTAGCTATTCGGGTGCGTACAATCCGCAGACCATGAATCCTGCCAAATTTGCGGTGAGCGGACTTGTCGACGGCTTTACCACGGCTCTGTTGCACATGTCTGTTGGTGACCGTTGGGAGGTTTACATACCTTATAAATTGGGCTATGGTACGGAGAAAGCTCCCAAAAGCGAAATCCCCGGCTATTCAACGCTGATCTTCGATATCGGTTTGGCGGGTTATTATCGCCCCAAAGCTCCTACCCGAGCCGGTGTGGTATCAGGTTCTTGGATCAAGAAATAGGCTGAATGCCAGCTTAAAAGGCCAAGCAAGTCCTTCAAATTCGGACGACTTGCTTGGCCTTTTGCCGTTATATGGATATATCAATTTCATTTTGATTTACATCAAGAAACACTGTTTTTGTGTAAAAACTACCTGCTGTTTCTTGGTTGTGCGCGGAAACAGCAGTATCTTTGCAACGTCAATGAGACAAAAAGGATGTCGGGAGACGTTCGAAATAAAATCGATTCAATTGAAAATTTGAGAGATATCATAGGTATTAGACCCAAAGGTAAAAGATGAAGATATCAGGTATTAGTTGGTAAAGAGAAGGTTTGACAGAGGATAACATAGAAAAGGTATTAGTCAAGGTAAATAAGATTTAGGATAGACAGAAGATAGGTTTAGTCAAGGTAAAAGTGTTTTAGGATAGACGAAAATAGGGTTAGTTAAGGTAAAGTTTAAGGTTGTTAGTAAGGAGAAATCTTCAATAGTAAAAGGCTCCAACCACACGATAAGCGTTGGAGAAGGTTAGGTAAAAGATTGTTTAGGATTGGATGAAAAGCCTAGTCGCAGCAATATGCTGCACTGGCTACGCCGCGGGAGGGGCGTGAGAGAAACAAAAATACTTCCCTTTTTGAGAGATTATAGAAAGAAATCAATATGATAAGGAGCGATTACACTGAAGAGGTGAATCGCTTTTTTTATGTCTTGTTTTCACCATCTGCTTGTTTGATGATGCCCCCTGCGACGTTGTAGTTGAGCAGGCAATGGCACCTGAAAAGAATGATGAATAGTGGAAATATTCTTGACAACAAGCCTTCTATAATTTGCTTCTAAGTCATCAACCTCTGGCCTGTTTCGAAAATACGCCAAAAATAAGATGGTTTTGTAAATTGTTGAATGTCAGTAAATTGAGGATTATTTGTGGACTATTCAATAAGTTTTCGCTGCACTTATGCGAAAAAGCATTGCTCTTTAGGCTCAATAAGCATGCTTTTACCCCTCAATATGGTATCTATTACATCGCAAAGTGACCCTACTAATTGGGTAAAACTAATGGTTGTGACACAAAAATGCAGATTTCTTACTGCAAATGGTGGCCGCTTGTCTACCATAAGCCTATTGATTTTTTCTAGATTTCACATTCACACGTTCAATTTTATTGTCATTTTTTCGAACAATGTAGAGGCGTAATTCATCACGTTCCGCCTGTCTGGACGATGTGTTGATACATGGAACGTAATCGTAAAGGATTTTCTGGAAAATCTCACCCAAAACAAATTATAATCCGTACCTTTGCAGAAGATAGGCTGCGCTTTAACAAAGCAAGTAAACTTTCATTGCACTCGGCTTGCACTATCTTTGCAAATGATAGGCTGCGCCTCAACAAAGCAAGTAAACTTCGTTTGTCTTCGGCTGGCACTATCTGTATCACAGAATTAAACGAGATGTTTTCAACAACCAAGACAGATGCGCTGCTGGCCAGCATTCGTGAGGGCAGAGTCATGACGAATGGGGAGAAACTCAACTTGATTGTACAGTTGAGTATTCCGTCTATTCTTGCCCAAATCACCACCGTACTGATGTTCTTCATCGACGCATCGATGGTGGGACATTTGGGAACCAATCCGTCAGCATCTATTGGTTTGGTAGAAAGCACTACCTGGTTGTTGGGCAGCATCACCGCCTCGGCATCCATGGGCTTCTCCGTGCAGGTAGCCCATTTTATCGGAGCCAACGACTTTGTGAAAGCACGACAAGTGTTCAGGCATGGACTTATCTGTTGTCTTCTGTTAAGTGTGGTTATTGCGGTCATTGCACTGTTTATTTATCAACCACTACCCTACTGGCTGGGCGGAACGGAAGACATCGCACATGATGCCTCGCTTTATTTCCTGGTGTTTGCTTTAGCCATGCCTTTCATCCAACTGGCCAACCTCACTGGGGCTATGCTCAAATGCTCGGGCAACATGCAAATACCCAGTATGATGAGTGTGGGCATGTGCATCATGGACGTGTGTTTTAATTATTTTTTCATCTACATTTTGCATTTAGGGGTGTTGGGAGCAGCTTTTGGAACCGCAACTGCCTACCTCATTGGTTCGGTGATGCAGGCCTACTTCGCCATCTTCCGCAACAAGATATTGGCTTTGAAGCAAGACGAGGGTCCATTCAGATGGATGTCAAACTATGTCACGAACGCTTTGAAGATAGGTGCACCGATGGCTGCACAATCTATTCTGATGAGTGGCGCGCAGATTGTCAGCATTATCATCGTGGCACCTTTGGGTAAAGTGGCAATCGCAGCCAATACTTTCGCCATCACCGCCGAGAGCCTTTGCTACATGCCGGGATATGGTATCGGTGAAGCGGCAACCACGTTGGTGGGACAAAGTGCGGGTGCCAGGCGGTATGACATCTGCAAGAGCTTCGCTCACATGACGGTGTGGCTGGGCATGGGCGTCATGGCTTTCATGGGTATACTGATGTACATCTTCGCTCCGGAGATGATTGGTGTGCTCACACCGGTGGAGGAAATCCGTGTATTGGGCATCCAGAGCCTGCGCATCGAAGCCTTTGCCGAACCTTTCTTTGCTGCTGCCATCGTTGTTTACAGTGTGTGCGTTGGGGCTGGTGACACCCTGAAACCTGCCATGATGAACCTGCTGTCCATGTGGTGCGTGCGCCTCACCTTGGCCGCCATGCTGGCTCCTCAATATGGACTGGCGGGCGTTTGGACGGCCATGGCCATTGAATTGGCCTTCCGAGGCTGTATTTTCTTGTACCGATTGTTCAGTGGCAAGTGGCTCCATAAGATGCAACAGGCATCTTCTTAGCCATCGCATTTTGTCGTTTGGGAATAATTCTTTATTTTTGCGGTATCTATTACGATCATGAACAGGAGGCAATGGATTGGTCTTGAAATGCGCCGTATCTATTGAAAAAATCAACCATCAAACAACAAGATGCATGGAAAATGAACAACTTAAACAGATTGTTTCTCACTTTGAAACCGTGGGGACGGTAGACCGCATATTGCCTTTGGGCAATGGTTTGATTAACGATACCTATCGAGTGGTGACACAAGGTCAGGACACTCCTGATTATGTGTTGCAACGCATCAACGACGCCATCTTTACGGATGTAGACCTGTTGCAGCGCAACATAGAGGTGGTGACGGCGCACATCCGCCAAAAACTGGAAGAAAAGGGTGAGGACGACTTGGACAGAAAGGTGCTGCGGTTTGTTCAAACGGCTGAGGGAAAAACTTATTACAAGGATGATGAAGGCCTGTATTGGCGGATCTCTTTGTTCATTCCTGATGCCAAAACCTATGAAACCGTCAATCCTGAATACTCTTATCATGCCGGAAAGGCCTTTGGAAACTTCGAGTCGATGCTGGTAGACGTGCCTGAACAGCTGGGCGAAACTATTCCCGATTTCCACAACATGGAACTGCGCATGCGCCAATTGCGCGAGGCCGTAGCCGAAGATAAGGTGGGAAGAGTGGCAGAGGTGCAGCCCATTTTGGACGAACTGGAGCAGTATGCCGAGGAGATGTGCAAGGCCGAACGCTTGTATCGCGAGGGAAAATTGAAGAAACGCATCTGTCATTGTGACACCAAGGTGAACAACATGATGTTCGACCAGGATGGAAAGGTGCTGTGTGTCATCGATTTGGATACGGTGATGCCCAGCTTCGTGTTCTCCGATTACGGCGATTTTCTGCGCACAGGGGCCAATACCGTTGCCGAAGATTCAAAAGAGTTTGACCAAATAGACTTTAGGATGGATATCTTTGAGGCGTTCACGAGAGGCTATCTCGAATCGGCTCAACGCTTCTTGGAACCCATCGAAATAGAGAATCTGCCGTATGCTGCCAAGCTTTTCCCCTACATGCAGTGCGTGAGGTTTCTGGCCGATTACATCAATGGCGATACCTATTATAAGATTAACTACGACAAGCATAATTTGGTACGCACGCAGAATCAGTTGTGTTTGTTCCGCCGTGTTTGCGCTCATGAACCCGAAATGGTGTCCTTCATTCATACTTGTCTGAATCAATAAATCTGTCATGGAAAAACTAACAGTAAAAAAACTCAAGCAGCATCCTTATGCCGCAGCTATCATTCCTTCTATGATGGATGAGGAGGGGGTGGATTATCATGTTATTGATCAAGCCAACTGGGCCGAGAAATATCCCTATACGCCACAGGTAGTCTTCCGAATTGCTTATAGTGACCGTGCTATCTTCTTGCATTATCGTGTGAAAGAGGACTCCATTCGCGCGGCGGCTTCTCAGGATAACGGGCGCGTGTGGGAAGACTCTTGTTGTGAGTTTTTCTCACAACCTGCCGATGATGGCACCTATTATAATATAGAATGCAATTGTGGAGGAACCATCTTGGTGGGATGTGGCAAAGGAAGAGAAGGCAGAACGTTAGCCCCTCAGACGGTATTGGATCAGGTTGACCGTTGGTCATCGCTTGGTCGTAGACCTTTTGAAGAACTCAAAGGGCCTTATGATTGGCAGATGGCTTTCATCATTCCGCTCAAGACTTTCTTCATGCATGACATCAAATCCTTGGGTGGGAAAACCATCCGCGCCAACTTCTACAAATGTGGCGACGCGCTGAAGAAGCCACATTTCCTGTCTTGGAGCCCCATCAACATCGAGAAACCCGATTTCCATCGTCCCGATTTCTTCGGTGAAATCACATTTGAGTAGATGAGTACCTGGGCGGTTTTCATTCTTTCCTTTGTGATAAGTTGTTTAGGAAAGAAATGATTACCTTTGCAGCCTATGAGGAAAGTCTTTAGAACGATGGCGGTTGCGCCAACTCCGTTAATGATTTTGATGAGTGTTGCGCTGCTGTTTGCGGCTTGTAGCGATAAGCATCAGAAAGAAACAAAAGAAAAGAAAACTGATATAGCGATTGACGATAGCTTGCGTTCGCGCTTGGCAGCATTCGCACAAAGCCCCAGAGTGCAGGGCAAGTTTGCCTTTCATGTGTACGACCTTACTGCGGATAAGCCCGTATATGGCTACCAAGAAACCTTGTCACAACCTTCAGCCTCGTGCTTGAAGTTGCTTTGTGGCGTGGCGGGGTTACACCTCTTGGGCAGCGATTATCTGTATATTACGGGCTTGTATCAGCGGGGAAAGGTGTCTGATGGCGTCCTTCAGGGCGACCTAACCTTCAAGGGAAGCCTCGATCCACAGCTCAACGAACAAGAGCTTGTGCGATTTGGGCAGGCTGCAAAGAAGAGCGGAATCAATAAGGTGAATGGCAAAATTTATGTAGATCTCGTGATTCAGGAACCTGTTAAAAGCGAAGAGCATTGGTATCCATGGGATTTATCTTTCAGTCGATACGGTTTGTTTTACAAAGGTGCGCCTCGAGTGGTGAAGAGTTTGAAGAGTGTGATGCGCACTCAAGGTATCGCTTTCGCTGACAGTCAGGTGGTATTAGGTACGATGCCTGCCGGTTCAAAGGTTATTTACAGATACGGCACCCCCATCCATCGCATTATTAAGCGCATGTGGAAGAACAGTTCCAACACGCAGTCCACCGCATTACTGTACACCATTGGCCACCATATTAACACACAAGCCGACCCAACAGCTACGGGGGTAGAATATCTTAGAAAGTTTTTAAGAGAAGATCTCGGCATGACTGACACCTCATTGGTTGTACACGATGGGTGTGGTTTGTGTACCTACAATCATCTTTCTCCTCAAGCATTGACGGCGATTCTCGTGTATGGCTATCAGGATAAGAGTATTCATACCATGCTCATGCAAAACCTTGCGATAGCTGGCGTTGATGGTTCGTTGGCACATGAGATGACAGGACCAAAGACAAGAGGCAAGATACACGCCAAGACGGGCACCCTGTCTCATCCTTATGGCATCAGCTCATTAGCGGGTTATTGCCGCGGAAGCAACGGACACGACCTGGCATTTGCCGTAATGAGCAGCGAGATGTCTGTCCTTGATGCCCGCGTGCTGCAACGTAGATTGTGCGAGAAACTGGTAGAGTGACATGTGTATTCTTACGGAAATGCCGTGTATCAATAGCACAATTGGGGTATTGATACACGGCATTTCGCATATTTTGTCTTCCTATCCTATCACTCGTATAGGTGCGGATATCGATCAGTTCCGTAAACATGAACTGGTATCGACTTCGAAGTGTAGAATCCTACCAAGCCTGTTCCGCCCTTAACATTGGACGGCATCTTGATGGGACCGGTCAAATCGTTATAGTCACTATAATACGTTGACTTCTTCAGATTCATGGCTTTCAGATAGTAATAGGCCGCTGATGTATACGATGAGATGGTTGCTACCAAGTCAAGTGATGTCTTCATATCTGGATCAGACATCCTATTGAATAGGTATAGTTTGGAATATACGCTGATGGAACATTCCTGTCCGTTGAACAAAAGGTCGTTGAAGACGCCCATCTGGTTCACCACATTGTTGGGCGAGGCAAAGCCCATGTCTGTTGAAGGTGTGCATACCCTGCCTTCCATGATGATTGGGTCGCCCGTGGCAATGTACGAACTGCCCATGTCGTTGACGAAATATCGATAGGTGGGCTCTTTTCTTCGCAGCGTGTAGTTAAACTGTGTGTTCATGATAGTCTGGTATCCTGTTAGTGTCAGACGGTAATAATCAACCCGCTGTCCATTGTCTTGAAATGAGAGATTGATTTTTTGCAAGTCGTCTACCCGCGCCATTTCATATTCGTCCACATAGCTTACATCCTTGACAAACTCGGTGCTGATGCGCTCAATCTTGTCAATGGGCTGCGGCACCGTCTCCTCTATGGAAGCCTGATAGTTGTTATCAGGTGTAGACACCTCGATGCGAACATGGTCACCAGGGTTGAAGCGGCCATGGATGATATATTGTTCCGAACCCGCTGGAAGCTCATGAACAGTCTCTCGCAAGCTCCCGTTGACCGATACTTTGATGGTGGCATCGGTGACAATCGTAGGACGGTCAATGCCCGTGAACGACACCAACAGTCTGTTAACGGTGCTGTCGGCATTGATGAATCCGTTCACCGACAGTTGCTTGCTGGCCGTCTTCGTGTCAAGTTCCAACTCGTTCTCGCATGCTGACAGACCGAAGAGCATAACTGAGAGGCAACAATATAGGTAAGTTTTCATTCTGTTCATTGCCATTAGAATTTATAAGTGAGGGTGAACGACGGCAGACAGGGCAGCAACGTGTATTTGGACAGCTTGTTCGGCACTTCCCTTCCGTACTCGTCAGTCTTTCTCAGTATGAAGTTTGGGTTCATCGCATTGTAGGCGTTGTACACGCTGACGTTCCATGTTCGCTCAACGCCTCGTTTCAATGTCTTGCGGAAGTTGATGCCTAAGCAGAGCAGGTGCGTAGGCGGAAGCCTGTAATTGTTGCGGCTTGATACATAACTACTCTCTCCGATGCTTTCGGGAGTCATCTCGTATCCTCTCTGCAAGGATATCGTTGCGGTTGCTCCAGAGTAGAACGACCATGTCGCATCTAAGTCAATGCGCTTGGTCATCTTCCAGTTTGCCACCATATTCACGTTGTGTCGTCTGTCGTAGGTGAAGGGGAATCGCTCTCCACCATTCACGCCACTGTCCTCGCTGAACTTGCGGTCACTCTTGGAAAGCGTGTACGATAGCCAGCCAGTTGCACGACCTGTGGTGCGTCGCAACATCAGTTCGATGCCTTTTGAACGTCCCTCACCCATGCTAACCAAACGCTCCCAGTTGCCCGAGAATCCCATAAAGCTCATGCCATCCTTGTATTCCAGTACGTTGTCGAGCTGCTTGTAATAGCCTTCCGCCGACAATTCCCATCCTTTCCAGCCCGTGTAGTAGGCGCCAACACTGTATTGTCTCGACCTTTCTGGTTTGATATTGTCGGTGATAGGAACCCACAAGTCGGTGGGAAGGGCAATGGGCATCGAGGTGAGCAGGTGGATATATTGCGACATCTCGCTGTACGATGCCTTCAATGCCACGTCGGACAGGGCTTGCCAGCGCAGCGAAACACGCGGTTGAAACGTGAGGTACGACTTGTTTCTGACATGGAACATCGATACAGACCCACCCGCATTGAGGGTAAGAGATGGCAGAATCCGCCAATCGTCTTCGGCATAAGCCAAGGCTTCGTGTGCGTAGATGGGATTGCCGGGGGAAGAATACTCGCCCGATCTGTTGACCTTTCCGTCCTTTCCCTCTTCGGTGAAGCTGCTTCCAGAGGTCTCTGGACTGAAGGTATGATAGGTGTAGGACGACCCGAACTTGATTCTATGTGAGGGAAGCGGCTCGTAATCAAAGTCGATGGCTGCCGACCAGTCACGTATTTTCGACCGGTAGCTGGCACTGTTCTTCTCAAGTACATCGGTACGCCATGAGTGATCGTAGCTGTCCAAGTGCATGTTGTAATGGTTATAGGCCGCCGTGATGTTGGCAAAGAGGTTGTTACTGAAGATGTGGTTCCATCGCAGTGAGGCGATGGTGTTTCCCCAGTTGATGTCGTCGCCGTAGGCAGAATTGATTTCGAAGCTGGATGAGCTATAGCGGTCCTTGTAGTCTTCTTTCAACATGTCGTGTCCTCGGTACACACTCAGATACAATCGGTCTGTATGCGAGAAGCGGTGGTTGAGCTTGAAGTGAAGGTCGTAGAATTGATAGCCAAACTTCTCGTCGCTCTTCATAAACGGTTGCAACACCCAGTTGATGTAGGTGGTGCGCGCTGAGAAGTTGAACGAGGTGCGATTCTTTACGATAGGCCCTTCCAACTGCACCCTACTGGTGAGCAAACCCAGCGATGCCGTTCCGTGAAAGTGGTTCATGTCGCCATCCTTTGTTCGCACGTCAATGACCGATGACAACCGCCCGTTGTAGCGTGCGGGGTAGGAACTTTTGTAGAAGGTGACCTTCTTCAAAGCCTCTGGTGTAAACACCGAGAAGAAACCAAACAGGTGGTCAATCTTGTAGATGGGCGTACCGTCGAGCAAAATCAGGTTCTCGTCACCATTGCCTCCCCTGACATAGAGAGCCGATCCGCCATCGGATCCCGGTTGCACGCCAGGCATGAGCTGAATGGTTCTGATGACATCCGTTTCACCGAGCAGTGAGGGCGTGTGTTCTATCTGGCTCACACCGATGTCTGTCACGCCCATGCCAGTGGCGAGGATTCCTGCATTGTCTTTCGCCGATGACACCACTACCTCGGGCAGGTTGGCCGATGGTGTCAGCTGGATGTTGATGACGGTATCTTTGTCCAGCACAAATGACTTCTGCATGCGTGCGTAGCCTACGTACGAATAGTCCACCCGAACCTGTCCGGCGGGGAGCGTCAGCGTGTAGAATCCATACGAGTTGGTCGTCGTCCCCATGTGGCTGCCAGCGTCCTGGATGGTTGCCCCGAGGAGCGTTTCACTGGAGTGGATGTCCTTGACATATCCGCTGATGGTGAACCGCTTTTGGGCTGAGGCCGCAAGACACAATACGGCGGCCAAGCATAATACACATTTCTTCCAAATGTTCATAAATACAAAAAACGTCTTGCCTTCTTGCTTCGAAGGCGTTACTAAAGAATTAGTTGTAAGAATATTGGTTGCAAAATTAGTAAAAATGTTGGATGCAGCCCCTTTGGCTCCATCTTTATTTTGACCATCGCTTGTTTTTTGATGCACATCAGTATTGATGATAATTTTTTGATTACCTTTGTATTTCCTAAAAGACATGCCCGTTTGAGGCTCTTGGTCGCAGGGAACATGGATGTAGGTAGTTGTAACTTTCCTTGCATTCATTAATTGATAGGAGAAAGAAACATGGATCATTTGCCATTACATGATACGCCGATGTTGGTATCGGCCATCAACTTTTTGTTGCGTGATGAGGAGTTTGATAATCTCGACCAAATCTGTTATCACTTCAATGTTGATAGAGCTGATCTTGAAAAGCGTCTGGCAGCTGGCGGATTTCAATATTCAGCCGAGCTGAACAGGGTTTGGTAGTGGTTGATGTTGCATCAACGGTGCGTCATGCGTTGATAGAGTAAGTTCTTAACACATAAACTTTTAACTCATTAACTCAAGAACTCATCAACTTATTATATTACAAACTCACCAACTTGTCAACTCAAAAACTCAAAAACTTACCAACTTATTAACTCACAAACTCACCAACTTATAAACTTACAAACTCACAAACTCACCTCATGATTCCCAAAGACAGCATAGAAACAGCCTATAGTTTTTTCCATCAAAAGTGGCAGGTGTATCGTTATTCAACCATGCAGTGGCAGAAAGAAGATATTGAATATGCCATCAGTTCGTATGTAGACGGCATGAACAAAGAATTGTATGCCCTGCTGGCAAGGGGACGTGAATCCTTTTTGCAGCCATCAGAAACATTTGCAAGTGAAATGGCTGAGGCTGTACAACAATTGGAGAAAATGATAAATGGCATAGCAACATGAGTCCTCATGCTGCCACGAGTTTTGCCTATCCATACCGTTATGTCTTTTTTAGGGAGAAAAATATAGGGAAACACGACTGGTGCTTCCCTACTAACTTTGCAACTAAGGTGTAGTTGCGAATGACTATATGCCGACCAATTGACATGAATATTTTTTGACAACCTATCTCTTCATGCTTGAAGAATTTGCAAACAAACCTGCCTCTTGCCGTGAATACGCCCAAGATTCGGCATACTTGTATATCGTTAATACATAGCGGTTTAAACGTCTATCGCACGATTTTGGCCCCGCATGGCAGGCTTTTTGAAAGGCAAAAGCATTGCATTAAGAGTAATATCTGCATGCTTTTGCGCAGCAAAGTCATGCAGATTGTCAACCAAAGTGATGCTGTTTAACGGGTAAAGTCAATGCTTTACCGCTAAAATTTGCTTTTCCTGGCCAAATCATCCCCACCTTGCAGCCTGCTTGCCTATCGTTTTTTTCTAGTTTGAAAGTTTACAGGTGCTGTTTTTGAGGCAATAATTGGTCAAAAAACACAACAACGCGTGCGTCCAGTCACGCATGTTGCCATCATTGAATGATTCGCGCCTACGGGTTATTTAAACCCAAAGATGTCTTTCAGTTTCTGCCAAAAGCCAGAGCGTTCTACCTTGTCAGCAGCCTCGTCAACAGCCTGAGAAACGTCGTCGCTCTTCTCTTTTACAAACTTAGCTGCGTTTTGCACCTTCTCATTGTCTTTCAGCTTGTCGGCCACCTCATCCGTCTTTTCTTTCACAGTTTCAGTGATATCTTTTGCTTTATCTCGCAAATTTTCAACGGCGTCCTTGGTGTTTTCTTTTGCGTTTTCAACGGCATCCTTGGCCTTTTCCTTCACATCGTCAGCCGTTTCTTTCGCTTTCTCTTTTAAGTCTTTTGCTGCTTGCTCAACTTTCTTTTCAGTTTCTTTCTTGCACTCGGTTTTATTGTGGTCGTTCACCACTTCTTCTACCTTCTTCTTGGCTTCCTGTACATGCTCGTTTTTCTCCAAGTCATCAATTCCTTTTTCAACCTTGTCCTTGGCTTTGTCAATAGCTTTGTCAGCCTTGTCTTTTGCCTCGTCAGCCTTCTTGGCGATGTCGTCAGCCGCCTTTTCTACTTTCTTCTCAGCTTTATCTTTCGCATCATCGGCCTTCTTGGCAATATTTTCTGCTGCCTTTTCTACTTTCTTCTCAGCTTTATCCTTCGCATCATCGGCCTTCTTGGCAATATTTTCTGCTGCCTTTTCTACTTTCTTCTCAGCTTTATCCTTCGCATCATCGGCCTTCTTGGCAATATTTTCTGCCGCTTTTTCTACTTTCTTTTCAACTTTATTTGCTTGTTTTTCTGCCTTGTCTTTCACTTCTTCAGCAGTCTTTTTCACATCTTCTTTCATATTTTTATGTGTTAAAAGGTGATACCTACAAACCATCGAGGCAGTAGGACTTTTATGTTAATTATCTATACAAATATAATAAAAACAAATGAATTACCAGTATATTTTTACGAATATTTATTAAAAATGTCATGTATAATTCACGATTTGCTGCTTTTTCATAGGGATATCAACGTTTTGCTGGTATTCAATCCTTCTTTTCAGCTTTATCCTCTTCCTCCAATAGCTTGCGATATACCTTTAAATTTTCCGTTTCCTCATTGGTAAGTTGCGGATAACACATCTTCAACTTGTCCAAGTGTTGACTGATAATCTCGCCAACGGCGTAACGCATAAACCATTTATGGTCAGCTGGAATGACGAACCACGGAGCATAATCGGTTGACGTTTTGGTGAGCATCTTGCCATAAGCGTCCATATAGTCGTCCCAATGTTGGCGTTCCTCAACATCACTGGCAGAAAATTTCCAATTCTTTTCTTTGTTGTTCAGTCGCTTCAGGAAACGCTCTTTTTGTTCTTCTTTCGACACATTGAGGAAGAATTTGATTACGGTCGTACCAGTTTCCGTCAAATAACGTTCGAAATCATTGATGTGTTGATATCGCTTTTCCCAAAAATCCTCATTGACATCATCCAATTTTTTCATCCCCGGAATTTGTCCTCCGAGGATAATCTCCGGATGAACTCTTCCCACCAACACGTCTTCATAATGCGAACGGTTGAAGATGCCGATGCGCCCCCGTTCAGGAACATTCTTTTGGATGCGCCACAGATAGCCGTGGTCGAGTTCCACAGCTGAGGGTTGTTTGAACGAAAACACCTGGCATCCCTGCGGGTTGATGCCCGACATAACGTGTTTAATCGTTCCGTCTTTTCCCGCCGCATCCATAGCCTGAAAGATAATTAGCACAGCATGCCGGTTATGTGCATAAAGCATGTTTTGCAAAGCCGTCATCGTCTTGACGTTTTCTTTCAATAGTTTTTTGCCCTCTTTCTTGTTCAGGTCTGCCGTGTAGTTCGTATCGAAATCCGACACCTTGTGTTTCTTCCCTGGTTCGGCAGTTAATTTTTTCAATAAGTCTTTGTCCATGGCGTTTTGAATTTTTAGTGTTAGTGTTATCTTCCTTAATCACGGGTTATTGATAATATTTTTTTATTGATTTTTTTATCGTTAGTTGTGCCATAACTTATTGTTTCTCATTCTTGTTCATAATAGTACGAATAGTCAATACCCTTCATAAACATTTCTCGGTCATTGATCTTAGTGGTAAGGGCAGGTTGTACCAAGGCTTTGATGTGCGTGCTGTCTGCAACACTCTCACGCATCGCAGACAAATATTCGTTCTTATCAATTTGGCTCCAATCCACACAGTCACGATAAGTTGAAGGATAAATGTTGTTCATATATCATGATTTCTTTTTTGTTTTGTTGATCAGTGCTTTTTTCTCCTCACTCGCCAATCTCCTTTCAACCTTTTTTACATCCTCAGCGGGAGGGAGATTTTCGGGGATGATTCCTCGTTGAATCATTATTTGCCGAACTGCTTTATTGTTCTCTATATGTTCTTTGCTGATTTGACCCTCTCCGTATAAATCTTTTTGTTGCACATTGACATTTGTCATTTCTGCTGCAAAATCCTTCGCCTTGATGCTTATTGTGGGCAAAAAGTCGGCTATTGGTCTGCTCACTGGTACTCCCATCTTTCTTTTCATTTGTGCCGTATTCAAACGAAACAGAGCCTGATCTCCTTTAGAGCGAATTGTTGCAAAACCTTTATTGTCGATACCTCTTTCATAGAGTACTCCAGAAAGATGCTTCTCTGTTTCTTGTAGTTTTGTACGAGCTTTGATTCGTTCAATCTCCAGTAATCTTTGTTCTATTAGCTCGGTTTTACGCGTTTGAATGGCAAAATAGGTTTGTGCAAAAGCAATTTGTTCCTTACGTGGGTCTCCATTTTGTGCAATGAGATAACAGGCGTATCGAGTTAATAGCATGTCGTTGATTTCTCTTTCTGACCCAGAACCGAGATTAACCATTTTCTTGACGTCAGGAAAATGGTCGGATATCTGTTGTCCTGCTTTGTCGCAGGCTGTTTTAGCTTTGTCTATGACTTTAGAAAAATTCTCCCACTTGGAATAGCCTAACAGAGTTTGGAGTTCACGTGCGCTCCAACACTCCACTCCTTCTACTTCCGCAGCTGCGGCTTCAAAATCGTTGTAGAGTTCTTGAATTACTTCTTTTTTCATATATAGTTGTTTGTATTTTTTATTTTACCTTCTCTCCTCTTTATATGTAATAGCTCAATGCTTTAGCAGATTACTTCTCATTCTATTGATTAATCATTTTGTTCATAATAATATGAATAATCAATACCCTTCATAAACATTTCTCGATCATTGATCTTGGTGGTGAGTGCAGGTTGCACCAAGGCTTTGATGTGCGTGCTGTCTGCAACACTCTCACGCATAGCTTTGAGATAGTCGGTTTGTCTATTTGGCTCCAATCCACACACCGCTTGAGAGAACGCTTTAGCATGAGGTCGAGCCAAATGCGAGTACTGCGACCATTACCCTCCATAAAAGGATGGGCTACGTTGTATAAATTCGGCTGCACTCGACCATTAGTGAACGAGTTCACATGGTACTCGTTTGCACGAATTTTCATCTCCACATATTTGTCCATTATCTCATCAAAGGTGGTTTCGGGCATTCGCTCAATCGTTTGCAGCGTAGCAGGGAAGTGCATACAATTAGCAAAGGTAAAACCTCCTTTGGAGATATTCTTCGTACGTATCTGCCCTGCAAAATCGTAAAGACCACCAAAGAGATAAGCGTGTATTTGTTGTAAACATTTGATTGTACCTGGGTCTACAGTCTTTAAGATACCACTTTCAAAAAGCTGATAAGCCTTTTTCTTGCTCTGTCCGTCAATAGTGTTATCACTATAGAGGAACCAGTCAAGAAAGTTCATAGCCTTGGTATTATTGATATGCTTTGCCAAAAGGGTTACACCCTCTGCATCAAGTGTGTCTGTCAATCGATATTTACCATCAGGGGCTACGAGCTTCAACTGGTTAGTAGCACTAACCACTTCACTATCTTCCTTTCGCAGTTTGGTCTTAAGATACTTCCAATAGTTCCTCGTCTTTTGGTAATCATCTTGCTCGTTGATGGCAGCAATAATATCAAGCACTGAGAACCACCACTTGCTGTTCTCTTCATCCCATACGGCACGTACTTCACGGTCGTTGAAGAAGCGAATTGATTTCTTATGTTGTTCTTTATATTTTACCATAATGAAAAAAGTATTCATTTGGAGTATTAATCCATTCTTTTGGATTCACCTGCAAGATCTCTGTTATTTGGAATAGCAATGTAAGGCTGGCTGATGACGATTGCAAACGTAAGAGTTTTCTATCGAAAACTCTCGTCCAGCTTTTTTGCAAACCATCTTTGCTTCATCCTTTTTTCGGTCAACACCTCTTTTGTTCTGTTGGTTGGACTTTCCATAAATATAGATAAGATGATATGCAAATATAGTAAATATTATTGTATAATATGCCAAAAAGGTGATGTATCATAACACTTCTTGAATATTGTAATCTCTTATCTTAGCGCCTGTTCATAGATGTCTTCAAATAATCGGCGATGGATGGCAATATATTCTAATGACGTGAGCGTAAAGCTCTGTTCGATTAAGAATTCGGTGATACGAGCCGACAAGTTGCAAGAGTGGTTGTTCACAGAGCTCACCAAAGACATTCAGGTCGAATATCTGTTCCACGGTGCTTGATTGAACCGCAAGGTTTATTTGAGGGCGGTTCTATAAATTACCACCGTAAAGTTTTTTATGTCAGTCTTTTTACGTTTTGTCATCTTGTGGACTCTTTTTGGTTCAATTTGCTTGTTCGTTCAGTCGTATAGCTCGCTATACTCCTTCACTCACAAACAAATTGATCTCAAAAATAGTCTCACGATCTGTCAAAGCTAATTTATAGAACCGCCCTTGAGCCATAACTAAAGCCTGATGAAACCAAAGATTCGCGTGCAATGGACATTTGGTAGGCTGATTTTGTATCAGGGATTCTCTCTGAAACTGGCAACCCATTAGCGTCAAACCATAAGCATCCAACATTTGCGGCCTTTGTGTTATCTTCCTACTTAACTACACAAAAGCGGCAATGTTGGATGCTTACGATTAACAAAAAACCGTTAGGTAATTGGAACTCTCAATATTGTTGCGCTCATCGCATTGAAGTTCTACCAACTACCTAACGGTTATATTTCATGTGATTAAAGTTTTATGTGAATTATTTAACCACTAACTTTTCAGTTCTTATTACATTCTTGTTTTGCATCTTTACAAGGTAAACACCTTCTTGAAGCTCGTTTCGGCTAACTGATGTTGGGTTTGTAAGATATTGTACCATCTTTCCGTCAACAGTGTAAATCCAAGCCTTCTCTACATTGGTAAAGAGGATGTCATTACCATTTACTGTCACGTTGGAAACACCACCAGCAAATACGGTGTTGTCTACGCCAGTCGTTTCATTCAATCCTTCGGGCTGCTCAGCAACACCCTGGTCATGCTGTGTATCCACATATTGACGCTGTCCGTCTTTCTTACCTTGTATCTCTACATCAAAGTCGATGGTAAATCCTTTGGCTGTCAAGCCAGTTGGCAAGAAAGTTCCGCCAAACCAAGCATCTGCAAACACAATACGCAAACGACTTGTACCTACGTGAGCATCTTGAGGTACTGTAAACTTAAATGTATAGCCGTTCGGATCTTGTATCTCAGGACTTGCTGCACGTACTCTACCAGCAAAGAAGATACGCTCACCCATTGGGTCTACATCAGGGGCATCTGGATAGTTAAATGTACCACTACCGTCTAAGTCTAACCAACCACCTGCAAAGCACCACTTCAAACCGTCTTTTTCATTGGGAGCCTTAAAGGTCATCGTAATCTCTTGTCCTTGCTTGACAATCAACTTGTGGTCGCGTGCGTTTGCATACTGTGAGCTGTCGCGTGGCGACTCCGTAGCTGTATAGTTTAAGTTTTGTACGGCACCAGTAGTTGTAACGCTTGTCAAGAATCTTTGTTCTACAGCTGTCTTGAATCCATCAGCATTTGGATTAATCTTACTAATTCCATAAGTATCTGTTCCACCAACTGTTTCTTCTGGCAATTGAGAAGCGTCGGCACGCGTAATCTCTACCCATTCGACGGGTGAATAAGTCTTCAAGTCTGTTGATACAGAGCGTACACCAATAAATGGTTTTTCGTTAGCAGCATCAGTAAATACTATGTTAGGAATATAGGTACCCCACTGTGTAGTACGACCTACTTCTGAAACACGTCCGTCTTTACCATTCTTATACATAATCTCGAAGTGATCGATGTTAGCCTCGCAGTTGTAAATCATACCATAAGCTGAACGTTCACCTGTAGAATGGTCTACATCCCAATGCAGCTTTGCAGAAAGACTCTTCTGTGACTCTTCTTTCACTTCTACCATGAGATTCTTAACATTAGCAGGTGTAGCCTTCACGTCGTCGTTGAGTTCGAGCTTACCTACCAACACATTGTACTTGTCTGTTACGTTCTTGGCACGCAAACCAATGTGAGTAATGCGGTCGCCCATGTTGACAGGCAGGCTCACCTTCTTCTCTTGCCATGTCTTGTCGTCAGTAGCACCAACAGCCACTTCTTTCCACTGATTGTTCACCTTAACAATCAGGTACAAGTTAGACTCGCCAGCTTGTTTTGTCTTCAAAGCTACTTTTGCAATAGGATTAGCTGCACTCACGTTAAGGTCGGTTCTAAACAGAACTACATCAACACCCGATGCTGAAGACTGTCCTTTCAACAGTAAGCATGAACCACCGTTATACGAGTCGATGTGTGTAAATTCTGGCTGCAAAGCATTTGAAACAGTTTCTGTTCCTTCGCCATAAACCAACCAGCGATAAGTAGGCACTACATCTTGGTTCGCCATGTTGTACCATGTACCAGCCGTTTTCTTACCTTTATAGTTGTAACGCTCTCCATTACCCAAGTTGAAGTGTGTCAAGAAAGGAAGATTGCCTTGTATCGCTGAACGCTCTGGAATGAACGAAGCCAAACCACAGAATGTCTTCAATGCGTTCTCACCTTCCCACTCATGTCCTGTGTTTTTTATAGCAGGACGATTCAATGGACTTCTGTTACCGCCAGAGAAACCACGCTCCAACAGGCGTTGGTAGTTGTACTGTGCATTGAGCGCATCCGAACCAGAGTTGTAACTCCAGAAACGGCTATCTCCATGCTCACCCCAAAGGCAGATACCAATTCGCTTCACGGTTTCGTTAGGTTCGTAAGTATAGGTACCCGTGGTCCAATCGTATTTTGCTTTTCCTACCAAACCTTGCCAATTGCGATTCATACTAACAATCCAAGCGCCTCCGTAAAGGCCTTCTGCGGTTCCCAAAGCTTGTTCTGCAGTTTGTACAGAACTTTCATAACCCTGGACAGCAAAGTCACCTCCAGCATAGTTGAGGAACAGGTCGAAAGTCTTGCCAGTGGCTTTTGTACCATATAAATAGTCAACTGCCGCACTCGACAGGCTGGAGCCTTGCGTATAAAGAGCTGCGTGGAAGTTATTGAAGCCCATCTTCTCTGCTTCCTTGTACAAAGCCTTGTGGAAACCTGTTACATCAGAATTAGAGTATGAGTTATCTTCCCAGTTGTAGTTGATACCGTCAAACCCGAAGAACAGCAGACAGTTGAGCATGGGTTTAACATACTTATAGGTGCCATCCGAGTTTTTGGTTTGGATAAAACTTACATAAGCTCCATCACCAGAACCTGCTGTCCAGCTTTCAAAAAACTTGATACCACTCATGATGTCGGTACCATTCTTGTGTGCCGCATCAGTCCATGCTCCCGGAGCCTGGAACAAGCCATGGTTCCAAGAACCAAAGAGGTTGGTGTAGTTCCACATAGAGAACACATCATTGGCAAAGTTGGACGATGGATAGCCACCGATGCCCTTACCCGAACCGCTCGGAATATTCATAAACAGGTTACGCTTCTCGTAGGTGTCTTTCACCAAACGGTCTTTGCGATCCAAGATGGCACGCTGCTTAACGTGCGAACGCACAAAAGCAATGTCAGAAGCTTGAATACCTGCAGCCTCAAATTCAGCCTTTGTAGGATAGTTACGACCGTTCTGCAAAGCCTTATCGAAAAGGTTCAGCAGAGTAACCTCATTAAATCCAGCGAAATCATAAATCGTGGATGTTGCCGTTGGCGACATGTCAGACTGTGCATTTGCAGATCCAGCCAAACAAGCCAAAAGCACCAGGGGTAAAAATCTTTTCTTCATAGATTTGGTTGTTTTTTAATGGTTAAGTTGTAAATGTTAAATTAATGGTTAGGGGAACCGTCTGTTCATATTCAGCGAACAGACAGTAGTTCCCTGTCACCGTATTATTAATAAGTTAAAAGTTTCCTTTTCCTTTCACATCCCACCATACACGCGTAGCTTGCTGGTCGGGACCACCCAAGGCTTTAAGTCCAGTAGCCTGAATGTCTTTCAACGAAGCATCATCGCTATTGGGGAAGAGAATGCGCCGAACCAAATCGCCTGATTTCAAACTGCCGTCTCCTTCCTCAACGTTTAGAACGGGGAACATCTTGGGATAACCAGTGCGTCGCATTTCGCCCCATGCCTCCATACTGTTAGGGAAGAGTGCGATGTATTTCTGCGTGATGATTTTCTCTAACTTCGTTTCCTTGTCATCGGCTTCATTCCATTTGACGCCAATCTTCGTCACGCTTTCCATATCAGGCGATGAGCCAGTTGGATCCTTATACGTATAAGCAACCGGCTCTTCCACATTTGCATATTGTGAGAGTACTGGCTTTAGTGCATTGTAAATATCTGAACCTGGCTCCAAGAAAGCAGAGTTTTCGATGGCGCGGGTATAGAACTGCTCGGCTTTTCCACCCATATCCCATCCTCGCAAGGCACCTTCGGCACGCAAGAAGTCGATTTCTGCCCACTTAAACAGGTACAAAGGTGCTTTATCAATCAGCAACTTGTTGATTCGGCTAAAGCCAATAAACTGGTTAGAACCGTAAGACTGTCCCTTGCCCGTGTGTATACCCGAACGGATACCTACTTCGTCTGTTTCTGCAGGCAAGGTGACCCCTTGATCATTACTCAAGTCTCCACTGTTTTTCATGCAAAGGGAGAAACGATAAGGGTGTGTCAAACTCTTCAGCATACTAACAAACGAGGCACTAAAGCGCATGTCACCCCAGCCATCGGAAATTTCTACCAAAGGATGAACACCTCCGTATATAGAGGGGAAGAGTGCCACTTCATACTTCAAATCGTCAATCACTCCACTCTTCACTGCTTCCTCTGCCCACTTTTGTGCCAACTGTGGCTCTGCCTTGACCATGTGCATGGCCATACGCAACTTCAGCGAATTGGCAAAGCGAACCCATGTTTCCATGTTTTTCACACCATTTCTTTGATCATGCGTCACCTCGCTAAACTTGTTGACAATGTCCTTTACCTTGGCTTGATACCAAGCAGGCTTGCTATCAAAGTAACGCAGACAATTAACAATGGTATCAATATTGGCTTCGGCACCTGTGTAGATGGTCTTCATGTCATCGTACTTGAAAGGTGGATCCACCTTGTTAGCCTTGAAGTCATTGTAAGGAATGGTTCCATACATGTCTACATTTTCAATCGCTGCATAGTTGTATAACAACAAGGCAATCGCCTTCACCTCAGGAATTGAGTCGCAAGATTTGTGGTTGAGCAATGGTGTTAAACTGGTACGTGCTCCCATAAACTGACTGTTAGGTCCAGAAATCCAATCCTGACTGGCATGATAGGAAGATATCAATTCACTGGCAAAAGCGAAGTCAGAATGGGGAACAACACCATATTGTGCGTACACATCGGGCAACGTATAAATACGCTGGTAAGCATGTGAAACAGGATATTGTCCTTCCTTTCCACCTCGCATACAGTATTGGGCTACTTTCAGCATACCTAAGTACTTATCCAAGCTCTTGGCTGCTGCATCTACTTGCTCCTCTGTGTACAACGCTTTATAGTTGATGAGATTTACAGAGTCAGCTTCGCCTACAATGTCACCCTCATCAATAGTGATGTCATTTGGGCGGAAATCATCAGTCGGCTCATCAAAGTCCAAGCACGACTGCAGGGTCATGAACCCTGTAGTAAGTGCTGCTATTGCAATATATTGTATTCTTTTCATTGTTTGAACGATTGTTTAGAATGTTAGTTTCATTGATAATCCATACGAGCGTGAAGAAGGCATGTTGAACATTTCGAACGCACCTAATCCGTTACCAGTTGACAAAGATACATCAGGATCAACGGGTGAATTCTTGTACAAGAAGAATAAGTTGCGTGCAATGAACGACACATTGAGGCTGGCATTGCTCTTAAAGAGATTTTGGAACGTATAGCCCATAGACAACTCGCGCAAGCGGAAGTTAGTGGCATCATAGATATACTCCAATGGACTCTTCTTCACACCACCGATACTGGTGTAATAACTCTCAATAGGAACCAACCTGCCACTACCATCGGGCAGAGGCATTGCCAGTTGTCCATTGGCTGTCAACTTGTGTTGCTCGGCATACAAGCGTGCATCTGCGGTACGCTGTGACAATCCTAAGTTGTCAAGGTACGACTCGGTGAGCGAAATCACCTTACCACCAATGCGACCATTGATGAGGAAGAACAACTGGAAGTTCTTATAGCTAAGGGTGTTGCTCCAACCCATTTGCCACTTAGAGTTCATGTTGCCGGCATATACCGTGTATTTTTTAGAAGCCTCAGACTCAAAACTCAGTCTTCCGTCTTTCGTCGTAACGAGTGTTCCGTCGGCATTGCGTTTGTAATCGGTTACATACATGTCACCAATCGATCCACCTTTCTTATATCTTACGCGCACCTCAGCCACATCTTGGAACACCAACTTCTCGGTGCCATCAGGGTTGTAGGTGGTCTCCAAAATTTCGTTATCGTTGTACGACAGGTTGTAAGAAGTCTTCCAACGCCAGTCTTTACCAAAGCGGAAGTTATAGCCAAGGGTCGTCTCCACACCCATGTTTCGAATCTTTCCAGAGTTCATCGGCTCAATTTTTCCAGAAGCATTGGCTCCCTCCATATATTGATCGGTAGAGAGGGCATGGTAGAACGTGAAGTCGAAGTCGAGACGACTGCCGAACCATGACGACTCAATACCTGTCTCGAATGAGCGAGTTTTCTCGGGTTTAGGATTCTTGAATGATGAGTATGGTGACGGTGGAACAGCTCCGGTGAACGTATCACGCGACGATCTCGCCAGTACCTTGTTAGGAATAGAGTTACCTACCTCTGAATAAGAAGCACGATATTTCAAGTAAGAAATCACCTCTGGCAGCTTGACCATAGAGCTAACAATGGCATTGGCACCAAAACCAAAGTAACCATAGCTTTCGGATGTGCCGCGATTCTTGAACTGTCTGAAGGCACGATACCAGTCCTGACGATAGGAAGCATCAAAGTACACCATGTCTTTCCAACCAATTTGAGCAGTGAACAGGGCAGCCTTGTCCCAGTTGGTGTTTACCGAAGCACGCGTTTCACCTGCTGTGGCAGCATCGGTCTCAAAATAGTTCACGAGTTTGGAGAATCTTATCTTGTTGCCATCCTTCGGCGTTGCAGTGGTATAAGTATTCTGAAACTTGGTCTTGATAAGGTGAGCCACCCATCCTGCTGTTGCTGAAACACTCCATGTGTCTTCAAATGTCTTATTGTAAGACAGCAAGTAGTCTGTATAAATTTCCGAAGTGCGGTCCAAAGTCTTTGAATAGATACCATAAGGCTCAATACCTCCAGGGGTGAAGGTGGTAGCGTATCGTTTTCCGTCATTGTCGTACTTGGTGTGGTCAATGCTAAGACGTGCCTGGAAATCCAAACCATCATAAATGTCAATCTTACCACTCACCGTTCCAAACACACGGTCGGTGCGCTGCTTGGTATTGTTCATGCGGGTAAGCCAATAAGGGTTGTTCTGGCTCTTCTCCAAGTATGCCCAGTCTTGCATCGGACCATTGAATGTCAAATCAGTGGTGGTAAGCTCGTAGATACTACCATTTTGCTGTACGTATGCAGGAACGTTCTTCGCCATCCACGTACCATTTTCACGATAGTAATGGTTGCGATAGTAGTCCATGTCCAAGTTGCGTGGTGCTGTGTACATGTGGTACACTGGGTTCATCACCGTACCTCCACCAGGACGGTTGTTGGTAATGGTCTGGATATAGTTGATAGCAGTATTGATATGTAGTCGTTTGAGGAAGTTGTACGACTGTCGGAAATTCACCGTATTACGGTTGTATGAATTGCTAACCAGCATACCGTTGGCGTGCGAGTTAGAGAAAGAGAAGTAACTCTGTATCTTCTCTGTACCTCCTGAAAACGATACCGAGTTGTTGATCGTGGTACCTGTGCGGTAGAAGTCGTCCAAGTCGTTCTTGGCAGCATTACGCAAATGAACGGTATTGACGAAACCCGGGGCAAAAGGTGCCGACGAGTCAAAGGACGATTGCAAGGTTAACTGGTCGGCAGGGCGGTTAGCCACCTTGTCTCCCCAGCTACCAATATCAAGTCCACCAGCTGATTTGATGCGTGCACCATAAACGTCTTGTATCTTAGGTGTGAGCAGTGGCGTGTCGAAAGTAATGTTGGACGTAACGCTTACTGATAGCTTTCCTTCCTTTCCTTTCTTTGTCGTAATCATCACCACACCGTTAGCGGCTGCCGAACCGTAGAGAGCGGCAGCATTGGCACCCTTCAGTACGTTCATCGACTCAATATCGTCAGGGTTGATCATCGACAAAGGGTCAGCACCTTCTGAAACACCTGAGTACTCGATGTTCGAACCATTGATTTGCCCACGCGTACCATTGCTCATCGGAACTCCGTCCAATACAATGAGTGGAGAGCTGTTTCCCAACACCGACTTGTTACCGCGGAGGATAATCTTGGATGCACCACCGGCGCCACCGGCACTTGGCGTGATAACGACGCCCGACACCTTACCTTCCAAAGAGTTCACTGCGTTGGGATCTTGTACACGCATCAAGTCTTCTGCCTTTACCTGTTGCGTAGCATAGGTCAGCGATTTCTCCTTACGCTGAATACCCATGGCGGTAACCACCACTTCGTTAAGCGTACTGCTCTCCTCGCTCAGGGTGACATTCAGTGTTGCGCCAGTGGCCACCAATGTCTGCGGAGCATAGCCTATGTACGAGAACTCCAACGTGGGAGCCGTCTCTTTCGTCGTAAGAGAGTAGTTTCCGTCAATATCGGTTACCACCCCCTCTTTCGAGTTTCTTATCCTGACCGTCACACCGATGAGCGGCTCACCGCTGGCGTCTACAACGGTTCCATGGATTTTGCGCGGTTGTCCCACACTGTTGGTCACCGTGGTCCCTCCCTGCGGACGTGTGCCGCGGCGATAGATGGTAATCATCTTATTCTCTATCGTATACGTTAATGACGGATCAAGCACTTTGTCAAGCACCTTGCTGACTGGCTCATTCTTGAATGACGCTGAGATTTTCTTGTTGGCATCTACTTCCTTTACCTTGTAGATGACAGACATCCGGGTTTGTTTTTCCACCTCTTTCAGAACGGTCTTCAGTGGAGTTTTACTAAACACCTTCGTGACTGTCTGGGAAAGGGCTCTGACAGGACACAGAAGGAACACGGCAAGAAGCGAATAATAAAGGTATTTTCCTCTCATGGTTGTTGTTTACTTTTCTGTTAGATTAGAGATAAATTTATTAAATAATGTATGTTTTTTTGTTCATGTTGACGCAGTCATCACATGGGACAAACGCGCACTAACGTTCGAGGATTTGCACATTCTTCCCCTGTCTGACAACTCGTATAGGGATGATTCTCTGCAGTCCTCGCATGATACCGTCGAAATCCTCACCGTTGTTCAGCGAGATGGCCAGCCGCTCATCACGCAAGGAGGTCGACTGTACGGTGATGTTCATATTGAACCTGCGCGAAAGCACTTTAACCAGATTGGCCAGGGTAATGCTCTCGTACTCGGTATTGCCATGAATCCAGGCATTAGCTTTGGTTGACGCTTTGGTCTTGATCAGTTCTCCTGACACCTGGTTCAGCGTGACCTTCTCTCCTGGAACCATCATGACACGCTCATTGTCGAGGCTCACCTGCACACTTCCCTCTAACAGCGTTGTCGTAACAGTGGCATCGTCGTCATAGGCTGATATATTGAACTTGGTTCCATGGACAATCACGTCATATCCCTTGGTGTTTACCGTGAACTTGGATCCCGCATGCTTAGCCACCTCAAAATAAGCCTCGCCGTTGAGTTCAACCACACGGCTGTCACCACCGAACGAAGCTGGATAGCGTAAGTCTGACCCTGCGTTGAGCCACACGCGCGACCCATCAGGCAACACCACTTCGGCTTTGCCGCCAAGTGGTGCTATGCAGGTGTAATAAGCCTCTGACCCAGCGTGACGGCTGCTGAAAAAGTAGGTAACGAGTGACGACACCAGAACCAAAGCTACGGCTGCGGCAGCAAGCTTACGACGAAGATACATCTTGCGTGACCTCATGCGGATAGGACTGCTGCCTTGGACACGGCACCAGACCCTTCGCCATTCTTCCTCAACTGCTGCTGATGGGACATGGGTTGCGTTCCACGCCTGCTCCATCGCATCGAAGCGGGCGCGCTGCTCCTCATTCTCTTGAAGAAGGCCAAAAAGCATCTGCTCTTCATCATAGGAAAGCCTGCCCTCAAAGAAGCCTCGGGCCAGTTCTGCCAATTGGTTGTCTGTATTTTGCATGTCTGTTTTTTCAATAGTCTTTATATGTATAACACCGAACTATCGCTTTACCCTAAACAAAACTTCAAGTAAATTGCACTTTATTTTTCAGATTCGTTTGCTATTTATGCAGACATTTTCTATCTTTGTGCTATACGTTCGCGCGAAATGGTAAGATATACAATGAATTCCGCTGAATTGTTCGATGACTTGAGGTTAGGAAAAGCCGAAGCGTTCGAATTTATCTTCAAGACCTATCAGCCCAGACTGAAGGCCTATGCCCTTCGCTTCATCCATCAGCCGGACGACTTGAACGACATCTTACAAGACTGTTTTGTAAAGCTATGGGAAAGCCGAGAAAAACTGACCCACATCTCCATTTCCTCACTCCTTTACACAATGGTGAGGAACGCGTGCCTTAATTTTTTGCGACACCAGATGGTAGCCAACCAGTACTCGTTTGACGAACTACCTCAACAACAGGGGTCAGAGCAGTTGTATAGCCTGATCTTTCACCACAATGCGGAAGAAGAACTGGTATATGAGGAGTTACACCGGCAAATTCATGAGGTTCTTGACTCCCTGCCCGAGCAATCAAAAATGATATTCAAGATGAGCCGCGAGGAGGATTTGCTGAACCGGGAAATAGCAGAGAAACTTGGTGTCTCCGTGAAGACCGTTGAATATCACATCACAAAAGTATTGTGTGCCCTTCGCTCTCTTGCATGCAAATATGACGAAAAAGCATTGATGGTACTGGCCGTGGCGGAAGTGTTGCTGTTAGGGCAAACAGACCTCAGTGTTTAAAGTCATTGACTTTGACCTCTAAACTCTATGACTTTGACCTCCAAACTCTATGACTTTGGGCACCAATCTCTATGACTTTGGGCACCAATCTCTATGACTTTGACAGGCAATAGCATAGTAATTGGGAATGTGCATTAAAGCATTGCTAACAAACCTTTTTGCGCATTGGTGAAACAACGGATGAGCTGGAATATTGGCGCATGTGACAAAACAGGCAACGAAAACGTTTCGAATCGCTATAAACACAAAAACCGGCTGCAAGTTTCAAGGCCTGCAGCCGGTTTCTGATAATGCAAGCGGCTGCCATGAGGCAGCCACTTGTTTGTTTTCTACAAGTGTTTACTCTGAAAAGTCGAGTACATTCTTGCGATTTGCTTCGATACGCTCGTACTCTTCTTTCGAGCCTACAATGAGTTTTTCCCATTGGCGAAGTCCTGTTCCGGCAGGAATCAGGTGACCGCAAATAACGTTCTCCTTCATTCCCTCCAGATGGTCTACCTTCGCACGGATGGCAGCCTCGTTGAGCACCTTAGTTGTTTCCTGGAACGAAGCAGCACTCATGAAGCTCTTGGTTTGCAAAGCAGCGCGGGTGATACCCTGAAGTATCTGAGTGGACGTAGCAGGAAGAGCATCACGAACCTCAACTGGCCGCAAATCACGGCGTTTCAAAGCCGAATTTTCATCACGGAGCTTGCGCGCCGTCACAATCTGTCCTACTTTCAACACCTCGCTATCACCGGCATTGGTAACCACCTTCTTACCCCAGATACGATCGTTCTCCTCAGCAAAATCGAGCTTGTCTACCAGTTCTTGCTCCAAGAAAGTAGTATCACCCGGCTCGTTGATTTGAACCTTCCGCATCATCTGGCGAACAATGATTTCGAAGTGCTTGTCATTAATTTTCACACCTTGCAAGCGGTATACGTCTTGCACCTCGTTCACGATGTACTCTTGTACGGCGGTTGGGCCTTTGATGGCCAAGATATCATCGGGTGTGATGACACCATCAGACAACGGCGTACCAGCACGAACGGCATCGTGTTCCTGAACAAGAATCTGCTTGCTCAATGAAACAAGATACTTCTTTTGCTCACCGGTTCTTGAGGTGACGATGATTTCACGGTTGCCTCGTTTCACCTTACCCATGGTTACCTCTCCATCGATTTCAGAAACCACAGCGGGGTTGGATGGGTTACGAGCCTCAAACAACTCGGTAACGCGCGGCAGACCACCAGTGATATCACCTGCGCCACCTACGGCACGCGGTATCTTCACCAAGGTTTCACCCGACTTGATGGTTGCTCCGTCATCAACGACAACGTGTCCACCAACAGGGAAGTTATAGGTACCCAACACTTCTCCATTCTTGCCGATGATGTCACAGGTAGGCACCAATGACTTATCTTTGGAGTCGCTAATAATCTTTTCTGTGAGACCCGTTGTTTCGTCAGTTTCAGCATGGTAGGTTTTACCAGCGACAACGCCATTAAACTTCAAGGTACCAGAATATTCTGAAACGATCAATGCGTTGAAAGGATCCCACTTAGCAATGAGGCTTCCTTTTTTCACCTTGTCACCATGTTTGTAATAGAGTGAGCTGCCATAGGGTACATTCAGCGTACTTAATACGATGTCGGTGTTGGGATCGATGAAACGGATCTCAGCCAAACGGCTCACCACTTTCATACATTCAACATCCTTCTCGCCATCACTCTCAACGAATGGTACGGTACGCAGTTCTTCAAATTCAATCTTGCAGTCGTTCTTTGCCACGATGCTGGCATTAGCAGCTGCGTTACCAGCCACACCACCAGCGTGGAAGGTACGAAGGGTAAGCTGTGTACCCGGTTCACCAATGGCTTGGGCTGCGATAACGCCAACGGCCTCACCCTTTTGAACCATGCGGGCTGTAGCGAGGTTACGTCCGTAACACTTCTTGCAGACGCCACGCTTGCTCTCACAAGTGAGCACCGAACGAATTTCAACACTCTCGATGGGAGATTCATCTATCTGGCGGGCTTTGTCCTCTGTGATTTCCTCACCAGCCGCTACAATCAGTTCGCCTGTTGTCGGGTGAATGATGTCATGCACAGAAACACGTCCTAAGATACGTTCGTAAAGCGTCGAAATAATCTCATCCCCACTCTTCAGTGCTGTGCAAACCAGTCCACGCAAAGTACCACAATCTTCTTCGGTGATGATGACATCGTGGGAAACGTCTACCAAACGACGTGTCAAATAACCAGCGTCGGCAGTCTTCATAGCCGTATCGGCAAGACC
The DNA here is from genome assembly GCF_025151385.1 of Hoylesella buccalis ATCC 35310. Classification (NCBI taxonomy): domain Bacteria; kingdom Pseudomonadati; phylum Bacteroidota; class Bacteroidia; order Bacteroidales; family Prevotellaceae; genus Hoylesella; species Hoylesella buccalis. The sequence continues at coordinate 2,909,852 of NZ_CP102287.1, read as the reverse complement.
CTTACGGGCACCGTGCGAAGAGATAAAGTACTCGAGCACTGACATACCTTCCTTGAAGTTCGAAAGAATAGGGTTCTCGATAATCTGTTGTCCTTCAGCTCCTGCTTTCTGAGGTTTGGCCATCAAACCACGCATACCAGAGAGCTGCTTAATCTGATCCTTAGAACCACGGGCTCCGGAATCGAGCATCATGTACACGGCATTGAATCCCTGATCGTTCTCGGTCATCACCTTCATGAGGACGTCACCCAGTTCATTGTTGACATGCGTCCATGCATCGATGACCTGATTGTAACGTTCAGTATCGGTGATGAATCCCATCTCGTAGTTGGACTTGATTTGATTTACCTCGTCCTGGCCTTTCTTCACAATGCCTTCCTTCTCTTCAGGAATGATGATATCATCCAGGTTGAAGGAAAGACCTGCCAAGTAAGCCATGCGGTAACCCAAATTCTTGATACCATCCAAGAACTCACATGCGCGAGCCATACCTACGACCTTGATAACATCCGAAATAATGCCGCGCAGGGTCTTCTTAGAAATGATGTCATTGAAATAGCCCACTTCATCTGGGATGATGCCATTGACGATGACGCGACCCACTGACGTGTCGACCATGCGGTCTTCCAGCTGTCCGTTAATCAAATCCTTTACAATCACTTTCACAGGGGCATGTAAGTCGCATCGTCCTTCATTATAGGCGATGATGGCTTCTTCAGGACCATAGAAAGTAAGGCCAGCGCCCTTGGCTCCTGGGCGAATCTTGGTTACATAATACAAACCGAGCACCATGTCCTGAGAAGGAACGGTGATAGGAGCACCATTGGCTGGGTTCAAGATATTGTGGCTCTGGAGCATCAAAATCTGTGCTTCAAGAACGGCCTCATTACTCAAAGGAAGATGAACAGCCATCTGGTCACCATCAAAGTCGGCATTGAAGGCAGTACAAGCCAAAGGATGCAACTGAATAGCCTTGCCCTCAATCAGCTTAGGCTGGAAAGCCTGGATACCCAATCGGTGAAGTGTAGGGGCACGATTCAGAAGCACCGGATGACCCTTCATCACGTTCTCCAAGATGTCCCAAATGACAGGCTCACGACGGTCGACTATCTTCTTGGCACTCTTCACCGTCTTGACGATACCGCGTTCGATGAGTTTGCGGATGATGAAGGGCTTGTAGAGCTCGGCAGCCATCAATTTAGGCAAGCCACACTCTCCCATCTTCAATTCTGGTCCAACGACAATTACCGAACGAGCTGAATAGTCAACACGTTTACCCAAGAGGTTTTGACGGAAACGTCCTGCCTTACCTTTCAGAGAGTCAGACAATGACTTCAATGGACGATTGCTCTCGCTCTTCACTGCACTGCTCTTGCGTGAGTTGTCGAACAAGGAGTCGACTGCTTCCTGGAGCATACGCTTCTCATTACGCAGAATAACCTCAGGCGCTTTGATTTCCATCAAGCGTTTCAGACGGTTGTTACGAATAATGACGCGACGGTAGAGATCATTCAAGTCGGATGTAGCGAAGCGACCTCCATCCAATGGAACGAGCGGACGCAGCTCTGGAGGAATCACCGGAACAATCTTCAGAATCATCCACTCGGGGCGATTGACATCCGTACTGGTACGGAAGGCTTCAACAACCTGCAAACGCTTCAAAGCCTCTGTCTTACGCTGTTGGCTTGAGTCGTTGTTGGCACGGTCGCGCAACTCGTACGAGATAGAATCCAAATCCAGATTGGCCAGCAAATCATAGACTGCTTCGGCACCCATCTTGGCAATAAACTTATTCGGGTCGGTGTCCTCCAAGCGATCATTGTTTGGATCCAATTGATTGTCGATGATGTCTAAATATTCATCTTCCGACAGTAAATCCATGACATGTGACCCATTGACTTCGGCTCCATCAGCGTCTTTACGTCCTTCCATGAGTCCTGGCTTGATTACTACATATTTTTCGTAGTAAATCACCGAATCAAGTTTCTTGGTTGGCATACCCAACAAGTAACCAATCTTGTTAGGCAAAGAGCGGAAGTACCATATATGCGCTACAGGCACCACCAATTCAATATGTCCGGAACGTTCGCGACGTACTTTCTTTTCTGTGACCTCAACACCACAACGGTCGCAGACAATTCCCTTGTAACGAATACGCTTGTACTTACCACAAGCGCACTCGTAGTCTTTTGTAGGACCAAAGATGCGTTCACAGAATAAGCCATCCCGTTCGGGCTTGTATGTACGGTAATTGATGGTTTCTGGTTTAGTCACCTCACCGTATGAATTCTCCAGAATCTCTTCAGGAGAAGCCAAGCTGATGGTTATCTTCGTAAAATTATTTTTTACTTTTATATCTTTCTTAAAAGCCATGTTCTTTATCTTTATTGTGTGAAAACAATCTATTCATTACTAATCGAGTTTCACGCTCAATCCGAGTCCACGCAATTCATGGAGAAGCACATTCAACGATTCAGGAATACCAGGTGTTGGCATGGAATCGCCTTTGACGATGGCTTCGTAAGCCTTGCTGCGCCCAACGGTGTCATCTGACTTGATGGTGAGAATCTCTTGTAACACATGACTGGCTCCGAAAGCTTCAAGAGCCCACACCTCCATCTCACCAAAACGTTGTCCACCGAACTGTGCTTTACCACCAAGTGGCTGTTGGGTAATCAAAGAGTAAGGACCAATAGAGCGTGCATGCATTTTATCCTCAACCATGTGTCCGAGCTTCAAGAAATAGGTGATACCCACCGTTGCAGGCTGGTCAAACTTCTTTCCTGTTTCTCCATCATACAGATGGGTAGAACACAAGTGAGGCAATCCGGCTTTGTCTGTCCATTCTGATAAATCATCCAATTTAGCACCATCGAAAATAGGTGTAGCAAACTTAACACCCAGCTTGCGACCGGCAGCACCAAGGATAGCTTCGAATATCTGTCCCAGGTTCATACGAGAAGGCACACCCAATGGGTTCAGCACCAAGTCAACCGGACGACCGTCTTCCAAGAATGGCATATCCTCTACACGGACAATCTTAGACACGATACCCTTGTTACCATGGCGTCCTGCGAGTTTATCACCCACACTAATCTTACGTTTCTTAGCGATGTATACCTTTGCCATCTGCAAAACGCCTGTTGGGAGTTCGTCACCGATAGAGATGGCAAACTTACGACGCTTCAATTCAGCATCAAGCAACTTGTATTTTCGGATATAATTGAGTATCAACGTCTGGATGAGGCCATTGGTATGGTCATCATCCGTCCAATCGTTTGACTGAATTCCGTCATACTCCAGATTCTTCAAAGCGGCAGCTGTAAAATTGCTTCCCTTTGTAATAATCTCGGCACCCGTATAATCTTTCACACCTTGTGACTTTTTGCTCTCAGTCAAAGTCAACAACTTGTCTACCAGGATATCCTTCAAGTCTGTATTCTTGGCTTCGTACTCTTCGTCAATCTTCGCAAGAATCAGTTTATCATGCTTCTTGGTCTCACGTGTCTTAATCGCACGCGTAAAGAGTTTTTTGTCAATCACGACACCACTCAAAGATGGATTGGCCTTCAAAGAAGAATCCTTCACGTCTCCAGCTTTGTCACCAAAGATGGCACGAAGCAATTTCTCTTCAGGAGAAGGATCGCTCTCGCCCTTAGGTGAAATCTTACCAATTAAGATATCACCTGGCTCCACACGTGCACCTACCCTGATGACACCATTTTCATCAAGATCCTTGGTTGCCTCTTCACTAACATTGGGGATGTCGTTGGTAAACTCTTCCATGCCTCGCTTTGTTTCGCGGACATCAAGAGAATACTCATCAACGTGGACAGATGTCAACACGTCATCACGAACGACACGTTCGGAAATAACCACAGCATCCTCATAGTTGTATCCCTTCCATGGCATGTAAGCCACCAACATATTACGACCGAGCGCCAGCTCACCATTTTCGGTAGCGTAGCCCTCAGTTAAGATGTCGCCATCCTTCACACGTTGACCTTTCACACAAATAGGACGCAAGTCGATGGTCATATTTTGATTGGTACGACGGAACTTGGGAATACGATATTCCTTCAAGGCTGGTTCGAAACTTACAAACTCTTCTTCCTCGGTGCGGTCATATAAGATACGAATGGTTGTAGCATCAACATATTCTATCACGCCATCACCTTCGGCAGTAATCATCGTACGAGAGTTTTCACACACCTGCTTCTCCAATCCTGTTCCTACGATTGGTGCATCATTGTGAAGCAAAGGTACGGCCTGACGCATCATGTTACATCCCATCAACGCGCGGTGACCATCGTCATGCTCCAAGAAAGGAATCAGCGCAGCAGAAACAGAAGCAATCTGCTGTGGAGAAACATCCATCAAGGCAACTTCATCAGGATCTACTACTGGGTAGTCGGCATCTTGACGGCATTTAACATAGTCACGAATAAATGAACCATCTTTACGCAACGGAGCATTTCCCTGTCCAACAAGCAAATCTTCCTCTTCCTCTGCAGTCATGAACACGATATGATCATTGTTCATGTCTACTTTTGTATCCTTAACTTTTCGATAAGGAGTAACAATGAAGCCCATGTCGTTGATCTTAGCATACACGCAAAGTGAAGAAATCAAGCCAATGTTTGGTCCTTCAGGACTTTCAATAGGACACAAACGACCATAGTGTGTATAGTGTACGTCACGCACTTCGAAACCTGCACGTTCACGTGAAAGTCCACCAGGGCCTAACGCTGACAAACGACGCTTGTGAGTGACCTCAGCCAATGGATTGGTTTGATCCATGAACTGTGACAATGGGTTGGTTCCAAAGAACGAGTTGATTACGCTAGTGATGGTCTTGGCATTGATCAAATCAGTAGGCGTAAAGACTTCGTTGTCACGCACGTTCATGCGTTCACGAATGGTCCTACTCATACGGGCCAACCCAATAGAGAACTGATTGGATAACTGCTCACCAACTGTACGAACGCGTCGGTTAGACAAGTGGTCAATGTCGTCCACCGTCGCGTTAGAGTTAACCAACTGAATCAAATATTTGATGATCGCAATGATATCATCTTTGGTCAACACACGGATATCCATGTCGGTATCCAGGCCCAGTTTCTTATTGATACGATAGCGGCCTACTTCTCCCAAGTCATAACGCTTGTCAGAGAAGAACAAGTTATTAAATACCTCTCTGGCACTGGCGTCATCTACCGGTTCGGCATTACGCAACTGACGATAAATATAGGTAACCGCCTCTTTTTCTGAGTTGGAAGGATCCTTCGACAGCGTATTGAAGATGATGGCAAACTTGTTAGCCATCTCAGAGTCCTTATGTAACAGGAGCGTCGAAGCACCACTATCCAAGATGTCTTGGACATTCTCAGCAGTGATTTCTGTTTCGCGTTCCATGATGACCTCATTGCGTTCGATAGATACCACTTCACCCGTATCCTCATCCACAAAGTCTTCATTCCAGCTTTTTAGAACACGTGCAGCCAACCGTCGTCCAACAGCGGCTTTCATGTTCTTCTTATTCACCTTTATTTCTTCGGCAAGATCAAAGATTTGAAGGATGTCTTTATCCGACTGATAACCTATGGCACGCAACAAAGTGGTAACAGGCAGTTTCTTCTTACGATCAATGTAGGCATACATCACATTATTAATGTCTGTTGCGAACTCAATCCACGAACCTTTGAACGGAATGATTCGGGCAGAGTACAACATTGTACCATTAGCATGTACTCCTTGACCGAAGAATACACCTGGAGAGCGATGCAGCTGAGAAACAACAACACGCTCTGCACCATTGATAACAAAAGTACCATTATCCGTCATGTATGGAATGGTACCCAGGAAAACGTCCTGGATAAAGGTACCAAAATCTTCATGATCGGGATCTGTACAATAAAGTTTCATCTTCGCCTTCAAGGGCACACTATAGGTCAATCCGCGCTCCAGACATTCTTCAATGGAATATCTAGGAGGATCGATAAAGTAATCCAAGAACTCGAGAACGAAATTATTACGCGTATCGGTGATAGGGAAGTTCTCGGCGAACACCTTATACAAACCGTCATTCTTGCGTTCCTCAGGTGGGGTTTCCAACTGTAAGAAATCCTTGAAGGACTTTAATTGCACATCGAGAAAATCCGGAAAAGGAACCGGATTATGCACGCTTGCAAAATTAATTCTGTTATCAATGATTTTTGTAGCCATATATTTTATGATTGGGAAAACAATCCCGTGAGCCAATTAGGATTTTGTCATCTTAAGACACAAAATGGTTAGGACATGCTTACTGAGCAAATCCTAACCACATTCGTAATAAAAGTAATTGGCACCGTATAACCTCTAAGGCTATACTGTACCAAATATTTAAGCTTACTTGAGTTCTGCCTTAGCGCCGGCTGCTTCGATAGCCTTCTTCAAGTTCTCAGCTTCGTCCTTAGACAAGCCTTCTTTGATGGTAGCAGGAGCACCGTCTACCAAGTCCTTTGCTTCCTTCAAGCCAAGGCCACAAGCTTCTTTCACAGCCTTTACAACCTGAAGCTTAGTAGCGCCAACTTCTGTCAAGACAACATCAAAAGATGTCTTCTCTTCAGCTGCGTCAGCTGCACCAGCAGCAGGACCAGCAGCTACAGCAACAGCTGCAGCAGCGGGCTCAATACCATACTCGTCCTTGAGGACTGTTGCCAACTCATTAACTTCCTTAACTGTCAAATTTACCAATTCTTCAGCAATAGCTTTAATATCTGCCATTTTATTCTAAAAATTTAATTTATTTTTTGTCTAATTATTTACTGTTGATGTCATCCATGAATGAGCATCGTTGATTATTCAGGACGCTCGCCTAATGTCTTCAGCACGCCATGAATGGTGTTTGCACCCGATTGGAGAGCAGAAACAACGTTCTTTGCGGGCGATTGCAGCAATGCCACAATCTCTGCGATAACTTCGTTCTTGCTCTTGAGAGCAGCCAGCTCAGCTAATTTATCAGCACCTACATAGATACTTTCTTCAGCATAAGCAGCTTTGAGGGCAGGAATTCCTTCCTTTTGATATTCCTTCAGTAGTTTAGCAGGCACATTGGCTGTCTGTGTGAACATCACAGCGGTGCTGCCTTTCAAACTGTCGTACAAAGGTTCATAGTCAACATCAGATGCGTCGAAAGCTTTCTGCAGAAGCGTATTCTTCACAACGACCATCTTGATCTCGTTCTTGAAGCATTTGCGACGAAGTGCACTGGTAGCTCCAGCATTCAATCCTGTAAGGTCTACAAGATAGAAATGTGGAAACTCCTTAAGCTTCTCACCTAGTTCAACGATTATAGTATCTTTTACTTCCTTTTTCATTTTACAAAACTTTTAGAGTTATTCAACTGATTTAGGATCAATCTTGATACCCTTACTCATAGTGCTGGAAATAAAGATACTCTTGATGTACGTACCTTTTGCAGCAGTCGGTTTCAATTTGATAACCGTAGAGATAAACTCCTTCGCATTGCCATAGATTTGCTCTGCTGTCATGCTTACTTTGCCAATGGAGGTATGTATGATACCTGCCTTGTCAACTTTAAAGTCTATCTTACCCTTCTTGATTTCCGAAACTGCCTTAGCAACATCCATCGTTACCGTACCACTTTTAGGGTTAGGCATCAAGCCACGAGGTCCGAGCACACGACCCAAAGGACCTACTTTTCCCATGCATGATGGCATTGTAATGATTACATCTACATCTGTCCATCCACCTTTGATCTTTTCGATATACTCATCCAGACCAACATAGTCGGCACCTGCTTCCTTGGCAGCTGCTTCCTGATCAGGAGTACAGAGGCAGAGAACACGAGTAACCTTACCAGTTCCGTGTGGGAGTGTAACAACACCTCGCACCATCTGGTTAGCCTTTCGTGGGTCTACGCCTAAGCGAACATCAATATCCAGAGATGCATCAAACTTGGTGGTGGTGATTTCCTTCACCAATTCTGAAGCCTCTTTCAATGTGTATGCCTTCCCTGCTTCAACCTTCTCAGCTACTGATTTCTGATTTTTTGTCAGTTTACTCATTTCTAATTGAAGTTTTAATTATTTCCAGGGAATTCCCCTTTTACAGTAATACCCATACTACGTGCAGTACCTGCAACAAGTCTCATTGCACTCTCAATAGTAAAACAGTTCAAATCGGCCATCTTATCTTCAGCAATAGTCCGTACTTGATCCCAAGTAACGGAAGCTACCTTCTGGCGATTAGGCTGAGCTGAGGCTGTCTTTACTTTTGCCATCTCCTTGAGCTGTACGGCTGCAGGAGGTGTTTTGAGAACAAAATCGAATGACTTGTCAGTATAGTAAGTGATAATAACAGGAATGATTTTCCCTGCCTTATCCTGGGTTCTGGCGTTGAACTCCTTGCAGAATCCCATGATATTGATACCCTTAGAACCCAAAGCAGGTCCTACTGGTGGAGAAGGATTCGCAGCACCACCTTTAATCTGTAATTTGATTAATCCAGCTACTTCTTTAGCCATTTTTGTTAATATTTAATTTAATATATACGAAAGATAACCTAACGCCCGTAACTGCGTTAAGCCTCTTTTTCAACTTGCATAAAACTTAGTTCCAACGGAGTCTTACGTCCAAAAATCTTTACCAAGACCTTCAGTTTATGTTTCTCGGCATTCACCTCTTCAATGACGCCACTGAACCCACTAAAAGGCCCATCTGTTACCTTGACAACCTCATCAACCTCATAAGGAACTTCAATCCCGTTCATTATTTCGGTATCTTCGGCTTCGCCAAGCATACGATTGATTTCAGACTGGGGAACAGGGGATGGATTATCCAATCCTCCTAGGAAACCCAAGCAATTGGGCATAAAACGCAAAGTATGCGCCACATCACCCACGAGGGAAGCTTCAACAAAAATGTATCCCGGGAGACTGATCTTCTCCTTTTCAACTCTCTTGCCATTACGCAAGGTTGCATGTTTCTCCATCGGTATCAAAACCTGAGAGACATGCTGTTGTAACAACGTGTTGTGTTTGATTTCAGCCTCGATGTATTCTTTCAACTTGGCTTCTTTTCCACTGACAGCACGCAGTACATACCAATTCTTTTTTGTTTCTGCCATATCCTAATGATTTAACCTGGATAAACAATGCCCATCAAGTGCTGGAAGCACCAGTCCATACAGAACACAATCAGTGCAATGACTAGGGAAGCAGATAATACAACCACTGCACTGTGAGTTAATTCCCGGCTTGTAGGCCAAGTAGTTTTATGCGCAAGTTCATCATAGCAAGCTTTGCAGTAATTTACTACATTCTTGAAAAAACTTTCAATCTTCTTAAACATATGATTTTCTTTTTAGCACGGGTTGAAAGACTCGAACTCTCGACACCTGGTTTTGGAGACCAGTGCTCTACCAACTGAGCTAAACCCGTAAAAGAAGTCCCCGCAACCGCATTGCGGGAACTTTGTATGATAACGAGAAAAGGTATACTTTTACTCGCGTGTGGTCAATTTACTTTACGTCGTCAAGAATCTGTGTGATCTGGCCAGAACCTACGGTACGACCACCCTCACGGATAGCGAAACGAAGACCTTCGTTCAGGGCAACCTTGTAAATCAAGGTAACCTCAATCTCTACGTTGTCACCAGGCATCACCATCTCTACGCCTTCTGGCAAAGTGATCTCACCTGTACAGTCCATTGTACGGAGATAGAACTGAGGACGATACTTGTTTCCGAATGGAGTATGACGTCCACCCTCTTCCTTCTTCAATACATAGATGGAAGCCTTGAAGTGATCGTGAGGAGTGATGGCACCTGGGTGTACAACAACCATACCACGCTTTACTTCATCCTTATCGATACCGCGGAGCAAAAGTCCTACGTTATCACCTGCTTCACCTTCAGAAAGAATCTTACGGAACATTTCAACGCCTGTTACAACAGACTTCTTGTCCTCACCAAGACCGAGCAACTGAATCTCGTCGCCAACCTTTACCTTACCAGTCTCAATACGTCCTGTTACAACGGTACCACGACCTGTGATAGAGAACACGTCCTCTACTGGCATCAAGAAAGGTTTGTCAAGGTCACGCTCTGGCTCTTGAATCCACTCGTCAACAGTGTCCATCAACGTCATCACGCTGTCAACCCACTTGTCAACACCATTCAATGCACCCAGTGCAGAACCACGAACGATTGGAGTATCCTCTTCGAATTCGTATTGCTCAAGAAGTTCGCGCAACTCCATTTCAACGAGTTCAAGCATCTCTTCGTCTTCTACCAAGTCACACTTGTTCATGAACACAACCAAACGAGGAACGTTTACCTGACGAGCCAAAAGCACGTGCTCACGTGTCTGTGGCATAGGACCATCAGTAGCAGCAACTACAAGGATAGAGCCATCCATCTGAGCAGCACCAGTAACCATGTTCTTTACATAGTCGGCGTGACCCGGACAGTCTACGTGTGCGTAGTGACGTTTAGCTGTTTCATACTCGATGTGTGAAGAGTTGATGGTGATACCACGCTCTTTCTCCTCAGGAGCATTGTCAATTTGGTCAAACGACTTTACATCCTCACCACCGAAACCCTTGTCATGAAGAGTTTTAGAGATGGCAGCTGTCAAAGTAGTCTTACCGTGGTCAACGTGACCAATTGTACCAATGTTAACGTGCGGTTTGGTACGTTTGAATTCTTCTTTAGCCATAGCTTTTCTTTTTTATTTATATAAATGAATAGTCAAAAGTTTTTTCTGTTTTTCTACAAAGGATCTATAAAATAGAACCGAAGTAGAGCTGTAACTGAGAGTTGAACTCAGGACCTCTTCCTTACCAAGGAAGTGCTCTACCACTGAGCTATTACAGCAGCGAGAGCGGAAAACGGGGCTCAAACCCGCGACCCCCAGCTTGGAAGGCTAGTGCTCTATCAACTGAGCTATTTCCGCAAAAACTTCTACTGAAGTGGGTAGTGATGGATTCGAACCACCGAAGTCGAAAGACAGCAGATTTACAGTCTGCCCCATTTGGCCACTCTGGTAACTACCCTTTTTGTTTTTACAACCCGCACTTCTCTTTGTTGGAGAGCCTCTTGTCGGATTCGAACCAACGACCCCGAGATTACAAATCACGTGCTCTGGCCAACTGAGCTAAAGAGGCGATTCTATGCAGCCGTCAAACCACTCGTTTAATACGTGTTGTAAAACGGCTGCAAAGATAGGGATTATTTTTTAATCGCCAAAGCTTTTTTGATTTTTTTTTAATGCGCCCGCATTTTTTCTTTGTATTTGGAGATTTGAACCCGCATCGCGTCTACACAGAGGTCAACGCCCTCTTCAAATGTATCACAAGTTTTCTCCACAAACAAAGTACTGCCAGGAACGGCTACCGTTAAGGCTGTCTGCTTGTTCAATGCAGTTGCTGGCTTGATTAATTTCAGTTGCACCTCTACTTTCCGAATATCTTCCAATGTTTTTTCTAACTTGCCTACTTTTTTTTCGATAAAGGCTTCCAATTTCTCGGTAGTGTCAAAATGAATTGACTGAATCTTAATTTCCATAATACCTCCTGTTATTTTTAAAAAGGTTAAGCTCGGGGATGAGCCTTCTCATAGACTTTTTTCAACTGCTCAAACGTCGTATGCGTATAGATTTCGGTTGTTTCCAGACTTTCATGCCCCAACAACTTTTGCACGTTTTCAAGCCCTGCCCCATTGTTGAGCATCGTGGTTGCAAAGGTGTGCCTAAGCACGTGTGGTGTACGTTTCTTCAAAGTGCAGACCAGCGACAAATGTTTCTTTACAAGATACCTGACTTGGTTGTGGTTCAGTCGAACACCGTTTTTTGACAAAAAGAAGGCCGACGAGTTTCGCACAATCTGATCGTTACGTTGATTCAAATACTCCTGAAGAACCTGATACAATTCATCACCGAATGGAACCAGTCGCTGTTTATTCCTTTTTCCCAGCACTTTAAACTGCCGGTTGACAAAGTCTACTGAAACATCATCCAACCCTATCAGTTCCGCCAACCGCATGCCTGTTTCATAAAAGGTAATAATAATGGTACGCGCGAGGGCATCTTGATAGCTGGTATCCCATGTGCTGGCATCCAGCAGCTCATCCATTTCTGATTCTTTCAAAAACTGCGGTAAGGGTTTACCCATCTTGGGACGTTCTATACGCAGGGTGGGATTGACCTGAACCAAGCCTCGGGAAAGGGAATAGCGATAGAAGGAACGCAATGCACTCAATCTTCTGCAAATTGAAGTGGCACTGTTCCCACGATCCATCATATCCTCCATCCAACCGCGGATGATATCCGAGTCTACCGACTCCCATGTGATTTGATCCCCTAAGCCTTGAAAATAGCGTTCAAAGGCCCTCAGGTCATCGCCGTAGCTTTTAGCTGTAAGCTCTGAGCGATTTTTCTCAAATCTCAGGTAGTTCAAAAACTCTTCTATCATGACGCCTTCCGTTGAAGTATTGCATCTGAAGCTTCATTCTCTCGAAACGATGTATGTCCTCTCACAGAGAGCAGCATCAGATTTTGCAACGAAAATAAGGAAATTAATTTAAACTACCAAATTTTTTAGAAGATTTTACTCTTCTGCGTCGCGCAACTTCTGTATGTAGATGGCACGTTCCATCTTCAGGCGCTTCAAAACCGACGGCTTGTTGTACTGCTGACGAGCACGCAACTCTTTAGACACACCGGTTTTATCGAATTTTCTCTTGAATTTTTTAAGAGCCCTTTCGATGTTTTCACCATCTTTTACTGGTACGATAATCATGTTGTTGTATTTAATTGTTTATAGTTTATTATGTTGCATGGTGACATCACGCCACCAAATGCGGGTGCAAAATTACGACTTATTTATCAAACAGCCAAGTTTTTAGATTACATTTTAATTTTTACATCAAGCCATACGGTTTACGTTAACAAAAAAGTAGCCAAGCGCTAACAAGATGCAATGTATATGGTTGAACGGTTAAAAAACAAGAAACATGACATTCAATATGCACGAATTTTCTTGACAACAAACATTTGTATCATTAGAGTGTTTGCAAACACAGGATGTAGGTTGCCTCCCTATTTCAATGAGAAGACCACCTGAACATCTGTGCTGATTTCGTTTTGACCGGTTGGAACTGTCGCCATGTCGTTTGATTTGTACTCAAGTTTTGCACGATTACTCAACAAGGCAGACGAGACGTCATCTCCGCTGTTTTCTACAATGGTAATCACCTTGCCCAACTTCCTGCCACATAATGCTGCATACTGTTCGGCCTTTTCATGCGCTTTGCGATAAGCCAGTTCGCGACTTTTCTTGAACAAATCTGTTTTCTGGTCGATGTCAAAGCTGATTTCATTGAGTTCCACGTTGCTGATGGCTGCCAACTTATCCAACAACGTAGAAAGGCGTCCGCCATCTTTGACAATATTTCTGACGGTAATCTCGACGTTTTGCTGTGCGCTCTGTCCCAAGCGTACACGCCGACCGTTTCTGTACTCATAGTCAGCTTGATAACTGAGGGCGGTTGTCTTCAGGTTTTTAATGTCAATTTTCTCCTCCTGCAAGATTTTGGTTATTGCTTTCAGCGTCTGATCGGCCAGCTTCTTTGCTTCCTGGGTGGTTGCCGCCGTATGGGCGAAGCTGACGTTAATCTGCGCCATGTCGGGCTGCGCCTTTACGGTTCCCGTCCCCATGACGGCAACTGTATTTTGCTTTTCTCCAGAACTGGTGCTACATGAAACCAGTGAGAGGCCCATCAGAGCCATACCCACGGCGTACATTGTCATTCGTTTCATCTCGTTTTTCGTTTTTAAAGTTTATACTATAGATGCATGCTTTTCACTTCTTCGGTAAAAAGCAGTGCGGTGTTAATCAGCGCTAAGTGTGAGTAAGCCTGCGGAAAATTACCAAGTTGCTCTTTGGTTTCAAAATCAAGATCCTCGCTGAACAGCCCCAGATGGTTCGAATAAGTGAGCAACTCGTCGAACAAGCTGCGGGCTTCCTCCTTCTCACCCGTGACGAACAAAGCCCGAATCAACCAAAACGTGCAGATGGTAAAGGCCGACTTGGGCTGTCCGAAATCGTCTTCCACGTTGTATCGGTACATCAAACCGTTGTGGAAAAGTGCCTTCTTGATGGCTTTCACCGTTTTATGAAAATAGATGTCGTCGGCATCAATAAAGCCATAATGCTCCATGAGCAACAATGAAGAGTCGAGCGAGGTGCTGCCATAGGCTTGCGTAAAGCTCTGCAACTGCTCATTCCAGCCGTTCGCCCACACGTCTTCTTTCACCTTATCGGCCTCTTCACGCCAGCGTTTTGCGTAGTCGTACTTCTCCAAGAGCGAGGCAATTCGCACCCCACGATCCAATGCCACCCAGCACATCACCTTTGATGAAACAAAGTGCTGAGCCTCACCACGAATCTCCCAGATACCCTTATCGGGTTTACGCCAGTCGTCTATGACGGTTCGCATGATGTTTTTCACCATATCCCAGAGATTCTCCACATCGTCTAATGAACCGGGAATCAGACTGAAATACTGGTAAATCAGATTCATGAGGTAGCCAAATGAGTCGTTTTGCTTCTGATGATAGGCCGCGTTACCGATTCGAACGGGCTTTGAATTGAGAAAGCCTGAGAAGTGGTCCAGCTGTTCTTCCACCAAGTCGCGCTCTCCTCTGATGCCATACATGATTTGGAAACCGTTATGATTGCCCACGAATGTAGACTCCACGAATCGCATGAATCGCTTTGCAGAACGGGTATGTCCCAAGTTGATGTGCGTCTCAATGGTCATCGATGCGTCCCTCAGCCAACAAAAGCGGTAATCCCAATTGCGCACTTCTCCAGGCGTTTCGGGCAGGCTGGTGGTCAAAGCGGCCAACACAGCACCATTGTAAAAGGACAACAGTTTTAAGGTTAGGAAACTTCGCTCGATGACATCGTTATAGTGGGTGAACTTCTTTGTCATGTTCGACCAGTTCAACCAATAGACCAACGTCCGACAATAATCCATCTTCTCCCGTTCAAGATCTATCTTAACCACCTTCTCATTGGATGCCAACAAGAAGAATTCATCTTTCTCAAGTTCGAAAACAACTCCATCCAAGACATCCTGCAACGGGAGGGAAGAATACAGATACTGTCGGTCTTTGCTGTTAGATGACGACATCGATTCTATATATTGCTCCGTCATGTTATAGATGGTCTTACCTCGGGCATAATCAGGACGGGGCTGATAGTTGACTGCAAACCTTGGATGCCCGCTGAGCAGCCGGATATACCGGTACACCTCAGCCGGGTTGTAGTTTTCATCACTATGATCCTTTCGGTAACAAGGCATGAAATCAACGACAGCGAAAGCACCTTCTTCCGAGGTGAATGTCGTTGACAATATATTGGTATGCGGTATATAGGCCTGTGTCACTTCGTACTCTTCTCCTACTTCGAAGCCAAACGACCCTCCCTTTTCTTGATCCAACAAAGATGCAAAGACCGAAGGAGAGTCAAAATTAGGCATACAAAGCCAGTCTATCGAGGCACGGTCAGAGACCAATGCCGCCGTACAACTGTTGCCTATCACGCCGTAGTTTAATTTCATATTTTGATTGGTTGTCAGTTTGTTTTAGATAATGTTTCGACTGTCAAATTAGTTTTAAACCAAGCATTGACTGCTTTTTATAGATGAGTTAATCAAAGCCTTGTTCAGCACAAGCCTCATGTTCACGACAGTAGATTATTCAAGAAAGGCAGCACATCTTTCTGTTCCAACAGGTTATAACGGGCATCATCACAAGCATAACCCACCTTGATGGTTACCGCTTCTTCTGGCAAAGCCCTGAACATGTCCTCATCGGTCACGTCATCGCCAATGGCTAAGATAAAATCATAAGAACGTTGATTCAAGATACGTTGTACTTCCGAGCCTTTTGAATATTCGGCAGGCTTTACTTCCACAATCTTGTTGCCTCGCATAATCTGGAGGTTATTTTGAGAGCATATAGGTATCAAGGCATGCATCAACTGTTGTGCTCTGAACATCCCAATCCAGTTGTCCACCTTACGATAATGCCATGCCACGGCCGTAGCTTTGACCTCCAAACGCGAGTTAGGTGTTTTGTCCTCAAATTCTCGAAGGATGCTCATGAGCCGTTCGTCCCACGCCTGTGGCTCCACATTCTCGTGCCACACGCCGTTTTCCTTATAGAATGCACCATGCTCGGCCGCAAACGACAGCGGCAGGTCGCCCAACCACTTATCAAGTGTACGGTGATCGCGACCACTGTTGATGACCACCGTATTGCGTTCATCATCACACAGCTTCCGCAACATGTTCTTCACCTCGGTAGTGGGAGATGCTTTTTCAGGATCTCTACGGAAAGCAGCCAATGTACCGTCATAGTCCAACATGATGAGTCTATGTTTGCTGGCATTGTACTTTTGCTTGATGTCCGAGAATACTCTCTTAGAGATATATTTCTTCATGAGCGTTTCATTGCGCTCAATAACTTCTTTCCACGCATCTACAAAGTCGCCTGCCCATTTCTTAACGCTCTGCTTACCAACAATGTCTTGCATGTTCTGCAATCGTTCTTTCTGCTCCTCTTCAGGCATTTCCAGCGCCTCGCAGATGGCCATGCTAATCTGGTCGGTATCATTTGGGTTGATTTGGATGGCATCCGAAAGCTCAGAAGACGCACCGGCCATCTCGCTCAATATCAATACACCAAGGTCATTGTCTTTCGTCGCGACATACTCCTTAGCCACCAAATTCATACCATCACGCAGCGGAGTGACCAAAGCGACATCAGCCAGCTTGTACATCGCCACCAAATCTTCGAAAGGAAAAGGGTGATAGTAATAACATACGGGTGTCCAACCGATACCTGCATATTTGCCATTGATAGCACCAATGCGCTCATCGATGCGCCGTTTCATCTCAGCATAACTGCTCACTTTGTCGCGCGAAGGCACGATAATCATGGCCAGCGTCACCTTATTTTGATACTCCGGATGCTTTTCCAAGAACGTTTCAAAGCCCACCAGTCGATGCAAGATGCCCTTACTGTAATCCAATCGGTCTACAGACAAGATGATTTTATGTTTACCAAACTGGTTCTTCATACGTTTTATGGCATCCTTCACGGGTCGCTTCTTTGGAGCATCATGATACAACTCGTAGTTGATGCCCATTGGCAAGGCATCCACATGCACAGCACGACCGTCTACCATGACCTCGTTCAACTTGAACTCAAGATGCAAGGTACGCTCCACGGCACTGATGAAATGTCGCATGTAGTCGTGGGTATGGAAAGCAATGAAGTCGGCACCCAGCAGTCCTCTCAACAAGTTACGACGCTCGGGCAGCACCCTGAACAACTCGTACGAGGGGAACGGAATATGATGAAAATAGCCTATCTTCAACGATGCCTTCCCATCACGCAACATCCCAGGCAACAACATCAGCTGGTAATCCTGCACCCATATCATGCTATCGTCATCAATATGTTTGAGCACCTCCTTGCAGAACAACCTGTTTACGTCCTGATAAGCCTGCCAAAAGCCTCTACGGTACTTGGAGAACTCATAAAAATAGTGGCACAGCGGCCAGATGGTACTGTTACTGTAGCCCTCATAATAATTATTGTATTGGGTTGCACTCAAGAACACCGGGTGATAATTGAATTTCTCCAACTCCTCCTTGATTTTCTTTTCATCAGCCTTCCTTTTCAAACAAACACCCGGCCATCCTATCCAATGCTGTTCATAGGATGTTTGCAATGAGTTCAAGCCCGTTGCCAAGCCGCCTTCACTACGTTCAAATTCAAAATGACCTACACTGGTTTCCTTTGCCTTCACGGGCAAACGATTCGACACGATAAACAATTTTTTCCGCTTCATATTCCTCTGTTTTAGGTGCCTAAAACATGAGTAGCGACAACAGCTACCTACATTTCACGCTTTAGGCTACTATGCAAATATACGAAAAAAAATAGTGAAAAGGAAGAATATTTAAAATGAACTCATGAATTAATAGTAAATTCATGAGTTCATTCCGATTATACAGACAACTTATCCTGATGCTGTGTGACTTTTAAAATAAAGCAAGTTGATTATCGCCATTACCTTTTATATATACTCGGGAGATGCGTCATATATACATGAAAGATACAGGTGAACCCCAGCAAAGCCACATCGACGTGAGAATAAAACCATCAATGGTCAGCTCCGCGAATGACTAACCGTGTCATAGAAACACACATTCACTGGGGCTTTGCAGGCAATCCACTAACAATTTTCACTCAGATTGATTTTACTCAATAACCAGGATTTTGCTTCAAATTCTTATTCAAGCTCATCACATCATAAGGAATGGGGAAGATGGTGGTATAACCTTGTGTATCATTCAGATAGTTTCCTGCTACAGCATTGTGCCACACACCCTCATACCGATCTTTTGTAGGCTGCGTGAAGATACCATATCGGATGGCATCCATACGACGCACACCCTCCCAAGCTAGTTCTTTCAAACGTTCATTCGAAATAACATTCAGTGTAAGAGAGGTCAATGCTGGGGCGCCAACACGTGCCCGAACAGTGTTGATGGCAGCTAATGCCGCACCCGTATTACCCAAACGATATTCAGCCTCGGCCTTTAACAGCAACGCATCTGCGTAGCGCCATACCACAAGGTCATTGTTTGTAATACCATTTGTACTCGAAGTAAGGTCAAGTTGATACTTCTTCATGCGCGCTCCCGCACATTTCACGTCATGCGCGTTGGCATCTGCGGGGAAGTCAACCTGTGGCTTGAGAGGCAAATATTCAAGATCTTGTCCTGTAGCTCCGTCCTCCACAGCTTTACCCGTATCTTCCATGTAGTCCTTATCCGTATAATAGTTAAGCTTTAGACGGGGGTCAACATCAGCCGTTCCATATCCATAAACATTCATGGCAAACACAGTGGCACAGGCACCGTTCCAACCACTATACCCGATAGCGCCCGCATGGTTGTAGTGCAACGAGCGCATTAAGTTATAATCATAATACCGGTAAGTCTTGTCATCATTAGGACGTGTAAAGATGTTCTCCTTAGAGTTCTGGTTGCTAATAGTGAAATTGTCTGCATAATTTGGTTGTAAAGTATAACCTAATGCTTCCAACTTTTCCACACAATATTTCACGGTTTCCCACGCATTACGCGCTTTCCCGTCAACTGTGATACTAACCTTTTTACCCAACTCTGTAACATTCGCTCCTAGCGTTTCACTTACTGTATTATTCCCACTCATGTCATTTCCGACAAAAGCCTGATAACTAGTTGCCGATGTAGGATTGATGGTGTATAAAGGTGAGTTCATCGCACACTTGACCAAGCACATGTAAACCACAGGTTTGGTAATGCGACCATAATATTTTCCTTCATTCTGACTCATGTCATCGGCCAAATGAGGCAAGCAGGCTTCAAGCTCAGATACAACAAACTTGAACACATCCGCACGATTACTCTGAACCACATCATTGGTATTAATTTTAGATGATGTCACCAAAGGCACCTGTCCCCACAAGTCCATCAAATAATAATAGAAGATGGCACGCAAGGCACGCAACTCATACACATAAGTAGCAGCATCTTCATTATTCTGTAACCCATTTAACTTATCGATGCCCTTATTACTTTGCCCAATAATGGTGTATATCTGGTTCCAGATATTTCGATACATATCCACAGACGAATCGAAGTTGTGCAAAAAGAAATTTTGCCACTTACCGCCATCCACCCAGTCACCTTGTCGGCCAGGTATCATTGATTCGTCACTTGAATATTGCTGCAGGGTGTGTATTGAACCCGCATCTTGCCCATAGATATAATTTTGAATAGACGAATAAACGTTGGCTACAGAGTTCGCATAAATCAGCGTGGAAGACTTGAAAGCTTCTTCTTCACTAAATGCACTCTTCGGTGTTTCATCCAGTGAGCATCCCGACAACAGCGCCGTAGAAAGAAGCAATGTTCCAAATATATATTTTTTCATAATTTGATTCCTTTCTTATTTTAGACGGTTAGAAATTGACAGACACATTGAATGAGAATGTACGTACCAATGGATAGATTCGTTTATTATCAACACCCAGCGTCCCAGTTGTTCCTGTTCCTTCGTCTATACGACCCAATGACGCAGAGTTAATCATGGACGTCAGACCGCTGTAACCTGTGAATGTACATACATTGTTGACAGCCAAGCCAAGATGAAGGTTCTGAATCCAATTCATCTTCAGCTGTTCTTTCGTGAATGTATAGCCTAAGTTGATATATTCGAAGTTTACATAGTCGCCTTTCTCCAACCAATAATCAGAGATCTGAATATCATGAATATTCTTTTCAGGTGCATTAGCCAATATGTTATAGGTTGGGAAGTTGTTCATGTTACTATAGGTCATAGATGTTCCATTGTAAATCTTGTGACCAAAGGCTCCGTTGAATTGCATGGTTAAATCCCAATTCTTGTAACTCAAGGTGAAATCCCAACCCAGATAAGCCTTGGGGATAGCCTGTCCGGCTACACGGCGGTCGCCTGCATCACCGGTATCAATTTTACCATCTTTGACGATATCTTCCAGTTCATACTGACCTGTTTTAGAGATTCCGGTGCAATGAGGAATGTAGAATGTTCCTATCGGTTCGCCTTCAATCAGATAGGTAACACCTGTATTCTGTGTCAAGCCAGCGGATCCAGCGTCAGCTACTACAATGTGTTCGCTGGTTGTCAACTTCTGTCCTTTGTACGTTCCACTTAGAGAGTTGAGCTTGTTCTTTTGGAAAGAAAGATTCAGCCCCGAGTTGAAAGTAAAGTCTTTCGTACGAACGATATCACCGCGCAGTCCAATTTCAAGTCCATTATTGGTCATTTCACCCATGTTAGCCAACAGGGTATTGTAGGTAAATGGAGGAACAGGAACGGTATAGGTATACAACAAGTCCTTTGTCTTAGAAGTGTACCAGTCTAGAGTTAACTTCAAACGACTGTCAAAAGCAGCAAAGTCCAAGCCCACGTCAAATGTATGCTTCACCTCCCATTTCAAGTCAGGGTTATCGTTACTCTGAATGGCAAAGGTGGTTGTATTGGCGCCATTGTATGGCGTTACCCCATTGGGTTTATACAGAGCCAGCGAATTGTACGGATCAATGGCATCCTGATTACCTGTCACACCGTAGCCAGCACGTAGCTTCAAGTTATCAATCCATTTAGCCTGTTTAATGAAATCTTCCTCTGACAGCACCCATGCCAACGATGCTGATGGGAACCAACCCCACTTATGCCCGCTGCCAAGCTTGGATGAACCATCTGCACGCACATTGACAGTTGCGATATATCGGTTAGCACTACTGTCCACGAAAACCCTTTAACATTTCAAAAAGTAACAAATTGATAGTTACCCATCAAAATTGAGGCAGAGCTGCAGGTTTTTTCCTTCAGTAAATTCTTCCTCTTTCTGTTCAATGAGCAAGTCACACAATGGCATTTTTGTCAACAATGCCGTGCTTAAAATTCTTAGAACATCATAGGTTTGAAGCTTTAGCCCCATACATTCTTGTACGATAACGACAAGACAATATGCAATGATAGCTGCATAGATTTGTATTTTTACAGCATTCTCCGAGGTTCCATAAAACTCTTTGATGCGCAGATGTTGCTTCAGCCATTTGAAGAACAGTTCTACTCTCCATCTGTATTTGTAAAGCATAGCAACCTGTTCCGCTGTAATTTCAAAATTGTTCGTGTAAAATACAAATGTCCTATTACCATCATAGTCATAGAATACCACTCGTCGAAGTTTATTTGGATATTGCTTCTTAGTCTTGTATCCCTTGAAACGTATAATTTGGTCAGCCATAATTCCAGATGAAGGGTTGTTGTATTCTTTATCCTCTATGACCTCAAACGGCATTTTATGCTTCTCTCTCACGACAAAGTAAGCTTCTGCTCCTTCTATTATATAAAGTTTCCTAGTTGCCATATACGCTCTGTCAAATATATAGAAACTCTCTTTCTCATAGGGAATTAGCTCCATCACTTGAGAATCGTGAACTGAAGCGTCTGTAATGACAGAAAATGTCGGAATGTCTGTCTTCACGTCATACAGTTCATGCAATTTCACTCCTCCTTTCCCATGATGCAGTTTAGTCCACCAGTATACAGAAAGGCACAATGATATTGTTGAGGAGTCAAACGCATAGACATTGTTCGATATGAAGAAGTCCTTGACGACTCCTCGTTTCTCTCTTGCTATGGAAACCATCTTGTCTGCAAACTCTTGGAATATCTTGACTTCGCGTATTTCATTGGCCTTGCTCAAATTGCTTCTACTGACATTCTTTCCAAAACCAAGATGGTGGAACGCTGACTTGAACGGAGTGATGGTTACAATAAGGTCTCGTAATCCCTCACGATTAGACAACTGACCAAATAGAAGAACCATCAGATGATTCCAACAAGTGAAACTCTTCACATATTTATTACCTTCATACTTTTTTATCAACCATTTGAAATGGTCTGTCGGCAGAAAGTCGCACAGCTGTGAAAATACGTATCGACCTTTGTTCATAAGTATCTGCTTTCAAATTGTAATTTGTGGCAAAGATACTCTTTTCAAAAGTAGGGAGTCTATTTTATCTCCTACAAGCTTGTATTTATAGGCGTTTCAAGAGATTATTAAAAGATTTTCGTGGACAGTAGTGATCGGTTAGCATACATATAATTGATACGAGCCATATACGAGTTCAGCATATATTCTTTTGACTCACTTTGGTTGTCACCCCAAGAGACATTGGCTCCGGCCTTCATGTTGTTCACACCAAAGTAATTGGTTTCAAAGCCTCGCGCTTCAGAACTGTTCCAAAAGGTTTTATAACTCTGTCCTTCCACCAAAGCCAAAGCATCAATATGATGAGCGCCAAAATCTTTCTTGTACGTCAGCTGGATGTTTCCCATCAAATCCTGGCGTCTCTTATTTCTTAAGTAAGCCCATCCATTACCATTATCAATACCTTGTTTAATATCATTGGGAAGATAACGCTGAAGCTCTACGTTGAACTTCGTGTAACTGCCGAACGCACTCAAGAACAAGCCATCGAGCAATGTCCATGTAGCTTTGCCATGTACATTCTGATTACTGGCAGTATATTGATTCTGAATCTCCAACTGTCCAAGTGGATTATACACCTCATTGGCCAAATAATCCTCATCCCAAATGCCTTGGGCATTCTTGTGGGTAGGATAAGTAGGATTGTAAGCAGCGGCCGAGTAGAACATGCGGTACATGTCGTACTGATGCTTGCCTTTACGTTCACCTACTTGCAGGCCTAGTTCTAACTTCAGTTTCTTGTTAAATCCAAACTGGGTTGCATCTAATTTAGCGGTATAGTTTTGCATTTCCGAACCACGAATGGCACCCTGACGCTGTATATATCCCAAGCTAGCTCTATAATTTCCCTTGTCATTACCAGACGAGAACGAAACATGATGATTCTGCGTCATACCCGTCGAACGCTCTACAGCATCCAGCCAATTGGTGTTAGCCTTCATATCGGTAAAGGTAAGGTTGCGTTCTTTCGCTAAGTTACGATAAGCTGAAGCGTCAAGCATTTCTATATTTTTAAATACAGAATTGATTCCAATGGTTCCATTATAATTGATGTTTGATGTTCCGCTCTTGCCTCGCTTCGTAGCTACCACAATAACACCGGCAGCACCGCGCGAACCATACTGTGCTGTTTCAGAGGCGTCCTTCAGGATGGTCATACTCTCAATGTCGTTAGGCTGCAAAGCATTGAACATCGCCATGTCAGTAAAGATACCGTCAATGATGACCAACGGATCGTTTCCACCTGAAAGAGAAGAGGTTCCACGGATGCGTACATTGGCTGTTCCCATGGGGTCGCCACCCGCACTACTGATCACCACGCCACTCACCTTGCCTTTCAATGCGTCGGTAGCATCGGTCACAACACCCTTGTTCATATCTTTTTCTCCTACGCGGTCAATGGCACCCGAAACATTTCGCTTGGTTCCAACAGCATAACCCACAACCACAATCTCGTCAAGATCGCGTCTGTCAGTTTCCATGGTCACATTGATTTGTGTTTGACCCTTCACGGCAATCTCTTGGGTTGCATAACCCACATAGGTAAATACCAGCGTTGCGCTTTCTTTCACATTAGCCAAGCGATAGTTACCATCAATATCGGTAACCGTACCACCCTGCTCTCCTTTCACTTGGATAGTGGCTCCAATCAAGGGTTCACCTACCTCGTCTTTCACAGTTCCTTGAACCGTAGACTGAGCATAGCTGCTCAGTGTGCAAAGCAGACTAAACAAGAAGAGCGTAGCTCCTCGAAAAAACTTTTGTTTACTCATATCGTATTAATTTAAGAATGTTTAGGTTTCACGTTTATACTGACTTACGTCAAACAGGGCATCACCTAATTTTAGCTGTGCTTTTTATGATCAAGTTGTGCATTCCATAAGTATTACGCTGTAAATATACATAGAATATTTGAAATATGAAAAAGATTTGTTCAAATAATTTCAAAGAACATACACAGGATATGAGATAGATGACTACGATTAGTGGGGCATGGATTTTGATTACCCTGCACTGTCGATTTTCACTGAAATATCTTGACAATCGCCTTCTGAATACTCAAATATTTTGCACGAGTCCATCACATGGCCGCATATACGCCAAAAATACATATCGTTGATTGATAGCTCTTTACAGAAAAACAGCACCTTCGAGAAGCATCAAAAGCTATGCAAATGCGCGAAAACTATCCATTTTTCGGCTGCAAAAGCAATGAGGTATCCTATCAAAGGCATTGAGTTTGATGTTCAAACTCAATGCCTTTGTGCAGGAAAGTCAATACGATGAATATTTCAATGCCTAAAAGTGGCGAATATAGCGCATTTTAATTGCATGAAAAGTACCAGCGTTTTCTATAATCAACTTTTTGAGATACCTGTTTTTTGACCATAAAATCTGACAAAAACAACGATTCCGAATCACGATTTTCAGTGCTTTGAATGACCGATAATTGTCAACAACGTGTCGTCATCACAACGCATGCAGAAGAACGAGTTGGTTAAAACTTTTGAGGAGAGTTGCCCATCCACTGCTCCTATATCGCTTTGGTGGCTTCCGAGAGCCATTGGTTTTCCTCATCGGTTAGATGGGGTGAGAGCTGCCGGTACACCTCGGCATGATAGGCGTTGAGCCATGCCTTTTCCTCCTCGAGCAGCATGTCCATGAGGATGGGCGTGGTGTCGATGGGTGCCAGCGTGAGCGATTCGAATTGCAGGAAGCTGCCAAACTCGGTTTCTTTGTAAGGTGTGACGAGCAACGTGTTCTCTATTCGCACGCCAAACTTGCCCTCCATGTAGATGCCCGGCTCATCGGTAACAGTCATGCCGGCGAGCAAGGGAGCCGGTCGCCACTCCATACGAATCTGATGAGGCCCCTCATGCACGTTGAGATAACTACCCACGCCATGCCCGGTGCCATGCATGAAGTTCATTCCCTCGCGCCACATGGGCTGCCGTGCCAATGCGTCGAGCTGTGAGCCACATGCCCCCGACGGGAATTTGCACAGCTCCAGCTGGATGTGTCCCCGCAGCACCAGCGTGTACACGCGGCGCTGTTCATCGGTCAGCTCGCCCAAGGCGATGGTTCGGGTGATGTCGGTGGTGCCGTCCTGGTACTGCCCACCGCTGTCGATTAGCACCAATCCCCGCGGCTCTATGGGCGCATCGGTAGCGGGTGTGGCCTCATAGTGCACGATGGCGCCATGCTCCTCGTAGCCCACGATGGTATCGAAGGACACGCCTCTGAACAGGTCTTGTTCGGAACGCAAGGCGGTTAGCTTCTCATTGAGCGACATCTCAGTCTGTCCACCAGCCTCAACGGCAGGCTTGAGCCATCGCAGGAATTTCACCATCGCCACGCCATCACGCACCATGGCGGCACGGAAGCCTGCTATTTCGGCTTGGTTCTTCACTGCTTTCAACAGAGGGATGGGACTGGTAAGCGGGAGAATTTTTGGGCCACGCAGCCCTTCAAAAAGATGATGGTTAATCTGCTGCGGATCCAATGCGATGTTATATTCGCCATAGTCAGCCAGTACATCCTTGATATGGTCATAGCCGCTCACCTCCACACCCTCACCTTTCAGATACGCTTTCACGTCGGGCGTGAGCTTGTCGGGATCGATGCACAGGGTGGCTTTCGTGGTACTAATCAGCAGGTAGGCCACGAACACGGGGTTGCAATGCACGTCGGTACCGCGCAGGTTCAGTGTCCAGGCAATATCGTCGAGGGCAGAAACTAGGGTGCCATCAGCATGTTGTTGGCGCAGGGCCTGACGAATGCGGGTCAGCTTGTCAGCGGTTCGTTCGCCTGCATACCGCAAGGGCTGAATCTGCACCGTGTCTTTCGGGATGCTGGGACGGTCTTTCCAGATGATTGCCAGTGGGTCCAGATTCGTCCGAATAGTAATGCCACCTCGCTCACGCATGTCCTGTTTCATCTGCATCACAAATTGGTGAGCGTTCACCTGACCATCCATACCGATTTCGGTACTGTCGCTTTGCTGGAGTTCGGCACCCAGCCAATCGGCTATGGTGGGCGTTTCGGGCAAGCCCTGCTTCATCAATTGGAACTCGGTTCCGGCCAGTTGGTTGGCCGCAGCGATGAAGTAGCGCGAGTCGGTCCACAGCGCAGCATGGTTCATTGTGACGACTGCCACGCCGGCCGAGCCATCAAAACCAGATATCCACTCGCGCCCTTTCCAATGGTCAGGCACATACTCGCTGTTATGGGGGTCGGTACTTGGAAAGATAAATGCGGCCAGTCGCTCACGTTTCATCACCTCTCGCAACGCTGAAAGTCGGTCTGCAATCTCTGTTTTCATAGTCATTCTGTTTTGTTTATTCTATCGCAAAGATAGTTTTTTGCTGGCACAGCGACAAATAAAATTCTTCAAATTGTCAAGCAAGGATGACAAACAAAGCCAGTTTTAGAATAAATAACAATTTAAAAGCAATTAAAGGCCAGTATGTCCCTAATATTTACTAACTTTGTGGTCACAAGCATTAGGATATATACAGTAACATTTATAAATATTCAAATTAAATTATGGCATTTTTGACAAACGAAAAATTGACCATCGTCGGCGCAGCCGGAATGATTGGTTCCAACATGGTTCAGACAGCATTGTCTATGGGTCTTACAAACAATATCTGTCTTTATGACGTATTCTCACCAGAGGGCGTGGCTGAGGAAATGCGCCAGAGCGGCTTCGATTCAGTGAACATCGTTGCGACAACAGACGTTAAAGAGGCTTTCACCGATGCCAAGTACATCATCTCTTCAGGTGGTGCTCCCCGCAAGGCAGGCATGACACGTGAGGATTTGCTCAAAGGTAACTGTGAGATTGCAGAGGGCTTGGGCAAGGACATCAAGAAGTACTGCCCTGATGTGAAGCATGTTGTGATTATCTTCAACCCGGCCGACCTCACCGGTTTGGTAACACTTCTTTATTCAGGTTTGAAACCTTCACAGGTTACAACCTTGGCAGCTCTTGACTCTACCCGCCTGCAGAGCGCACTGGCAAAGAAATTCAACGTGATGCAAACAGAGGTGAAGGGAGCCGCAACCTATGGTGGACACGGCGAGCAGATGGCCGTTTATGGCAGTCATGTTACCATTTCAGGCAAGCCCCTGACAGAGATTATCGGCACACCCGAGTTCACCAACGAGGAGTGGGAGCAGATGAAGAAGGACGTGACCAAAGGTGGTGCCAAGATTATTGAGCTTCGCGGACGCTCTTCTTTCCAGAGCCCAGCCTACCTGTCGGTAGAGATGATTCGCTCGGTGATGGGCGGTGAGCCGTTCCGTTTCCCCGTCGGCACCTATGTAAGCACTGACAAATATGACCATATCATGATGGCCATGAAGACAACGCTCGACAAGACGGGCGCACACTATGAGGTTCCACAGGGCACAGATGAGGAGAATGCCAAGCTGGATGCTAGCTATGAGCACCTGTGCAAGATGCGCGATGAGTTGGTAACACTGAACATCGTTCCGGCAATCTCAGAATGGTCGAGCATCAACCCAAATCTTTAAACGCTGTTGTCTGAACAGACAGACAAACGCTTATCACAGAAGGATGCAGCCCAGAAGATGCTGCATCCTTCTTTCTTTTTGTCCTTCACCAGACGGACACGCACGGGAAGAAAACGAAAGGTGTACTTGGGCTATTCGGCTTATTATTAGTACCTTTGCACTTGAAACTAAACATGATAAATGAAAATGGAATTGATAAAAGGTAAAGAGTTTGGAGGCGAGCGGCCGCTCTTCGGCATTCACGACACGCGACTGGAGGATGTTACGATTACAGAGGGCGAGTCGGGAATCAAGAAATGCCACAATATAGAGGCCGACCACTGTCGCTTCATCGGCAAATATCCATGGTGGCATGTGGACCACTCGGTGATTACCAACTGTTATTTTGAGACCGGATCGCGCTCGGCGATATGGTATTCCAACGATATGGTGATGAGTGACACCATCATTGATGCGCCCAAGCTGTTTCGTGAAATGAACGGACTGAAGCTGGTTAACGTGCAGATCAACGATGCCGACGAAACTTTCTGGAAGGTAGACCACCTTACCCTGCGCAACGTGAAGCTGCACGATGGCACCTATCCGTTCATGTTCTGCAACCATGTGGATGTGGACGGACTGGAAAGCGACAGCAAATACGTGTTTCAATATGTGAAGGACGCCGTGATACGCAACGCCAAAATCACCACCAAGGACTCGTTCTGGGAAACCGAGAACGTCACGGTGTACGATTCGGAGCTGAACGGTGAGTTCCTTGGATGGCATTCTAAAAATCTCAAACTGGTGAATTGTCACATCACGGGCGAGCAGCCTTTATGCTATTGTCAAGACCTCGTCTTGGAAAACTGTACGTTTGGGGCAGATTGCGACCGCATGTTTGAGGAGACGACCCTCGTGGCCGACATCCGCGGAGCGGTGACTAACATCAAGAATCCCACATCGGGACGCATCGTAGCCGATGCCATCGGCTCGGTGACCATCGACGAACATGTGCTGCAACCCAATAACTGCGAGATTATTGTACGCAACTAACCATCAAACAACAAATAAAGATGAAATACGATTTTGACGAGATTGTGAACCGCCGCGGCACCAACTCGGTGAAATGGGACGAGGCGAAAGAGGAAGGTGTCATCCCCATGTGGGTGGCCGACATGGACTTCAAGGCTGCGCCCTGCATCCTTGAGGCACTGAAAAAGCGTGTCGACCATGGCGTGTTTGGGTACACCATCGTGCCTGATAGCTATTATGAGAGCATCGTTTCGTGGTTCGAAAGGCGACACCAATGGCACATCAAGCGCGACTGGATTATTTATACATCTGGCGTGGTGCCAGCCATTTCGGCCATCATCAAGGCACTAACGGAGCCTGGAGACAAGGTACTGGTACAGACACCGGTGTACAATTGCTTCTTCTCGTCTATCCGCAACAATGGCTGCACCACCGCCGAAAATGCGCTGGTGCGTAAAGGAAACTCGTATGAAATCGACTTTGACGACTTTGAGAGACAGGCTGCGGACGAGAAAACAAAAGTGTTCTTGCTCTGCAATCCTCACAATCCAGCCGGACGAGTGTGGACACCAGAGGAGCTGAGCCGCATGAACGACATCTGTCTCAGGCATGGCGTGAAGGTGATTGCCGATGAAATTCATTGCGAACTCGTCATGCCAGGTCATGAATTCACACCCTTTGCCGCCGTTTCCAAAGCGTGTCAGGACAATTGCATCACAACCAATTCACCCACTAAATCGTTCAATATTGCCGGATTACAGATTGCCAACATCATCACCAGCAATGCGGAAGACCGGCAAAAGATTGACCGCGCCATCAACATCAATGAGGTATGCGACGTGAATCCGTTCGGCGTAATCGCCCTACAGGCGGCCTACAACGAGGGTGAGGATTGGATTGATCAACTCAACGTCTATCTCTGGGAGAACTACCAGGCACTGAAAACATTCTTCAAGGACAACCTCCCGCAACTCGAGGTCATCGACTTGGAAGGAACATACCTTGTCTGGGTGAATGTTCGGGCAACCGGCATGACTGGCAATGAACTGACAGACAAACTGCTGAAAGAAGGGAAAGTCTTTGTGAATCGCGGCACCATGTACGGTAAAACCACAGGCGAGGATTACATTCGCATCAACATTGCCATGCCTCGCAGCCTCATGCTTGAAGGATTGAAACGCATGAAGAGTGTGATAGACAAGATTGTTTGAGATGCTGAATCGTTGAGAGAAAACTACAATGAACGAACTCAAAAGGGGAAGTTGCCAAGCAGCAGCTTCCCCTTTTTGATTTAATTGTCATCAGCAATCCATGCTGATGCTTGATTTTCTTAGAAGAAATAGGCCACACCTACACGCCAAGAGTTGGCCTCGGTCTTGTGGTTCTCTACGCTTTCCTTCACACCTTTCCATGTAATGTCACCCGTCTTACCGACACCTACATTGTAGTTGGCTGTAACTTGGAAATGCGTGGCGATGGTCAAGCCAACACCAGCATTGACACTGAAGTTAGATGACTTCAATGTCCACTCAGCTGCTTGATCTTCAAAATCAGAGAGTTTCTTCACCTTATCACCAATATTGAAAGCAATCTGCGGACCTGCAAACACGAAAATATTGGCTGCGCTGCCCATCCCAATACTATATTTTACGTTCACAGGAACGATCAGTTGTTGCTGTTTCAAAACGGTATTGAACTTATTGTTGATGCCTTCAACCTTAGCTTCTTGCCTGTTGTACAATGCAGACAGATCCAAACCAAGGCCAGGAGCAGGCAAACCCATTTTTAAAGTCGGACCAATGAAGTAGCCAGCACGATTGGATGTGTTGAAAACATCTTTGTCTAACGACATCTGACTGAGGTTCATACCTCCCTTGATACCAAACTTTACTTGTGCACTGGCTGGTAATACTGTTACCATGGCCATAACCATGATGAGTGAGATAATACTTTTTTTCATTTCTTTGTGTATTTATTTAAGTAAGAAAAAATAATCAATCATTTAATGACGTTGTCGCCTAACGGTTACACGTGCAGGCGAATTGCTGGACGAAGAGGAAGTACGACGGCTTCTACTACTCTTGACTGTCGTCTTATTGCCGGCTGCTCTTCGGTTACGTTTCGCACGCTTCGACTTCACATCTTTAGGATTGAGCTTGGCTATGCTGTCCAAAGAGTCCTTGCGGGCCTGGTCTCCCCACATGTTTTTCTCAAAGAGTTTTATTTCTGCCTCAATGCGCTTCTGTGCGTTCGCCATAGCCGAATCAGTGGGATATTCTTGAGATAACGTTCGTCCCAACATGTTGTTGGTCTTGTAAATCTTGCCTTTATATAGGTTTTTCGTAAAATAGTCGTCCACACTCATCACGGCTGCATTGTTGAGGTTGCTCGTCATGATGGTTTGCTTGGACAAGAATGGAGCCAAATCTTCATACTTCACCCAGAACAAGGGATAGGATGTAGCACCATCACCGAAGTCGTCTACTCGTTTCATAATGGGACATAAGGCCAAGACTTTGGTGTGGAATGTTGCCGTAGCTTGATCATAATAAGCACTTTCCTTGATGTAATAAGCGGTCACCTCACGCGAAGGAATATCACTATCATCAATTCGAATGCCTCGGTCAGTGCGCTCATAGTAGACATGATAGTTATCTAAAAACGCCAAAGGTTTCACCCTGGCAGAATCTTCGAACGTTTCATTACCATCCAACCGATACTCATACGCACGAATATTGCCTGTCATCATCAACTTGAAAATGTAGCAAAACAGGTTCATCTGCGTACCCATAGGCTCCACAGGATAGTACAAACCCGCATTAGCATCTTGCGTCAAATCGAGCTCACGATAGATGTCGCGCCGCCATACCACATCCTCTGCCATCTTAGCTTCTGTGGGATATGACAGCTGTGCACGCAAGCTAATCGTATTGGCGTTTGACTGTTGTGCGCGTTGTTGCTGCGCTCTTCGAGCCGGTGGCTGTGCGATGGCGAACTGAACGACACACAAGAACAGGGATATGAATAATAGTTTCTTCTTCATTTTATTTCTGATTATACAGCTTGTCGAGGTGATGTCACCCATATTTATTTGACGATAATTTCCATAGACGCAGGCAGTCGACGGGTTAACCCATCCGGACCTACTGCCGTGACATGTGATATATAGAACCGACGATTACGAGAAAGCTTACGGAATTCATTACGTTGCCGCGCCGAGAAGCGCGCTCCATCGGAAGTCATCGGAACGGCATTACCCATGTTGTCAAAGAAAACGGTTTCAAAACTAACTACCTTGAACTGGATATCCAACAAACCATCGTCGATGGCAGCATTGATACCGGTGGCTCCCATCAAGGAGGCTTTGGCTAAACCACCACCCTTAAACCGATCGGTTCCCATGGCAATGTATGCAATCGGATCAGGCAATTTGCGCACATGAAACGTAAATTTGCCCACTTGTCGTGACACACCATTATAATTGGACGACACCTGGATGGTGACATCTTTACCAACAGCTGTCGGACGAGCGAGGTACTTACCTGCTCCTACAGACCTAAATCCTCCACCTGTCATCGATGCTGAAACGGATGTTAACGGCACACCAGGGATGCTGATGCTGATGGGATTCTCGTAACCAGCGTACAACACGTTCATCAAGTCGGCCGACACGGTTGCGCTGGGCGCCACCACAGAATACTTTTGCGTGAAATCACGCCGTATCACGTCGCCGCTTCCATTTCGCATTGTGATGTAACCACTGAACGAATGTTCGCCAACACCACCGGCAGTAAACTGGTATGTGTTGTTTCGTAAGTTTACTTTCCTTCCACCTATATATATTTCGGGTTGGCGAGTGGTATCCACTGCCGCCATGACAATCTGTGCAGAGAACCGATCACCACTGACAACGGTACGTGACTCGGGGATGACAAAGGCGCTCAACTTATTGACACGAATGTCCTTGACGTCGACATTGGCCACAAGTGCATGCAGCACTTCTCCCTCGGCATAGCGCACATCACTTTGCAATTTGGACAACATCGTGACGGCAGCCGACACAGGCATGTCTTCAAACATATATTCCTGCCAATTCTTCCCCATCGCCTTGGCGCGTTTGGACAGTTGCGTTGTGAGGTTGCTCTCTATCGTCTTGCGCTGGTGTTCATCGGTTATCATCTTCAAAATTTGCTCCCGATAATGATTCACGCGTTCATAAAGCAGCTTTCCTTTGCCTGTTCCGGGAGCCAACATGACGTGCGAGGCAGCCTCAAGGTCATCCTTGTGTTTGATGTCGAACACGTTTCCGTCGGGACCGTCAGCCTCTTTGACGATGTTTTCCTTGAGCTGTTGCGCAAAATCATACAGCGAGTCACTCATACGTTTCACCGTCGTAGCCTTCTCAAACCACGCTTGCACCTTCTCTGGATTTGACTTGAACTGCTCTGAGAGCTGACGATAGATAGACACATTCTCCCTTGATGAGTTGTCCGTTGTACGGTTCAGGCTCTCCTCTACCACGGCGAATCCTTCTAAGACTTCGGTGGAAACGTTCAGAGCCAGCATTGCCATCAAGACGACATACATGAGGTTAATCATCTTTTGGCGCGGAGATAACGGTCTTTTCTTTATTGCCATGGTGAGTTGGTGAGTTCTTGAGTTCTTGAGTTTATAAGTTGGTGACTTCTTGAGTTGATAAGTTCATGAGTCTGTGAGTTGATGAGTTGTTTACTCTTGTGACGGCTCTAACCCAGGATTGGCTGCGCGCATGTTCACGGTCATGGCCTCAATCATGCGAGCATATATCTTGTTGAGCTGCTCAATCTGTTGTGCCATCTTCCGGGTCTGGTCATTGATTTGGTCAATGGTGCCTATCTGCTGACTGGCTCCCTTCAACTGCATTTCGTAAACTTTGGATATACCCGTCAACGTACGGTTCAGGTTTTCCATTTCCTCACTATCCCGGGTCAGTCTTACACTCTGCTCTGATACCTTTCCTAACGTCTCCGTCAGTCGTTTCAGCGCATCAACATAGTTGCTTTGTGCATCGGCCAAGGTCTGCAATTGCTGTTCATTCTCAACCTGTTGAACTTGACTTCCCAAGGGAACCTCTGCAGATACTTCCCCTACGGTCTGCTCTGCAGCAGACGAGTGTCCTACAACAGCGTGACGCGGGGCTGATGCAACAGGCCTTGATGTATTAACAGCTTGTGCGGGAGTCGTATCATAGTCATACGTTACCTGACCTGTTTCCAAATACTCTTCCGTCACACGCGTCGGGATATCACGACCGTCTGCCGTCTTGTCAAACGGACGGTCAAAAGCCGAGAGGAAGAACACGAAGACCTCTGTGCCCATGCCTATGAACAACATGAGGTTGCCACCGGACAAGTGAGTAAGTTTGAACAAAGCTCCCAGGATGACCAATGAGGCACCCCAACTGTAAGCATAGTTCAAGAACGTCTGCCCCGGAACACTGTCCATCCACTTTTGCAGACGATAAATGATATTGAATTTGCTGTATCCACTCATTTTCTTTTGCCTTTCTTCTGTTTAGTACTGGTTGTGTTTGCCAAACTGCGTACACATCTGAACCCGATGTACGAGCGAGGTTGGTTTTGGTATTCCCACGTACGCCAAGCGCTTCTGATGTACGATTCTGGGTCTTTCCACGATCCACCGCGTACACTTTTTTTCTTCAATTTGTACGGATCTTCCAACGCCGCCTTATATTCCAACTGCGGATTTAAATCGTTCATCGCATCGACACCGGCCTCGTTATAAATGGTACTTGTCCATTCTGCCACATTACCCGCCATGTCGTACAAACCGTTGGAGTTAGCACCGTAGATGCCAACCTTACTGGTAATGAGGTTACCGTCCTTGGTATAGTTGCCACGGTCGGGCTTGAAATTGGCATAGAAACAACCCTCACCCGTGGCTACTGCCTCATTTTCCCACGGGAACTCCGTGCCGTCTTTACCACGAGCGGCATATTCCCACTCTGCTTCTGTTGGCAGGCGATATCTTTGTATGTAACGAGCCTCGCCACCCAATCCTTTTAACAGATAATCGGTTCGCCACGCGCAGAAGGCATTGGCCTGCTCCCAAGTAACGCCCACGACAGGATAATCGTTGTACGCCGGATTGCTGAAATAGTTACGAAGATAAGTCTCGTTGTCCGAATTTTGGAAATCATTCACCCAACAGGTGGTGTCTGGATACACGTTAACGATATAGGTATTGAGGAAATCCCATGGACCCGAGCGTGGTCGGTTGATGGTTTCGCTCACAATCTGTCCGTTGTCATCAACGTAAGCGGTGTCCTTCGAAATCATCACCACTTCGTCAGGATCAACGGTCAGGTCGGTATTCAGATTACGTTCTTGAGGCAACATTCTGTTTTTTCTCAAGGCAGCGGTTGTGTAGTCGTACACCTCGTAGCGATAGTTCAGCTGACGATAGTCGAGCAACTTCTCGCCCGTCACCGGGTTGGTGACATACATACTCTCCAAGGCACGCTGCTCATCCTCATTCATCTTACGAGGAAGTGCTTTTTTCCAGTTCAGATGAGGCTTAACAGGGTCACCGTTTTTGTCCTCGGTAATGAGATAAGTCTCGTCACCCGCATAGGCCGGATCGGCCAAACGAGTACGCAAGATGCTGTCGCGAACCCAGGAGACAAACTGTTTGTATTCAGAGTTTGTCACCTCTGTTTCATCCATCCAGAACCCGTCCACAGAGATATCTTTCTGCGACAACTGCTTGCCCCAAAGGCTATCCTGCTTTTCAAGCCCCATCTTCAAATAGCCACGGCTTACCCGTGTCATTCCGTATGGCGTGGGTTCGGTGAAGGCCTTTCCGCCAACACCCACTACTTCGCCGCCTTTACCCAAAGAAGCAGACTTGCTGCCGAAGCAACCTGTCAGCATCATCAAGCCTAACACGGCCAAGCCGAATATCATGTTTCTCTTCATATTCCTGAATTTCATTTTTCCACGATGGTCATTATAGAAGTCTTACACTTTTGTGTTTGTTTCTTCCTTTCTTAGCCAGATTTACATCCATCTGGTAACCAACAAACAGTTCGTGACTGCCGTTGCCCGGTTGGATGGCCGAGGTGTACAACTCATAACTATAACCCAGCACGATGCCATGAAAGCTACCGCCTACCAAGAACGTGACAGAGTTGGTGGGACTATAAGCTACACCCCCGTACATCATTTTCTTCTCATGCTGATACACCAGGCGGGTTGTAAGGTCGCCACGGTAGGCTACCCCGTCTGTACGAACCAGCACAGAAGGCTGTATTGTAAGAAACGGATTTCTCAAGTGTATATTGTATCCACCTGTTAAATAATATGTAGGATCGATTTGAAATTGATTTTTCTCATTAAACTCAATGAGTGGTGAAGTTAGATGCTGCGCCGACACGCCCACATACCATGACCGGTGCGAATAATACACGCCCACACCGAGATCGAGGGCATTTCCTTCGGCCTTTGTATTGATAAAGGCAGGGTCGTTGGCATCAGCCAAATTGAGCCTGGTGCCGTCAAACGCCTCACTCAACAAGCCCGCTTGTGCGCCAACCGCAAGTCGACCTCCGAACAATTTGAAGCGAAGGGCATACTGCAAAGCCAAACGTTGATGGGTAAAAAGACCAATCTGATCGTTCATCAGCTGCACACCACCCCCATGATATGCCTTGAGAAAATAAAAAGGCATATCAGCAGCAGCATACATCGTTCGTGGATTGTTCTTAAATCCAACGAAGCTCATGGCGTAAGCCGCATTGATGTTTAGTTTGTTCTGTTTGCCTACTGCAGCAGGGTTGAACGAAGGTTGCATGTCAAAATAATGGCTGAACGCCACATCGTATTGCGCCCTTGCCGTCCCAACCATCCACAACAGCAGACAGAGTAACGTGATTTTCTTGCATTGCACGTCTGCATAACGTACATTTTTACGTTTTATTGTCAAGACAGCGGGATGAAGTTGGAAGAAATGACAAACGTCTGACATACCATAACGTTCTACAGGTGGGTTTATAAAAAAGAGCCTCGTTATTACTCAGAACAACAAGACTCTCGGTGTGGGCGTTGACGGATTCGAACCGCCGACCCTCTGCTTGTAAGGCAGATGCTCTAAACCAGCTGAGCTAAACGCCCATTCTTTATCCAGAATGTGCGTGCAAAGGTAGTTTGTTTTTGTGAAAACGCCAAACTTTTTTCCATATTTTTATCCAATCCTGACGCTGTTCATTCGTTTGAAGGGGCACGTTGAGGAACAACAGATGATACAGAGGATGTAAACAAGACCATGAATGCCTGTGTTCATCGAGCCCTCCTGCGATTCGTTCCCTTCATGGGATTCAATGTAAAAACCATCACTCCACAGAACTTTCTCCAAATGGTTTCGCACCCATAAAATGTGCATTATTTTTATCAAATAATGCTTCAAAAACGGCACTTGAAAACTTTCAAAATAGAAAAAATCAATAGGTCGGCAGGATGCAAACAAGAGTTGTTTTGAGAAGAATTATCGACTTTTAACTGAAAAGCAATGAGATTGACGCATTAAAAACATCATCTTGGCGGACAATCTACATGGTATTATGGTGCAAAAGCATGGAGATTACACCCTTAGAGCTATGCTTTTGATGCGAAAAATGAAGAAACAGAGAGTGAAAAGCTATAAAATTAACGTAACATCTTCAATCACAAAGAATTACAACACTCGCTCATTTTTAGCGTATTTGCAAGCAGAAGTAAGGTTGATGGATTTCAAGCCAAGGATAAGAACGATGATTGTCAAGAAAATTCATCATCAACGTTGTGGCGTAGGGGGTGCGGATGTTGCACACACTACGCTTCTTCAGCGATACTATCAACATCGCCTGTTCACGATTGTGCATTCGGGGTACGGCTCTACCCCATCGGGTTTCAGCCACTATTCACAATTGGGTAGTGGCTGAATGCTATTCATGACTCTACGAATTGCTTGAGTTCTTCCAACGAATGGGCCACCTTGATTTGCCGATGATAATCGCCCCTGATTACACCTTTGGCCGTTAGGTCGTCCAAAAGTGCCACCAGCGAATCCCAAAAGCCATTGATGTTGTAAAGAATTACTTGCTGTTGATGGTAGCCAATGCTGTGTGCGGCTACCACCGAAAATATCTCATCCAAGGTGCCAACACCACCCGGAAGAGCGATGGAAACATCACTTTGCGCCAACATCAGCTCTTTGCGGTCGCTCAGGTTGTCGCAAGGAATCTCCACATCAACATAGTCGGACACTCTTCCACGTTCCTCTATGATAGACGGCACCACGCCAATGGTTTGCCCACCAGCCTCATGTACGGCCTTTGCGACACACTCCATGAGGCCCAGGTTGCAACCGCCGAACACGAGTGAATGGCCCTGCTCGGCCATCCACTTACCCAGTTGTTCGGTCAATGTGAAATATTCGGGGGCGATAGTATCATTTGCTGAGCAAAAAACAGCAATTTTCATGATTGGTTAAATTGAATGGTGATTGGCGAATGGCTCGCCTTACATATTTTCTCTTGTAACTCGATTGCCTTAGAAAAATAAATTAAAGTTTTTGAAACTCGCTGTAGATGCGGTCTGCAATCGACTTGAATTCTTCTTCAGAAAGTTTCAAATGCTCTTTTCTAAAGTTCACATCGGCCTCGCTGTTCATAGGAATGAGGTGGATATGCGCATGCGGAACCTCCAATCCCAGTACCACTTGCGCCACCTTTTTGCACGGGAAGGCGCGCTTCAAGGCCACAGCTACCTTTTTAGCGAACACCTGATATTCGGCCAACTCATCATCTTCCATATCGAAAATGTAATCCACCTCGCGACGTGGAATAACCAACGTGTGTCCTTTTTGCAACGGACT
This sequence comes from Hoylesella buccalis ATCC 35310, assembly GCF_025151385.1. Lineage (NCBI taxonomy): Bacteria > Pseudomonadati > Bacteroidota > Bacteroidia > Bacteroidales > Prevotellaceae > Hoylesella > Hoylesella buccalis. The sequence continues at coordinate 2,870,716 of NZ_CP102287.1, read as the reverse complement.
GATGTCTAAAAAAGCATAAAACTTCTCGCTCTCTGCACACTTGTAGCTGGGAATTTCGCCAGCTGCGATTTTAGAAAAGATGTCCATGGTCTTAACGTTTTTTATTCAACTGATATCTTGTCAATGCGTAGTTTGATGGTGCCAGCCGGTATTTTGATATCCACCTCATCACCCTCTTTCTTATTCAGAAGCCCTTGTGCGATAGGCGTTTTGATGGATATCTTCCCTGCCTTGAGGTCAGCCTCGCTCTCACTGACGATGGTATACACCATTTTTGATTTCGTCTTCATGTTGGTCATCTCGACTTTGGACAAGATCTGCACTGTATCGGCACTGAGACGAGACACGTCTACAATCTTCGCCTCGGCGATAGTCAGTTTCATTTTATTGATTTTATCTTCGAGATGCGCCTGCGCTTCTTTGGCAGCGTCATATTCAGAGTTTTCACTCAAATCACCCTTATCACGCGCTTCTGCGATGGCAGCTGATGCCTTCGGGCGCTCAATAGATTCGAGCCGGGTAAGCTCGGCTACAAGATTGTCGTAGCCTTCTTGTGACATGTAAGCCATAACGTTATAAGTATTTTTGTTAATAATTGCTTTTGGTGAAGACGATAAAAGAAAGAATTCCGACATCTACCAAAGTGTCGGAATTCCTTTTCCTAAGTCCTCTTTTGTTGTTTACTCTTCGCAAAGTTAGACATTCTTTTCCAATAAACAAGTTTTTTCACATTATTTATTAAATGATTGGGACGTATTCTGATAACGGGTGATTCGCTTCCCAAATTGATTTACATCAAGAAACGAGCATTAAAACCAAATTGTTTGCGCAAACAGTTGCTAATATGCTTAGACGGCTGTATCTTTGCATCGTGTTTTTCATAGTATTAGATTTAAGGTTAACAAAGATTGGGACTCGGCGGAGCCCCTTTTTTATGTCCATACGTCAAGTGTGCTGGCATGCTGACAGACGAAAAGAGGCAACCATTGCTGGTTGCCTCAGTGTATAATTTAGCAGTTACTGCCGCCTATTTTAGAGGTCGAACTTGTAACCCAGTGTTACCTGGAACACGCTGTTCTTAGCATCGATATTATCGAAAACCTTGGTTACACCCCAATTGTAACGTCCGTCGATAACGACATTGGCGAACTCATAGGAGAGACCAACTGGGATAGCGAGGTCGAAGCTCTTAGCCTTGGTACCGTCTTTGTCCACTGCAAATGCTGGTTGAACACCCAATTTAACTGCCAATCCCGGCACAACGTATACGTTCGCCATGATAGGTACGTTGATGTAGGCCAGATTAGTCTTTGCATCCTTTACCTCAAATTTCATGTTTCCAATCTTGAAGTCAGCGCCAGTATCAAACTTCACACCTTCTTGTGCGTACATAACACCTCCAGAAAGGCTGAAAATGTCAGATACCTGATACTCCAGTTCGGCACCAGCTGTGAAGCCAACCTTCATCTTTGTCTTTTCAAACTCGGTCATGGTAGCACCCACAACACCTACCTGAGGCTTCAAAGAAACTGTTCCTACTGCGCGTTGCGCAAATGTTGCTACGGACGAAAGCAGTACAACTGCCGTTAAAATCATCTTTTTCATAAATCTTCTTGTTTTTGTAAATAAATCCTGATTTGTTAATCTTTTATTGAACTCGGTAGCAAATGTAAGTTGATTTTGGATAACTACCATACATTTGTCTTGTTTTTTTATTTAATTATGACTATATTCTAGTTTGTTAACACAGGCGTACCGGAATGTTATCTATTAATAATTTGAATAGCGGATTAGCCGACAGCACCGCCTCATTGCCCAACACAATTAGCTGTTTTCGGGCTCTTGTCAGGGCTACATTCAGCTTTCGGTCTATCCAAGCCTGCCCTTCCAGGAAGCTATTAGCCGTGAGAAAATCCAACTGGTAGCGGTTCTGCACGGTGAAAGAGTAAATGATGACGTCGCGCTGACTGCCCTGATAACGCTCCACGGTGTCGACATCCACGTGCATGAGTTGTGAGATTCCCGTCTTTTCTATCTCTTTTCTAACCATTGCAATCTGGTTGCGATAAGGCACAATCACGCCCACCGTCTTCTGTACGTCAAACTTTTCGTTCGCCAACCGATGGATGCGACGCAACAAGTCGGCCACCTTTCGGGCCTCGTCGGGATTCACTTTGTCAGAGAGTCGCACGCTCTGCGTGAAGTGAGAGGGATAGTAAAGCAGCCGATGGCTCACCAATAAGACATCCGTCCCATCCTGCGGCACGGCCGTATAACCGATATCTTCGCCCACCTGGTGTGGCAATGGAACGGGTTGCAGCTGCTCCTTGGCATAGAACATTTTGTTGGGAAAGGCGGCAATGGCAGGATGCATGCGACCTTGCTTGCGCAGCGTGTCCACGAAGTCGGTACGTCCCTGCCGCTCTTCCCATCGGATAAGTCGTTCGAAGAGTGAGTTTCGGCAGTCGGTCAGACAGATGTTTTGCAAGTCTGCATCGGTCACTTGCGATTCTGACGCGTCTTGTTGAACCACGGCGGGCAATTGTTTGTAGTCACCAATGAGGATGAACTTGTCGATATTGGGTTGATGATCAAGGGCCAAACCAGAACCTCCCGTCGTCGAAACATGGCTCGACAGAATGCCGACAAGGTTGGGTTCCAATATCTGACTGGCCTCATCAATGAGTGCCAGACTGAAATGTTTGATGGCAAAGATGAAGGGTTTGCTCATCATCATCGACGTAGTGCTCACAATGAGGCGCATGCCTGTGAACCGCTGTCGTAGGTCGTTCAGCTTGGGATGGTCATCAATGGCCTGTCCCAAGAGATGACTCTTGAATCGTGGGTCACAGCTATACTCATTGCCCAGGCGAATAAAATCGAGGCCTTCGTCGCACAACATGCCACAAATCTCATCCACAGCCCGGTTGGTATAGGCCATGAGAAGAATGTTGGCATCAGGGTTTTCCAACTCCTCCAGCACCATATAGCGCAGAGCCATCGACGTCTTGCCCGTGCCGGGAGGCCCTACCAACAGGAAATAGTCTTGTGCCTGTTTGGCTTTCAGCACCACATCGTCATAGTCAGGATGGTAGCTTCGGGACAGTGTGAGGGCGTGATTGGCGCGTGGTTCACGCTGTCCCAATAACAAGTCGCGTCGCTCTTTCGAGGTGGTCATCAACGTATGCAGGGCATGTATGGCTGACGCACCACCCGCATCTGACGCACTATGCTCCACAGCGTACACCAAAGGCGTGTGATGGGCATGCCGCTTTCCTTCTTCCACCGTATATAATAAGTCATCATTCTGCTGTGCATCCGTCAGATGAACGGCTATCTCATCGGTCTTGACGTACATGATGAAGCCCTTGAACAGGATGCTCCGACGTACGTCTGGCTCGCTGTCAGGATGATAGCCGTACAGATATACCATGTCGCCCCGCCTGAAATTGGGCAGGAAGTCTTCACCTTGGTCGGGAACAGCGAGCGTGATTTCATCAAATCCTCGGCTGCGGGTTCGTTTCTTCTGCGTGATGGTGAGGCCCGTATAGATATTTCCCATCTCCTTTTTCTCACTCAACGGCATGTTCCACAGGTCAGCACTGCTGCGCCCACTGCCATCAACAGCACCGGTTTTCGAAATGAGTTGTTCTTTCAGCACGAAGGTCATCATGCGACAGAAATATGCTTTCTCCAGCTTACTCATTTGCGCCAGTGGCACCGTGATGGCCTCTATCTGCGGCAGTAAGAAACGATTGTAGAAGTAAGTATTGGTCTTCTCCGTGTTCAGCGTTTGCGGATTGAGCTGCGGCAGCATGCTTTCAAATCCCTCGAGGGCACTTGTATAATCGGCAGCCACGATGAGATTGCGCAGCTTGAGGGATTCATGGATGAGCATGTCCAACCTACTGACGTCCATCAAGCCTGTCGGCAATGCGTATTTCGAATACAACAGAAAGATGCGGGTGGCCTTGTCGGACAGGCGGAAGTTGTATCTCAGCACGCCATAGTACAGCAGCGCCTGCACATAGTGCGCCTCAACATGCTGGTTGCCGTGTCGGTTGTGGCTGCCATATTCCAGATTCATGTTCTTTCCCGACTTCTGTTCGACCAGCAATCTGAAGTCGGTGGTCATCATGTCCACACGCCCTTGTATGCCCAACTGTTCACACACGAACGAAGGTTCCAGCAAGGCTCGCTCCCGATTGTAGGTCTTAAACAGTTCAGCAACGATTTGTTGCAGGTTCTGCACCTGTTTCATTGCCTCCACTTTAAACGCCACAGGGTCTAAATCGGTGCATGTACAGTATTCCAAAGCCTTCTCCCTGTAGTTGTCTTTCAGCGTTTCTGCCATGTCAAACGCACGTTCTCCACGCGCATGGATGATATCATCGAGCGCGCTACCGGCAAAGTTTCCCAAAATGGTATGCCGCGTATTGGGTTTATCCTTCATGCGGTTGATGGTAAAGAGGGCCGGATGATGACCATATTCCGTAAAACATGTCGCCAGTGAACTGATGTCCACTAAGTAGTCGGGGATGACGATGATGCGACGTGGCGTAACCAAATGATCCTTCACCTGACAGTCCAAGAGGTTCAACGGCATGCCCTTGCGCAAGATGTCATGAAGATACGAGAGGTCGGCAAACTGCTCCTCACTGGTATATTCTACTTGCAAAAGGCGTTCATCGGTTTCCCCATCGGGCATCACCCAGATGAAATGTTCGTCCCATTGCTTCACGATGCAACGGATATAGCGTTCGTCCAACCGCAATGTTTGTCGCGTTTGTTGAGCACGAGCGGGTATTTTGCCGACTAAAAAAGAGGGAACAGCTTCTCTGAACACTGCCGAGATGAAGACACAAAGCGCACGGACGTCGTAGGTAAGGTTTTCTGGTAAGATGGGCGATGACGAGTTAGAGTGACGCCGCATCTGGTGAATGGCGCGGGTATCGGCCATCGATAAGCCACGCTGGGTACACAGATGATCCACGCGAGCGTTGAGGTCACCAAAGCTATAGGAGGTGTTTCTCAAGCCGGCGGCACACGCCATCACCAACGTCTCGTGCAACATTTTGTTGACCAACGCACCCTCTTGAGAGCCAGCCTCAAGGATTTGGGCCGCCCGGTGGTAGAGTTCGTTGGCTGTAATGTAAGTTTGTGATTGCTGCATGTTGCGGTTCGAGGGTCGTCCTCGCATGTGGGTTAAAAAGTGTTTCGTTTGGGCATGGCCTGCACGCGTGTTGCAAAGATAATCAAAAATATGGTACTGCCCCTCCCCTTTTCATGGCATTTTGCGTATATTTGTCATCACAATAACATTCTTTATTCAAAACAAATCATTGATGAATCAACAAGATATCATGCGCAGGGCCATCGCCCTGTCTGAAAAAAGTGTACGCACGGGCGGCGGACCTTTTGGTGCCGTGATTGCCAAAGATGGAGAAATCATTGCCGAAGCATCCAATACCGTTACCTTAGACCACGACCCTACGGCGCACGCCGAGGTGAATGCCATCAGACAAGCGGCACACAAGCTGGGCACGTTCGACCTCACTGGTTGCGACATCTATACCTCCTGCGAGCCTTGTCCCATGTGTTTAGGTGCCATCTATTGGGCTCATCTGGACCGCATCTATTACGCCAACAATCGCAAGGATGCTGCACGCATAGGGTTTGACGACGACTTCATTTACCACGAGATAGCCCTCCAACCAGCCGATCGACATAAACAAATGCAGATTTTGCTGCCCGAAGAGGCACGAAAAGCGTTTGACATGTGGATGGAAAGTAAGGATAAGACAACTTATTAGGCAGCGGATGATGGCAAAAAAGATAAGTCATTCGGTGCGTCAAATGTACATTCTCCAACACTGCTTATCGTTTCTGATGATAGTATTGACCTGCTCTGGCTGTGCCGTGAATAGAGATTCGACTGACAAGGTGGTCACCGAACAGTCGGCTGGAACACGCTACAGCAAGAATACCTTGATGGTGTTCTACGACACACATATCGGCAAAGAACCACTATTGAACGCTTTCAAAAAGATGAATTGTAAAGTGTTGCACGAATACCGGTTATCATGCGGGTTCGCTATCAAGGTTCCTGATGGAAAGAGCTTGCGAAAAACAGCCAAACAATTGTCCAAGGTTCATGGCGTAACCTATGTGACACGCGACCAAATACAAAAGCTACAATAACAGAATTGGTTACTGCCCACCCAGGCGGTCGAAGTACACAATGAGTTCTTCCCACGTCTTAAACTCATCACTTCCATAAGCCAAACAAGTTCCCATAAAGCCTTTTTGCACCTCGGGGGTGATGAGATAGTCGCCATAGAGCAGCTGCGATTGATTGGTGAAGATTACCCGATTGTAGGCCGGAGCCGACAGATACTCCTCCACCCACGTCTGCACCTCGCCCATATAAGCATGGTTGTTAGTAGGCGAAGCGGCCACAACGTATACCTGGTACCGCTCGATGAGCATCTTATAGGCCTTGTGCATACTCGACGTGGCCTTGCCGTAACTGTCGTGCAGCGTCGCGTAGTCGATGTAAACGATGGGGCGTTCGCGTCCCTCTTGCTGGTCATCAATCCAGCGAATCACGGGAATGAGATAGTGGAAGGCCACCTTATCGGTGACTCGATGGGCACCATGGAAGCGGATGGCCTGTGGATAGTGTTCTCGAAAGAGGTCGAAGGTATGTACCAACGGGTCCTTGTCGCCAAAGAGTCCGTACACCCGTCTTTGCTCCTCGGGCGTAACGTTGGCGAAACACTGTCCGGTGATATCCTTGTACTCGTTGACCAACGACTTAGTAACGATTACCTCAGTCTCGCCATCCTTGCGGGGATTATGGAAAGACTGCTTGCCCGTCAAGCCGTGGTCGTGCATGGTCAGGCCCATCTGGAAGGCCGGATTCACCAGAATGCGGTCGTAACCCGTGAGCATCTCGGTATACATGCCGCCCATGGAGGTACCTATGATGAGGTCGGGCTGATGGCTTTGGCACAGCTGCTTCAGCAGGTCTATCGCCTCGGCGGGATGCACTGGCAGGTCTTCGGCCACGACGTTCGCCTGGGGCAACAGCTCCCTGAGCATAGCTACCGTGCCAGATTGGCCCGACGACATAAAGCCGTGGACGTACATAAGGGTCTTGCCCTTCATTAAATCGGGATATTGTTTCTTAGTTGGATTTTCCATTTCTACTCCTTTTTTCTTTACCACTGAACAGATTTGTCGGATGCGTCTTCGCATTTGGCAAAAGCCTTCTTGAGATACGACAGGCGCATCTTGCGATTATCCACAAAGGACACGAAGGCACGCGAGGTTCCATCCGGGCCCTCAACCCTTATGCCCGTACATATCGTCAACGCCCCACTGGTCCATTCGTACAAAGGTTCCACCACGCCACTCTCACCGAACAACGGAGTGAAGCATGGCTTGTAGAGCCGCTGCGAAAAGGCTTTACTTGGCTTACCGTACTTCTTTGTCAGGCTCACCACAATAGAATCAACGGTTTGCCTCAACGCCCGATAAGGTTCATCGGCCTTCAGACGGTCTATGGAGAGGCCATATTCACCTTCGTAATTGAGCGTCTGGGTGGTGACGGAAACAATGAAAAAAGAAACCAGAGAGTCGTTGAGGAAGTTTACGGCTGGTGCAGAAGAGATCACCTCATCTTTATATTGTGCCGCATCCTCCAGCTGATTCTCCATGATATTGTTGCAGCAAATGGTAGAAAACAAGGGATATCCATTGTAAAAAACAAACGGAATATTGTCTATTTTGAAGCATCTCCCCTCACTCAAATCGCTCTTCGTGTAGTTGGTGCACTTATCTTTATTGAACTGCTCCACAGCTTGGATGAAGCTGCCGTACTGTTCCATGCCAAGCGAAAAATATCCCAAGATTTCTTTTCCCTCGCTCCTGTTTCCCGATGAGGGTGCCGACTGTTGTACCAGAGGCATCACCTTATTAGATAACGCACAGGCAGAACTGGCAAATAAGCACGACAGAAAAACGATGAACAACTTTTTCATGATGTCTCATTTGGATGGTTTGTTGATGCAAATATAGGGATTTAGCGGCGAATCAACAAGTTTTTCCACAACAAAAGCCAAAGACTCCCAACATAAAAATAGGAAACAAGGCGAAGGGCAGCAGGCAGGTCAGAATGACGGATAGTGATGATTTTTCTTGACAAACAAGTCTTTCATGCTTCGCGTATTTTCAAACAGAAGAGCACTCGTTCGCAAATACGCTAAAAATGAGCGAAATTTGTATCGAACTAACACTCAAACATTTACAAACGTAGGCCTTCCTATTCTATCTTTTCCTCAACGTTTTCCCGGCCAAAAGCATTGCTTTTGTGCGGCAATCTGCATGCTTTTGCGGGGAAAGAGCATGCAGATTGATGGGTTAAATGATGTCTTTTAGTCCAAAAACGCCTTGTTTTTGTGTAAAAATACGATTTATCCGCTGCCATAAACCCTATCTTGCATCCTCCCTGCCTATTGATTTTTTCTATTTTGAAAGTTTGTACGTGCCGTTTTAAGGGCTTTTTTCAGGCAAAAAATTGAACAAAAGCAAGGATAGGAAAGAAAATGAATGTGCCAACGAATGACACAGAAAATTTGCAGAATAGCCAAAAACACACTATCTTTGTGACATACAACCAGAACCAAACAATCGCCCACAGGGGCAGCTAACCCAAAAATCCAAATTGATGAAAAAAACGTTGATCGCGGCCTCTTTGGCCATTTTGTCCGCACTACCAGCCAGTGCCGACCTTACGCCTGTTATCCAAAAAGACATGCCTACCGATACAGAGTGGCACGACTTGCAGGTGAACGAGGTGAACAGACTGAAGCTGCACACCAATTATTTCGCCTACGAGTCGGCCGAGAAGGCTCTTGCCGGCGACCGGAAGGCATCGGCCAACTATCTCTCGCTGAACGGAACGTGGAAGTTTCATTTTGCCGAAGCTCCCGACAAGCGGCCTTCAGGCTTCTTCGAAACCAGCTATGACGACGCGGCATGGAAGACCATCAGCGTGCCGGGAATATGGGAACTCAACGGTTATGACGACCCGGTATACGTGAACATCGGCTTCGCCTGGCGCGGACATTTCAAGAACAATCCGCCCCAAGTGCCGCTGAAAGACAACCATGTGGGCAGCTACCGCCGCATCATCAACATCCCCAACAGCTGGGACGGCAAACAGATTATTGCCCACTTTGGCAGCGTGACATCCAACATCTACCTGTATGTCAACGGCATGTATGTGGGCTATGCTGAGGATTCGAAGGTGGCCGCCGAGTTCGACATCACGCCCTATGTGAAGAAAGGCGACAACCTGATTGCCTTCCAGACCTTCCGTTGGTGCGACGGCTCGTACAGTGAGGACCAGGACTTCTGGCGGCTGAGCGGCGTGGCGCGCGATAGCTATCTTTATGCCCGCAACGAAAAGGTGCAGGTGAGCAACATCAAGCTGACGGCTGACCTGGTGAACAACTACCAAGACGGTGCGCTGTCGGTAGACTTGGACGTGAAGGGAAGTCCCACGGTAGACTTCGACCTGCTGAACGCTAACGGCATCTCCGTGAGCAAGCACAGCGTGGAATTCAAGGGGCAGAGCCACGGCAACGTGGCTTTCAACATCAAGAACGTGAAGCCATGGACCGCCGAGACACCTTATCTGTTCACCCTGGTCACCACAGTGAAGAAGGGCGGAAAGGTCATTGAGGTGATTCCGCAGAAGGTGGGGTTCAGGAAAGTGGAGATTAAGAACTGTCAGTTGCTGGTTAACGGGCAACCTATTTATATCAAAGGTGCCAACAGGCACGAGATGGATCCAGACGGTGGCTACATCGTGAGTCGTGAGCGGATGATACAGGACATCAAGATTATGAAGCAATTCAACATCAATGCCGTGCGTACCTGTCACTATCCCGACGACCCACAGTGGTATGAGCTGTGCGACGAGTATGGACTTTATGTGGTGGCCGAGGCCAACCAGGAGGGGCATGGCTTTGGCTACGAGGACGACGCGCCCACCAAAAAAACCTTGTTTGCTAAGCAAATTCTGGAACGCAACCAGCACAATGTGGAAATGTTTTACAACCATCCCAGTATCATCATTTGGTCATTGGGCAACGAGACGGCCGATGGCCCCAATTTCACGGCGGCATTCAATTGGATTAAGAGTGTGGACTCCTCACGCCCGATACACTGGGAACGGGCAATCAAGGGACCGAACACTGAATTGTACTGCCCCATGTACCTCCCTCAAAAAGCATGCGAGGAATACGCACTGTCATCAGCTCCCGAGGACCAGAAGCCGCTCATACAATGTGAGTACAACCATGCCATGGGCAATTCGGGCGGTGGTTTGAAGGAGTACTGGGACTTGGTGCGCAAATATCCCAAGTTTCAAGGTGGCTTTGTGTGGGACTTTGTGGACCAAGCTTTGCGTGACACAAAGCGCGGAATCTATACCTATGGCGGCGATTACAACAAGTATGATCCCAGCGACAACAACTTCAACTGCAACGGACTCATCAGTCCCGACCGCGTACCTAACCCTCACATGTATGAGGTGGGCTATGAGTACCAGAACATATGGGTACAACCCGTTGACTTGAAGGCGGGGAAAATAAAGGTGAGGAATGAGTATTTCTTCCGTGACCTGGGCAACTATGCCCTGCAATGGAAGATTCTCGTCAATGGCAAGGAGGCGCAGAAGGGCACCGTAAGCAACCTACAGGTGCAGCCACAGCAGACGGCTTACTTGACGCTACCATACAATCTTGGGCAGTTGTTGGCCGATCCGCAAAGCAGGGACGTGCAGCTTAACATAGACTTTGCGCTGAAGCAGCCGGAACCTCTCATGCAAAAGGGGCAGGTGGTGGCCTACCAACAGCTTCCTATAAAAGACTATTATTTAGAAAAAAGCACGAACCCAGAACCCGAGATGGAAACACTTGCATGGTACGGAAAATTGAAGAATACCAGCAAGAAGAAAGACAAACAGGTGACGATAGAAAACCAACAGGTGTCTATCTCGTTCAACAAGCAAACGGGTTTGATGACGAAATATGTCGTGGGTGATGTGTCTTATCTGGCTGACGGCGGCGTCTTGAAGCCTTGTTTCTGGCGTGCCGTGACGGATAATGACATGGGAGCGGGCATCAACAAGAAGTACAGCATATGGCGCAACCCTGCCATGACGGTGAAAAACATCAACGTGCAGAAGGTCAAACGGCTGGGCAACAACTCCATGTTAGTGACGGTGTACTATGACATGCCGGATGTAAAGTCACAGATGACCATTGAATATCTCATCACAACGTCCGGGAAAGTAGAGATTACGCAGACGCTTGTTCCCGATGCTGGTGCCAAGGTTCCCGGTATGTTGCGCTATGGCATGGTGATGCAGCTACCCTACAACATGGACAAGAGTGAGTATTTCGGCCGCGGACCCATTGAGAATTATGCCGACCGGAAGTTCTCTCAGTGCTTCGGCATCTACCAACAGACGGCTGACGAGCAGTTCTATCCATACATACGCCCACAAGAAACGGGTACCAAGAGCGATATGCGCTGGTGGAAACAAACTGGAGAAAAAGGTATGGGGCTGCTGGTTCGTTCGGACAAGCCGTTCTCTGCATCGGCATTGCATTATACGGTTGAGGCCTTGGACGATGGTGACGAGAAGGAGCAACGCCACATACAGGAGGTTCCGAAGTCCAAGTTTACGAACCTACACATCGACGGTGAAATGGCTGGCGTTGGCGGTATTGACACATGGAGCGGCCATGCTGAGGCACTGGAGGAATACCGTGTGCCGTTTGGACACAAGAGGCTCCAGTTTACGCTGACACCTATAGGAAGATAAGTCGGTACGCCCGACTTATTTCCTTTCGTGCTGTTGAACGGGTCCGGTAGGGACTTCGGCCGGCGATTTCTTCAGGACGAGCAGCACAACGGCAATCAAAATTAACACAAAACCGATGCCAATGCTCGTGGTAAACGGCTCACCAAAGACGGTAATTCCGATGCACATGGCCGTTAGTGGCTCGAAAGCGCCGAGGATGGCCACCAGGGTGCTGCCGATATTCTTCAGTGCCAAGATGAGGGTGATGTTGCTTACTACAGTTGGAAGCAAACCCAACAGGAAGAGATTGAGTAGGGTCATACCCGTATGAATGGCTGGCAACCCACCAGATGTGAATATGGCGTATAGCATGAGCAGCAGCATCGTGAAGAAGAATATATAAAAGTTAACTTTTATGGTGGGTATGGTGCGTATGTTCATTGTAGGATAGGCAACCATATAAATAGCGTATGACAGTCCTGACAAAAGCTCTAAGCAGATGCCCAAAACAGAGATGTTGCCTACACCGTTCTCAATTCCTGATAAGAAACATACACCTGCCACGGCCAGTCCAATGGCTGAAAAGGTTGTAACCGAAGCCTTTTCACCCCTAAAAATCATCATTAAGAGAGCGGTCCACGCAGGATACGAAAACATAATGACGGTTGCGATGCCGCTGGACAGATAACGATAGCCCTCAATAAGGAAAACTGCCGACCCCGTGTAGACGACGGATAGCAGCATGAGACGGAGCGATTCGCCAAAATGAAGGTGTAGACTTTGCCGTTGATACATCAGCACAATAAGCATAATGAGACAGGCAAAAGCGAAGCGATACACCAACACTGCGGTAGAGGGCATGCCTGTTGCTAATACTGGAAGACTAAAGAGTGGTATAAGCCCAAAGGCTGTTGCAGATGTTATGGCACCTACAAAACCATGTAGTTTGTTCATTGGATATTCTTTTTTAGTTGACGAGTAGACGAGTTTACAAGTAGACGAGGTGATAGTTGGTTTAGTTGACGAGTAGTCAAGTGACAGGTTGTCGAGCTGAAAGTCTTGAGCTTACAAGTTTTGAGTTTAAAAGTTTGCGAGTGATGTCTATCACCTTGTCAACTCGTAAACTTGTCAACTCGTCAACTAAATAATGCTATCAACTCGTCAACTTGTAAACTTGTAAACTCGTCAACTCATAAACGATTAATACAGTAGCATGAGTCCTGCGAATGCTGCGTAGCATATCATCCGGATAGGATTAATCTTCATATATTTTGTTCCGATGAAGGTGGCGCAAAAGAGAGCCACACTGATCCAGAATTGCCATGGGTTTTCAATCATAGAGCCAAAGTTCTCCTCGTTCATGAGCAGCAGGGTGGCAGCGCCAAGCAACCCCACTACGGCAGGTCGCAGTCCGCTGAAAACATTCTGTACAGGCTCGGTGTTCATGTATTTCATGAACATTTTACTGATAAGAATCATGAGGATGAGGGATGGAAGCACCAAGGCGAAGGTGGCTGTGGCAGACCCCAGAATGGCCATGGGCATGCCGTAGCCCGCATTGTGCACAGCCGCGTAGCCGCAATAGGTGGCAGAGTTGATGCCAATGGGGCCGGGTGTCATCTGACTGATGGCCACAATGTTGGTGAACTCGGCACTGCTGAGCCAGTGATGATGTATCACCGTCTCTGTCTGAATGAGCGAAAGCATGCCGTAACCGCCACCGAAACCAAACAAACCTATCTGAAAAAACGTAAGGAAAAGATAGAGATAAATCATGCTACTCAGTGGGTTTGATGAATTGTCCGTATATGTATCCACCGGCACCTGCGGCAATAATGATGAAAATAGGGTTCACCCCGATAGCCCATATCAGCAGGGCAGAGATGATGGGTATCCAACAATTGACCAATGAAATGCCAGCACTCTTGGCCAAGTTGAACGTGGGAACAGCAATCAATGCCACTACTGCCGGACGAATGCCATTGAACATGGCGGCAATCCATGGCACTTCCATGAAACTATGGAAGAACATAGCGATCAACAGGATGATGAGAAACGAGGGCAACGACGCACCCATGGCGGTGCAGATGGCTCCCCACGTTCCTCGCAGCTTATAGCCTATGAAGATGCTGATGTTGACAGCGAAGACGCCAGGACAGCTCTGTGCGATGGCAATGAGGTCGAGAAACTCGTCCTTGTCAATCCACTTGTGCCGGTCAACCACCTCTGCTTCAATGATTGGTATCATGGCATAGCCGCCGCCAAGGGTAAACGCTCCTATCTTGACAAATGTCTTAAAGAGCGTGGACCAACGGTAGTTGTCCTGCGAGGTCTCTGCCATGTCGGGTATTTTGATTTGATTGCCCATGCGCTGTAAATGGTGATTGTTTTCTTTCGAATGAATACCTTTTATTATTATGTAGCCGACTCGTCAACTCGTGAACTTGTCTACTCGTCTACTACACCTGTTTTTCCACCCATTCTCTCGCATTCACAAACGCCTCTATCCATGGCGTTACCTCGTCCATGTGTCGCTTGTAGGGGTAATAAGCGTTCTGCCATGGGAAGATGGAGCGTTCCAGATGGGGCATCATGGCTAAGTGTCGTCCGTCCTTGGAGCAGATACCAGCCACGCTGTAGTCGCTTCCATTTGGATTTCCGGGATAGCTGTTGTAACTGTATTTGGCAACGATGTGGTAGTTCTCCTCCCCTTCGGGCAAGCTGAACTTACCTTCTCCGTGGGCAACCCAAATGCCGAGCTTACTGCCAGAGAGGCTTCCAAGCATCACACTGTTGTTCTCTGGGATGGTCAACCCAAGGAACGCGCTCTCGAACTTGTGCGAGTCGTTGTGCAACATGCGGGTTCTTTGCTGATGTTCGGGATTGATCAAGTTGAGTTCAACCATGAGCTGACAGCCGTTGCAGATGCCCAATGACAGCGTATCTTTGCGTGCATAGAACCTGTCGAGGGCTTCCTTGGCCTTGGGGTTGTATAGGAATGCGCCTGCCCATCCTTTGGCCGAACCGAGCACGTCACTGTTGGAGAATCCGCCACAGAACACAATCAGGTTGATGTCTTCCAGTGTCTCGCGGCCACTGATCAAGTCGGTCATCATCACATCCTTCACGTCAAAGCCCGCCAGATACAAGGCGTAAGCCATCTCTCGCTCGCCGTTGGTGCCTTTCTCCCGGATGATAGCCGCCCTGATGCCTGAAGGTGTGCGGCGGTCAGCATTGAGCTGGTATTGTGATAGCTTGCCCGTGAAGGCATCGTTGAACCGCAGTTGCAGCGGCTGCGCTTTGTAGTTGCGGTGCCGCTGGTCGGCCATTCCGTTCATACTCTGCCGCTTGTCCAGCTCGTATGATGTCTGATACCATGCCTCTCGCAAGGCGTCAATGTCGAACTCGTGCTGCCATTCATTCTTCTTCACGACGATTTTGCGCTCCTTCGGTGTGGGGTAGCCAATCTTGGCATAGCCGATACCCTCGCTTTCTAAGTATTCACGCAGCGCATGCTTGTGCAGGTCGGACACCTGAATCACCACTCCGGGGTTCTCGGCAAACAGGTTTTTCACCACGTCCTCACCGCTCATATCGTACAAGTTCACATGGATACCGCCCTGTTGGTTGGCAAACGTCATCTCCAACAGCGTGGTTATCAAGCCACCGGCACTGATGTCATGACCTGC
Organism: Hoylesella buccalis ATCC 35310; assembly: GCF_025151385.1. Lineage (NCBI taxonomy): Bacteria > Pseudomonadati > Bacteroidota > Bacteroidia > Bacteroidales > Prevotellaceae > Hoylesella > Hoylesella buccalis. The sequence continues at coordinate 2,855,146 of NZ_CP102287.1, read as the reverse complement.
CATCACCCACCCTTTGTTGATGAGTGTCTGTATTGCCTCGAAACAGTCGGCAAAGTATTCAGGGTTTTTCACTGTCGGAACATCGCTGCCCACCTTGCCTAAGCTCTGCGCAAAGGCACTGCCGCCGATGCGTTGGTCATCAAACGAGAAGTCGATGTAATAGAGTGACGAGTTCTTGTTGTTCACCAAGACTGGCGAAACCACATTCCTGACATCCTTCACCTCGCTCCCCGCACTGACAATGACGGTTCCGGGAGAGATGATTTTCTCGCCATTTGGATATTTCTGGGTAAGCGACAGCGAGTCTTTTCCCGTGGGTACGTTGATGTGAAGCGAGCAACAGAAGTCGCTCAAGGCCTCCACTGCGGCATACAGGCGAGCGTCTTCGCCCTTTTGCGCACGGCATGGCCACATCCAGTTGGCTGACAATGAGACGCCTTCCAGCCCATCTTCGAGCGGCGCCCATACGATATTGGTGAGCGATTCGGCCACACTCAGCACGCTACCGGCCTCTGGCGACGCCAATCCGGCTTGTGGAGCATGTCCCAAGGCGGTGGCGATACCCCGCTTGCCGCGGTAATCCAAAGCCACTACGCCACAGTCGGAGAGCGGCAATTGTATTTCGCCTTGGCACTGCTGGCGTGCTATCTTGCCCGTTACCGAGCGGTCTACCTTGTTGGTGAGCCAGTCTTTGCACGCCACGGCCTCCAGCTGCAACACCTTATTTATATAGCTGTCTATCTGGTCGGTGCTATAAGTCACATCTTCATAGTGGCGCGTCACGGTCTCATCGGTCATGATGGTCTTGGGCGAATGTCCGAACATCTGTGCCACATCCAGGTCGAAAGGCTTCACGCCATCGGCCTGTACGAATGAGAAGTGTGCATCGCCGGTAGTCTCACCCACCACATACAGCGGTGCGCGCTCACGCTCGGCGATGGCCTTGACGTGATCCAGATGCCGCTCGTCGATGAGCAGTCCCATGCGCTCCTGGCTCTCGTTGGCAATGATTTCCTTGGCGCTGAGCGTCTTGTCGCCGATAGGCAACTTGGTCATATTAATCTCTCCGCCGCATTCTTCCACGAGTTCTGACAGACAGTTCAAGTGACCGGCACTGCCATGGTCATGGATGGATACCACCGGATTTTCCTTTTCCTCCACCAAGGCACGCACCAAGTTGTAGGCGCGCTTCTGCATCTCGGGGTTCGCACGCTGTATAGCGTTCAGCTCAATGCCGCTGGTGTAGCGCCCTGTGTCAACGGACGACACGCTTCCGCCACCCAGTCCGATGCGGTAGTTGTCGCCTCCAACCACCACGACCTTGTTTCCTTTCTGTGGTTCTTTCTTCAAACAGTCACGTTTTTTGCCGTAACCAACGCCCCCAGCCAGCATGATAACCTTGTCGTAGGCCAGCTTCTGATCGTCTTCCTGATGTTCGAACGTCAGCACCGAACCGCAGATGAGCGGTTGACCGAACTTGTTTCCGAAGTCGCTGGCACCGTTCGAGGCCTTGATGAGTATTTGTTCGGGAGTCTGATACAACCACTTCCGCACGGGCAGGATGTCCTCCCACGTGCGAGAATCGCCTTCCAAACGCGGATAAGCGGTCATGTACACCGCCGTTCCGGCCAACGGCCACGACCCTACGCCACCACCCATGCGGTCGCGAATCTCGCCTCCCGTACCCGTTGCGGCACCGTTGAACGGCTCCACGGTGGTGGGGAAGTTGTGGGTTTCGGCTTTCAGTGAAATCACGCTCTCAATGTCCTCCACCTGGAAATAGTCGCTGGTCGACTGATCAGCGGGTGCGAACTGCTCGATAACAGGGCCTTGTGCGAAGGCTACGTTATCCTTGTAGGCAGACAAAATCTTGCCGGGATTCTCCTGTGTAGTGCGTTTGATCATCGCAAAGAGCGACGACTCTTTCTCCTCCCCGTCGATGATGAACGTGCCGCTGAATATCTTGTGTCGGCAATGCTCCGAGTTAATCTGTGCGAATCCGAATATCTCGCTGTCGGTGAGCGGCCGTCCGTTCTGCTTTTCTATGGTGTGCAGGTACGCCATCTCCTCAGGTGAAAGAGCCAATCCCTCGTCCTCATTATACTGCTCCAGGTTCTCCACCAGCTTGATGGGCTCCGGCTCATGGTTCACGGTGAACAAGCTCTGGTCCAATTTCTCGTACATACGCTGCAACATCGGGTCGTGCGTGGCCTCCTTGGAGCTTACCGGGAAGTATTCCTCGATACGCGTGATACCGCTCAGATTCATGTTCTCGGTAATCTCTACGGCATTCGTACTCCACGGTGTCACCATCTCACGGCGAGGCCCCACATAGATTCCATCAAGCTGTTGTGTATCTATACATTCTGCTCCACCGAAGAGCCAGCACAGTTTGCTGGTTTCTTCCTGTGAGGGTTGATGGTCCATCTCGGTGGCAATAATGGTTTCTTGCGGGGTTTTAAAGAAGAGAATCATATATCTTTATTATTAGTTTGGCGAATGTTAGTTATTGCAAAAAGAGTGCAAGCCGAAGCCAAAGAAAGTTTACTTGCTTTGCTGAGGCGCAACCTCTTTTATGCAAAGATAGCGCAAACCGAACGCAATCAAGCTTGTTTGTAATTGCTGAGGTGCCGCCTATTTTATGCAAAGATACTGCAAACTAAGCTCGTAACAAAATAAAATGGTTGGAAAATTTCCGGAGTAGCAGAAACAACTCAATGATTAGAAAGTTTCAACGATTCAAGTACACCCACATCATCGCCAAAATAGAAATTACCACAAAAGGAAACAATAACCGCATAAATACAAACTTTTTATCACAAAAACATAGATTTTCATTTACAAATGCCCAAAAAGAAACCTTATTTAATTAATTTTTCATATCTTTGCAAACACTTCGTATAACATGGTTAGCCGCTAACCAAGAAGCTTGTATAAACCTCTAACGGTCATCCGAGGGACCTATGTTTCAAGTAGTAGAAATATCATTGTCAAATCAATAAAATACAAAAAGAGAAAAAAATGAAAAGTATCAAGAAAGTGTTGCTGCTTCTGTTGCTGGCGACAGTATCGTCCGTGGCATTCGCACAAGAAAGTACATGGAGTTTTACTTGGGATAAGAGTAAGACAAGTGGAGGGCAGGGATTTTACAATTTCGGCTCTAATCACCTAAATCAGGATAGTATTACTACCGAGCTGAATGGACTGAACTGGACTGTTACCTCGCCAGAAACCAACTATTATACATTTGTACCCAAATCGGGACAAGCCATAGGCAAGCCAACAAAGCCAGCCAGTCATGCAACAATGTTTACGACAGACTTGATAGGAAAGGTAACAAAAATCAAAGTAACAGCCAGAAAGTTGAAAGATGAAACGGCCGCAGATATGTCGGCTTCGGTCAATGGTGTGGCTTATGGTTCTAAGGTTTCCCTGACAAACGATTTAAAGGAATATGAATTCATGGTTCCCGATGCACCACAGGAAGGAAAGATAGAGATTGTCATCAACCAGACTTCAAAAGTGAAGAGCACGCTGTATATTAAGTCGCTAGCCATTACCTACAAAGAGGATAAGGGTGCTGCTGGGCTGGTTGCACCAACATTCTCATTGGCCGGCGGGAGATACGACGAAGCACAAGAAAATACAATTACCGTCGACGGAATGGAAGCAGGCACATACAAGGTGCTGTATACTTTGGATGGCAGCAACCCTAAGCTGGAAGGATCAAAACGAATGACCTACACATCCACCATCAAGGTGGACAAGAGTATGACCATCAAGGCCGTCACAAGCAAGGAAGGCAAGTATAGTGAGGTGACAGAAGCCAGATATGTGGTGCGGCAAGATGCAGGCTTCCACTTCGTTGCTGATACCTATACTATCGAAAGTCCGGATAATGGACATGGTTTGGAACTTAAAAATCCAAATGGTGTGAAACCCATCAAATATGCCAGTTCGGATGAGAGCGTTTGCGTTGTCGATCAGTATGGCGACCTGTATTCAGTAAAGCCAGGTGTCGCCACGATTACGGCCAGCTACCTGGGCGACGCAGTTTACAGGCCAACCATCGCAAGCTATGTGCTCACCGTCAAAGCCAAAAAGCCTTTGAAGGCCCCGAGAGTATCTCCAATGGGAGGAACATTCAACGGACCGGTTGAGGTGTTGGTCGACGCCGACGATGAAAGAGCGGTTTCCATCTGGCTGTCCACGACAGCCAAGGATTCGACAGAACTGGTTGAGAACCCGGAAATTTTGCCATCAAAGGCTGCAAAAATCATCGTCCAGGAGAGCTGCAGATTGCTTATTATCGCCGCTGGCTACAATGTGTTCAGTCCGGTTGTAGAGGCCAACTTCGTAATCAACACAACTGGCATCGAGGCTCTTGAGCAGAAAGTCAGCGAGAAAAAGACCGAAATATACACCCTAGATGGCAAGAAAGTTACCAACATCACCCAGCCAGGCATCTATATCGTCAACGGCAAAAAAATGATGTTGCAAAAGGCAACCGGCATCAATTAGTGGCCGCAAACAGAAAACTGAGCAGATAAAAACATAGCGGTTAACATACGAAATATGTTGACAACTGTGTCAAACACTCGCATATTTGCAACCAAACAGGTCATTGGGCGCAAATATGCGATTTTTCTTTGTGTCTGTTTTTCAACAACTTACACTCAATAGATAAATCTGTGTACAGGCAAAAGCAATGCTTTAAGACTAAAAAAGCATACAGATTGGAGTGCCAAAGCATTGAGTTTTGGGGACAAACTGCATGCTATAGAAAGGCAAACTGCATGCTATTGCATCAAAACAGACCGACGGTTGTGCAAAAAGGTGCTAAAAACTATCCAAAAAGAGCATCATTTTTCTAGAATGAACATTTTGAAAATACCAAAAATATGAACAATTCTTGAAAAACCGGGATTATTGCATGGAGGATAAAGCCGGAAGCATAAACACCGACAAAGCTAGTCGATTCTCATGTTGAATCATCAATCTTTAACCCAAATCGGTCATTAGAAGTGGGGCAAAGAAAAACCAAGAGCGCAAAAATCATTTAAGTTATTATAAATCAATGATTTGTTGAATTTACTAAGCGGAGAGAGGGGGATTCTTTCATAAATTAGTCTATGTACCGTATCCAGCGATTGGCATTTTCAAGTCCCCATTGAACATGCCATTTACGTCCATTAGTTTTATCGATTAGAATGAATTGATACATATTACTTGTCGGGTACAACTCAAAACTGCCAGAACCATAACCTGTCCCCCATGATAAATCTACATTGTTAATTATGACAGTGCATTCGTTCTTCGCATCCAAAGACCATTGCACTTGCTTTATCTTTCCTGTTTTCGTGTCTAACTCCAAGAAGTTGTAATTGTTTTCTGTTTTATAGAGTTTGAATCTCCCTTTTAAGGAAGAATCTATTTCTATTTGCTCTCCTGACTTCGTCACTCAAAAAACATGTATTTTATAACTGGTTGATAAACACTATTTTGTATCTTTGTGTCATCTAATATTGGGTGACACGAAAGATATTTTAACTATGTTTGTCCGCAAAAAGAAATATCCATCTGGCAATATCGGAGTTATCGTTGTTGAGAAAATTGGAGGCAAAATGAAGGAACTTGCCACAATTGGAGTAGCCTATAATGAAGGTGAGGTTGAAAATCTTGTCATTGAAGCAAAAGAATGGATTTCCAGAGAGAATTCACGCCGCCAGCCCCAGCTTGATCTATTCGGCGAGGAACGTGAGGCCTGTGACCATGAGCGTGAAGAAGTCCGCCGTGTCCTGTCCAATGTCAGCAATATCTTTCTCAACGGATGCGACTTGATATTAGACCGCACGTTTGACAGGATTGGTTTCAATCGGATTGACGATGATGTATTCCGCAAGCTTGTTAAGGCTCGTTTGGCATATCCAACAAGCAAAGCTGCCACGGTGGAATACCTTAAAAACCACTTTGACGAAGATATGGATCTCTCAAAAATCTATCGCTATCTTGACAAGCTTAGCGACCATCAGCACGAAATCGTACAGGACATAAGCGTGCAACATACAGCTAAACTGTTCGGTGGAAATATCGGTGTGTTATTCTATGATGTTACCACACTTTACTTTGAAGCGGATTATGAGGACGAATTACGCAAGACAGGTTTCTCGAAAGAGGGACGTCACAGTAATCCTCAAATCATACTTGGACTGCTTGTCAGCCTTGGTGGCTATCCGCTTGCCTATTGCATCCATGAAGGCAACAAATATGAGGGTCATACGATGCTGCCGACGATAAACGAGTTTGTAAGCAAATACGGATTGGAAAACTTCGTTGTAGTGGCAGATTCTGGTCTGATGAACAATGCCAACATAGCGGAACTTGAATCGCACGGCTACAAGTATATAATAGGTGCGAAGATAAAGAATGAAAGTCAAGAGGTCAAGAACTGGATACTGGAACAGCCCAAGCGCGACTGCCAGATGGTTGAATATGACAAAGGAGGCGGACGTCGTCTCTTGGTCGGCTATACAGATGACCGTGCTAAGAAAGATGCCTATAACCGGGAAAAGGGAATACGCAGGTTGGAAAAGGCTTACAAGCATGGTGCGCTCACGAAAGGCAACATCAACAAGAGAGGTTACAATAAGTTCTTATCCATGGATGGTGAAGTGAAAGTCGCCATCAATTATGACCGTGTTGCCGACGACTCCAAATGGGACGGCCTAAAGGGATATCTCACCAATACGGATATACCAATACAGGACATATACACGGCATATCACAACCTTTGGCATGTGGAACGAGCCTTCCGCATAGCCAAATCAAAGATAGAGATACGTCCCATGTTTCACTTTACGCGCAAACGAATCGAGGCTCATATATGCATCTGCTTCGTGGCTTTGAAAGTATACAAGGAATTGGAGCGTATGTTGAAAGTCTCAGAGATTAAGATGAGCATAGACAAGGTGCTTGCATTGGCAAAGACCATTACAACGATACAAATCAAGCTACCTCTGAACAAGGAGGTTTATACGCAGACTATGCTGATGGCAAGACATCAGAGAATAGCTAAACTCTTTGACGAAGATTTTTGGGTGACACGATGACGAAGTCAGGAAGAAGTTGTAATTGTTTTCTGTTTTATAGAGTTTGAATCTCCCTTTTAAGGAAGAATCTATTTCTATTTGCTCTAACAACATATTATTTATGGTTAGCAACGTATCAATCTTTGAAAGCAAAGCGGATATATTCTTGCCTTGGCTGCCTGTTGTACTTTCTTGTTTTTTACCAACTGTCTGTGCCATTCCCAAAAAAGGAATCGATAGAATAAGTAAAAAGAATAAAAACTTTTTCATAGGTTATTGACTATTTAAGTAATATTACAAATACCAGTTCTCTAAATTCTTCTTCATCAAAGCGTTTGCATACTCTTTCGCTTCTTTCAGTGGAATTTCCTTGCGCTCATCATATCCCCAGTCATTTCCAAATTCCATGTTCACGACAAACTCAGCTTCCTCTTTTTGGAAATTCTTAGCCCACTTATTGAACTCTGCAGAATCTTCTGCTTCAAATCCGTGAATGGAGTCGGTTATGTAATTTACAAGCCATTCTTGTAACTCTTTGTTGTTTTTAATGAAATCCATAGTTTCTTTATTTTAGTAATTGCTATTTTCCTATATGCACAACCATAAATATATGATAGCTTAACAAAAGATATGGCAAAGATAAAAAAACTTTGAGTAAAGAGTTATTTCGGAGGTTATTAGTTTTTTATCTAAAATCGTTCATTAGAAAAAGCTTCTTGTCATTTTCTAATGACCGATTTGGGTTAAAGGATTTTTCTTTGCCGTACGACGCAGAGAAATCCTAATGACCGATTTGGGATTAATGTTGTACGATGGGGGGCAAGGATTGGTGCAGATGGTTGACACCCATGAACAAACGATATGAATGAACAATGCCCCCTGGAATGTTTTCTCACATTCCAGGGGGCATTGCTTTGGTTAGTGCCTTATCGAACGAGCAGCTTGCGGCGGTTCACCACATAAACGCCTTTTTGTAATCCTTGCAGACTCTTGTCCTCGCTCACTTGCGAGCGAACAAGGCGTCCGTCCATTGTGTATACGTTCACCTTGCGCTGGCCATTCTGCGCCGAGAGCAACTTGTTGATGCCCGTCACCACACCTAAGTTTACACCAGTGGGATTGAAATATGCGCCATTTTGAAACTTCAAGTCGCTGGTTTGTTTGCCACCCGAAGTACTGAAGATAATGCCAGTTGGCACTTGTCCTTCGGCAGAGCCATTGGTGAAGTTGCCATTCCATGTCCACTTCCACACCTCGTTGCCATTGTCAGTCACACCTACCTTGGTGCATGCCACGCCAGGCCACGTACCACCCGTAAAGTTGCCAGCAGCGTTCCATGCCCAACACTTGATGTCAGAACTCCAGTCTTTTGGCTTTTCAAAGAAAGCACAGGTCTCGCCATCGTTCACCACGCAAAACGAAGGCGCATGGAATGTAGCTTGCTCTTCCTTGATGCTTGTTACCTCATCAATGTTGACGGCATTGCTAACATACATTTTATAGTTATCGCCCGATGTCGCTAACTTCATACCTTGCGTATCGGCGTCTGTCGTTTTTCCCAATATCAACAGCAAATCACCTTGACTGCCTTTTACTTTCAGCACGAAGCCATCGTTTTTGGCATCGGCATGCACGATGTCGCTGGTGTTGCTGATGCCCACGGCACGGCGTGTGGCAATCATCCGCTTGATGGCGGTTTTGTATTGAAGCCAATGTGGCAGGAACACGCAAGGCGTGCCTGGCATGCCGAGGATATAAGCATTGGCAGCCTCGATGTTGGCAAACAGTGGACTGCGACCGTGTCCATCGGTGCGACCTGTATCATGATTGTCGACAAACGTTACGGCATATTGCTTGTAATATGAATCGCTGGCCAAACACTCGCTGTTGAGTTTTGACCAGTCGCCATTAGAACTAAAGGCATCATAAATACGATACTTCATGTCGAAATCGAAAGCGGCAGAGGTAGGAACACCATCTACCTTGGTGCCGTTAATCCAGTTCTTGATGTTGCCTGTGTTGTCCCAATACTCGCCAACCGAGTACACGGGTTTGGCAGAAGTGTTGTACATGCCAATATATTTGGCTGCAAAGCCTTTGACCATATCGTAACGGAAACCAGTGTACCCCATATCATTCAACAAGAAATCAAGATATGCCTTGATGTTCTTTTGGGCATTCACAGAAGTGTGGTCGATGTCGCGTGCGCCTTTGAAGTCGTCGCCCGTATCGCTATTGCCTTTCAATGCATAGCCATTTCGCTCTGTTTCTCCTTGATCGTCACCTTTACAAATATCGGCAAGCGACCATGTGAAGGTTTGCCCATTCCACGTTTCCGGGGGGAAATTGCACCAGTCGGTGTCGCCGTTGCGGTGGTTGATGACCACATCTTCGATGATGCCCGTGCCTTTTTCTTTGAAGGTCTTAATCATCTTGCGCAATTGCTGTTCGCTGCCAAAGGCGCTGTCGTGTTTGAACCACCATATAGGCGCATAGCCCATTTGGTTTTTCAGCGTGTTGCAATTGCCCGACTGTGGCACCCAAATGAGTGAGAAGTATTTGGACAGTTCGTCAGCCTGGCTCTCTAAATGGCTCCATTGCGTGTCTTGATAGCTGTCCCAATAAAAGCCTTGCAGCATCACGCCCTTGTAATCCTTTGGCCACCCCTGCGCGTGAACGTTGCCAGCGAGTGCCAGCATCAGTAATAATAAGGTGTATATATGTTTCATTGCCATTACTTGTTAGTAGTGATAAATATGTAATTTTGTAAAAAAAGGCGCACTATCCACATGTGAGAGTGCGCCTTTTATATTCAATATTCTACTCTCGTAACGAATTATTGCTCTGTTACGGTAGCAGTTTTGGCTTCGGGGTCAAGCTCGATGAGGTAGGTACCTGCACCAATCTTGATGTTGTCGCCACCATCGGTAAGACCTGATAGGGCACCACCGAGATTCTTTTCCCATGAGGCATCCCAACGGAACTTAAATTCACCGTCCACCATTGTTATGGTGATAGACCACTTCTTGGTCTCGGGGTTGTAGGTCATCATTTGGTCCTTGTCCCATCCTCCGGGTGTGGCATCGCCAACAATTCCCCATCCAGTCTTGGCAACGGAGGCAAGCATCTTCTTAGTGTTGGCTGTGATGCGATACCAGCCACCTTCGGTGAACTTGATGTTGTCTCCTTTGTCTCCTTCGCCAAGGTCAAACTCAGCCTTAGTCTTGTCCTCGTTCCATTTCACTTCGCCTCTGCTACCCAGCCATTTACCGTCGTCATAGAGTTTGAACTCGGTATTGGCAGGATAATAGTAGATGCCTGTATATTGGAAGTCGCGGCTCTTTGACTCGAGTCGGTAAGCGCTTTTTGCTGTCGGATTCCAACCCTGATAAGAGCCAGGCACTGAAAGCTCGGTACTCGACACTTCGATGTTGGTCTCTTCCATGGTGTAGGTGTACTTGCCAGCAGTAGTCAAGTTAAGCTTCACGATGTATGCGTGTGTCTTAGCCACCTTGAGGTTTTCGCCACCTTGCGCCAAAACACTTGGATTGTTTTTGTCGCTACCATAGTTGATTTTCCAAGCCTTATTGGCAATGAATTTGAAGTATTTATCTGTCAACGGTGTGATTGCCGTCCACATACGGGTTTCTTTATCGTACTCCATCTTGACAGGTTCTTTTTCATTCCATCCAACAGATGTAGCATCTCCAACCATACCCCACTCGCAGGACTCTCCGATAGTCACATTGCCGTCGGGTGTGAGTGTCACCTCGACAAATCCCTTCTTAGCAGCATCAACCTTCAAGTCTTTGGCGAGTACCTTGGTAACGTCTTTGCCATCCACGACAGCAAATGTACATTCTTCGTCAAACTGCACCCAACCTTGGTAAGTGCCGTCACCATCGGGGTCGCCAAGGAGATAAGCCTTAGAATAATCCCACTCGGGATAACCCACAGCCACATAGGCATAGTTCCAATCAATGTTCACAGTGTTGGGGTCGTAAGGTGTAGCCTTGAAGTTGACCGTGTTCTGCGCATCGTTGATCAGCGTCTTGAATGCAGAAGACTTAAGAGATACGGTGAAGTCATAGGTATGACCAGGATAGGCACCTATCTTTGCCAACAGCGAGTTCATCTCCTCATTGGTAAACGTGAGTTTGTTATCCTCGGTGCTACCTGCCTCAATGCTCTTTTTGTTCTCATTATTGGTAATGGTAACAGTGTATTCAACCACTGCACCCTTGCCGTAATTTGCTTTTTCCCAACTGATTTGTGGAAAAGCCTCAGCACTGTTTGCCTTTGTGAAAGTTATCGTGGCTGGATTGACAGCGTTGAGCTTCGCAGCTTGTTGCAAGCTGAGCACTGGCGTGGTGATGTCATCCGAACATGATGCCATAGCCAAGAAACCAGCTGCAAGGAATAATATATTTTTAAGTTTCATGATCAGTTTTGTTTTAATCCATTAATAATCATCATTCTGTTTCAAGTTCTGGTTCGAGCCAATGTCGTCAGAAGGCAATGGGAATATCTTGTACTTGTCGTCCACAGCTTTACCTTCCGCAACGCCACCCTTCCAAGGCCATACATAATCGGCGGAGGTGTACTTGCCAAAGCGCACGAGATCGGTGCGGCGTTGTGCCTCGAAGAAGAGCTCACGTCCACGCTCGTCGAGCAAGAACTTCAACGTAAAGTTGTTGTCATCGATAGGTGCCACGGTCTTTTCTTTATAGGCACGCTTACGCAATTCGTTCAGATAGTTCATGGCTTCGTTCTTGGTAGCACCTGTTCCGCCACGGAGAACAGCCTCTGCCAAGTTCAGGTAGATCTCGCCCAAGCGGAACAATGGGAAGTCAACGTAAGCTTCGCTTGATTCGGGTTTGCTACCATCCTTATTTATGTTGTAGAACTTGGTCACGGGAATACCATTGTCCTTGAAGTCGCCCTCCTTGACAATTTCCACGTTCTTGGTTCCATCCAAGCGCAGCATGGCGAATCGAGTGTCTTCCTCATGCTTTTTCTCGTTGGTAAACAACTTGAGCAGTGATGACTTGGCACGTACTCCTTGCCAAGCTCCCTTGGCATTCGTCTCTTCTTGGAATTGTGCAGAACCCCAACACAACAGAGCTGTCATACCTCCCCAAGTCATGGTTTCAGCACCTTCGTAGCGAAGTGGGAAAATCATTTCCTTGGAGTGATCGTTGTCCGCCTTGAACATGTCGCCATAGTTGGGTTCCAGCTCATAACCTGCTGCAATGATTTTCTTGCTATAAGTGATGCACTCGGTGTACTTCTTCTGCCCCACGTAAGTCTCTGCATTGAGGTACAAACGCGACAGAGCAGCCCATGCGGCAGCCTTGTTAGCGTTGCCATAATTCTTGTTCCAGCCTACAACAGGAGCAGCAAGATCCTTCTCGCATTCCAGTAATTCTTTCTCCACATATTTATAAAGGTCGTCCTTCATAATTTGTTGTGGACGCTCGCTACCTATTGTACTATTCTCATCAAAGAACGGATAGTTGCGATACAGGTCAAGGGCGTACATGTAAGTGAGCGCACGCAGGAATCGAGCCTCAGCTCTATACGTCTTTACCGTCTGCTTAACTTGCTCGTTACAACCGCGGCTACTCAGCTTGTCGTCAGTGGTCTCACGAAGGAAAGCATTCGCCAAGTTGATTTGGTACGCCAATCGGTAATACGAACCCTTGATCCATGGACTTGATGAATCCCAAGAAAGATGGTTGAAGCCAGGGATTCCTGGGTCGTTCCATGCACAGTGAGCCATGTCGGATGCCAGTTCCTGCATGTTCCACAACACACGTATGAAAGAAGCCTGCGAGCCTCCGTCGATTCCTTTGACGTCTTGCTCAGCGTCTCCACCTTTGTTTCCACCTATCACCATGCCTGCATAAATCTTGGCGAGGCTCTCGGTGTAGGCGTTGATGTCGTTTTTGAACACTACATTAGACACTAATTCATCCTTGTCCAACGGTTCGGTATCCAAGTCTCCTACACAGGAGGTCATTCCTAACAATGCTCCTGACAAGAGCAAGAATAATGACTTTTTAATATGATATCTTTTCATTTTGAGTTGCTATTTAGAATTTGAAATTGAAACCAAACATAAACGAAATAGGTCTCGGATAAATCTTGTTGTCTATACCCTCGCCGCTGATTTCAGGGTCAATACCGCTATAGTTGGTAATGACAAACGGATTTTGCACGGTGAAATACAGACGAGCGGACTGTTTATCATTGAACAGCTTATTGAATGTGTAGCCGAGCGAGATGTTGTCCATGCGAACAAAGTCAGCTTTCTGCACGTAGTAGCTGCTGCGGTACTGTCCCGTATGGAAGTTCTTGTTGGCGGCAGAGTTTAGACGATTCTTCAAGAAGCCTGTCTGGTCGTACATCTGTGAACCGTCCCATGCCTCACGGTTAGACTGTGTGTTGTTGTACACATAGTTGCCAATGCTCGAGCGGAGTGCGAACGACATATCCCAGTTCTTGTAATTCAGCTGCGATGTCAAACCCATGTAAACATCAGGAGCCGATTTCTTGTAAGGAATAAGGTCGCCTTCATCAATCTTATTGTCGTTGTTCTGGTCTACATAAGCTCCTTCAATAGGAGTTCCGTTCTCATCATACATCTGTTCAAACACATAAAACGAGTTGTATGGCTTGTCAACAGCATTAATTTGAATGTTGTAACCTGTGGCACCATCGATACCACCATGTATCACGCCCTTATATTTGGGGTCGTCGTTGAACGTCAGTTTGGTGATGGTGTTCTTGTTGTACGACACGTTGTAACCCAGTGTCCACTGGAAATCCTTAGTTGTAATAGGATGTGCAGTCAACGATAGTTCCACACCTTTGTTTTCCAATGTGCCGACATTGGTAAGTAACTCATTGCTGAAGTTGGTGCCAGCTGGTGCCGTAACAGTGTTCAACAAGTTGTTGGTCTGTCGATAATAGAAATCCAGCGTACCCGAGAGCATGCCTTTGAAGAAGCCAAAGTCGAGACCAGCGTTATAGGTCGTGGTTTCCTCCCACTTCAAGTTTTCATCATAAGCCAATGGTGCAATGAGCTGTATACGCTTGTCACCAAAATAGTAATTGGCACCTGGTTGTGAATAAGCGTAGCGTGCCATGTAGGGGTAATCACCGCTACCAAGGTTCTGCTGACCGGTCACACCGTAACCCAAACGCAGTTTCAAATCATCAAGCCAGCGTGCGTCTTTCAAGAAAGCCTCCTCGTTGATACGCCAAGCCAATGCTGCCGATGGGAATATACCCCAGCGATTGTCTTTGTTGAAGCGTGAAGAACCGTCATTACGCAAAGTGAATGTCAAGAGATAACGATCTAATAAGGTGTAGTTCACACGTCCGAAGAACGAAACGAGGTAGTTCTCGGTGCTGAAATCATCCTCGCCCTTGTAGAATTCTTTGCCATATTCCTTAGTCTTGGCCGCTGAATAGGGGTACTTGGTCCATTCCGAACGATAGAAGTGCTGCCACGAATAACCTGCCATGGCATCAATGAAGTGTGCGCCAAAGGTCTTGTTGTAGTTCATGTAGAACTCCAACAACGTATTCCGCTTGAGCTGCCAGAAGCTGCTGTTCTCACCAAATCCTTTCTTGAAGTTGCCCCACGTCCACGACATAGGAGAGTTGTCTACGGTTATCACGTCGCCCGTTCCCTTGGAAACATCATATCCTAAATTGAGGTTTGCACGCAAGTCGGGCAAGAAATGGAATTTATAGTCGAACTGTGCGTTACCGATGCTGCGGTACACTTTTGTCTTGTCGCTCTTGTCCGTGAGGATGGATACAGGGTTAGCCAAAGCAATGTCGATGGGTTTTCCCTTGTCGTTGAGATACATGAAGTAGCCGTTGCCATATTCAGACCCTTTCATATAGATGGGCTGTGTGGGGTCGTACTGTGTTGCCATGCCCAAAGAACCAAGGTCTGCAAAACGGTTGGTGTTGTAAATACCCTTGAGGTTCAACTGAACAGAGAGATGCTTGTCAAAGAATTGCGGACTCAAGTTGATGGCACCCGTATAACGTTCCATGTTGGATGTCTTCACGATACCGTTCTCATTCGTATAACCTACCGACACACGGTAAGGCAAGTTAGCCACCGCACCCGACACGTTAATGTTGTGGTCGGTGCTAACAGATGTGCGCAGCACCTCCTTCTGCCAGTCGGTGTCGCTCGTGCCAAGAGCCTTGGCTTGCATGCTTTGTTCACCAAATTTGGAGATTACAAAGTTCTTGAAGTCGTTTGCCGACATCACATCCACGTCCTTGACACTGGTGCTCACCTTCACAGAACCGCTGTATCCAACTTGAATACCACCAGCTTTTCCTTTCTTGGTGGTGATAAGAATCACACCATTCGATGCACGCGAACCATAGATAGCTGTTGCTGACGCATCCTTCAACACCGTCATAGTAGCGATATCATCGGGGTGAACGGTACTCAAAGGATTGGCCATACCGTTGATGCCACCATCGTCTACGGGTACACCATCGATTACCACCAACGGGTTATTGGATGCCGACATAGACGAACCACCACGAATACGTATCGTCGCACCAGCACCTGGAGCGCCACCGTCAGTGATAACGCTCACACCAGCAGCCTTACCTACCAACATATCGGTGGCAGAGGTAACGGCTCCCTTTACCATTTTCTCTGCATTCAAGGCAGTAACACTACCCGTCAAGTCGTTTTTCTTCACTCGTCCGTAGCCAATCACCACCACTTCGTTGATCGACTCGCCTTTAGCTTCTTTCAGAGTAATGGTCATCTTGGCGGTTGCTGGTGCCTCAAAGACATCGTAACCAATGTAACTAACGGAGATTTTGTCGCCCGTATTGGCGTTGATGGTGAAATTTCCATCAAAGTCTGTCACCGTACCTCCCGTCTGTCCCACTACTCTAATAGTAGCGCCAATAATGGGTTCGCCGGTTTCATCCTTCACATGGCCGTTCACGGCAATTTGTTGCGCGAAGGCACTGACTGATAATACCAACACACACAACAGCGTTAGCATTCTCAGCGGCAATGTAAAATTTACCTGCTTCATCTTTCTTGTTTTTAGTTAATATAAATATAATAAATTTAGTGTATCGCTTAGGTCGTGTTCCCTGATGTTCATGGCCTGTCGTGACTCATGCGTTTGTGCCTTCCATATTAAGGCCAGGGAAATGCAATGAGGAGGCTTGATTGTTTCTCTTGTATGTCTGGTTAGTAGCTCCTCTGCGTGCAAAGTTAGTATTGTTTAACCTTTAACATACGATTTTTCCTATAAATTCGTTGTTTTAGTAGTGCAAACGTTTGCATGAAAGATTTGGTTAGAAATCAACGACTTGCTTTCCTGCATTCTCAGGTTTTGCATACATTTGTATCACTAATAACAACCTAAATGGATATTTTGTCACCGCTCACAATGAAAGACATTGCAAAGGAACTGGGTGTTTCTATTGCAACGGTCTCGCGTGCGTTGAAAGACAACCCGAGCATCAGCAAAGAACAACGGGAAAAGATACAGGCCTACGCGCGCGAACATAATTTCTATCCCAACGTCATCGCAGAGTCGCTGCGCAACAGCAAGGTGAAACCACTGAGAGTCATTGGCGTCATTGTTCCTCAGCTGTCACATTTCTATTTCTCCAGCATCCTCTCCGGCATCGAAGAGGAAGCCAGTGCCCGCGGCTATCGCATCATGGTGGCGCAGAGCAACGAGAAATACGATCGTGAAGTGCGCATCTGCCAGGATTATTTTGAGAACAAGGTGTGCGGCGTCATCGTTTCACAAGCCAAGGATACCATACGCTATGAGCATTTCCAGAAACTGATAAACCACGGCATGCCACTTGTGTTTTACGACCGTATTTGTACGGGCGTGGAATGTAGTCGAGTGGTGGTGGACGACTATATGGGTGCCTTCAATGCTGTCACCCACTTGATACAGACTGGCTGTCGGCGCATTGCTTACTACGGCACGCTGATGACCATGGAGATTTCCAAAAACCGTTACAACGGCTACCGCGATGCTATTACCAAGTACGGACTGAAGGCTGACGACCGTTTTTTCCGAATCTGCGACAATCGCGCCGACGCAGAGCTAATCACCCCCGAGCTGCTGAGTCAGGAGGAAGCCCCCGATGCTTTCTTCGCCGTGAACGATGATACGGCCGTGGGCATTCTCTACGCTGCCAAGCGCATGGGGTATCGGGTACCCGAGGATATCTCTATCTGTGGCTTTACCAATGGTGACCGTGCCAAGGCCTGCGACCCCATGCTCACCACCGTAGAGCAGCGTGGCGTGCGGGTAGGCGAAGAAGCGGCTAACATCCTCATTTCTCGTGTGGAGGGTTTCATCCCACCTGACAAGATTGAAAAGAGAATCGTGAGAACAAAACTTATTATTAGGGGAACAACGAGGTAATTCATAATTAAGAATTCATAATTCATAATTTTATTTGCTGACAGTATTTTGTTATGGAATATGAAGAAATCATGTTGAAATGAATACCTTTGTAATAGGTATCTATATAATACATATAATACATATATTTTCACTTGAACCTAAACTCCAGCTATCAATGAAAGATATAGACAACAATGTAATCGTCCAAAAGAGTTTTTCTTTTGCTATTCGCTGTGTAAATCTCTGTAAATATCTGAGAGAAGAGAAAAAAGAATACGAAATGAGCAAACAGCTTATACGAAGCGGAACGAGTATTGGCGCAAACGTAAAAGAAGCACTAAGAGCTCAATCAAAAGCAGATTTTAAATCAAAACTCAACATCGCACTGAAAGAAGCGAGTGAAACAGAATACTGGATAGAACTTTTATGGCGCACTCAATATATTAACGAAACGGCAGCAAAAAGCCTCCAAGCAGATTGCGTTGAATTGATTAAACTACTAACATCCATCATCAAGCACATTACCAAGGAACAACAAAAACAATAATTAACCGTTTTGCATGAAACATAATGAATCAAAAAAAACCTCAACGTATATTCAACCAAAAGTATGAATAACGAATTATGAATTATGAATTGCAAAAAAACTTCATCGTATACTCAACCAAAAGTATGAATTAAGAATTATGAATTATGAATTAAAAAAGAAGCCCGACATGAGCTTTTGGAAACTTTGGAATTTAAGTTTCGGATTTTTCGGTGTACAGATTGCGTACGCGCTACAAAGTGCAAACATCTCGCGTATCTTCGCCACACTGGGCGCAGACCCACACAACTTGAGTTATTTCTGGATTCTGCCACCCTTGATGGGCATTGTGGTGCAACCCATTATCGGTACACTTTCAGATCGAACATGGACACGCTATGGTCGTCGCATCCCTTACTTATTCATCGGAGCGGCAGCAGCTGTACTGGTCATGTGCCTGTTACCCCATTCCGGCTCGTTTGGCATGTCGGCATCAGAAGCTATGATTTTCGGACTTGTCATGCTCATGTTCCTCGACACCTCTATTAATATGGCCATGCAACCGTTTAAGATGCTCGTGGGTGATATGGTTAACGAAAAACAGAAAGCCAAGGCCTACTCCATCCAGAGCTTGCTGTGCAATGCAGGTTCGTTAGTGGGTTATCTGTTTCCATTCTTCTTCGCGTTGTTGGGCATCGCCAACACGGCACCCAAGGGTGTCATCCCCGACTCGGTGATCTACAGCTTTATCGTGGGTGCGGGCATCCTTATTCTCTGCGTCAACTACACCATCTCCAAGGTACGGGAGTGGCCACCGCAGGAGTACGAGCAGTACAACGGCAGTCTGAAGTCTGATACAGAGAAGAAAGAAAACTGGATAACCCTACTCAAGCATGCACCCTCCACTTTCTGGAAGGTAGGCATCGTGCAGTTCTTCAGTTGGATAGCCTTCATGTACATGTGGACCTATACGCACGGCACCGTAGCCGCCAACGTTTGGGGCACCACCGACATGGCCAGCGAGGGAGCACAAGAGGCTGGCAACTGGGTGGGCGTATTGTTCGCCGTGCAGGCCATTGGCTCTGTGCTATGGGCACCATTGCTGCCCAAACTCGGTAGTAGGAAGACCGCCTACGCTCTTAGTCTGGCATTGGGTGCCATAGGTTTTGCAGCCTGTACCGTGGTGCACGACCAGTACTTGTTGTTCATTCCGTTCCTCCTCATAGGCTGTGCGTGGGCCGCCATCCTGGCCATGCCGTTTACTTTTGTTACCAACGCCCTGCAAGGTTATGGCCACATGGGTGCTTACCTCGGCCTGTTCAATGGCACCATCTGCATTCCGCAAATCGTGGCTGCGTTAATAGGAGGCACACTCCTCAGTCTTGTAGGCTCGATTCAGAGCCACATGATGTTCGTTGCGGGCATCTCACTGTTACTGGGTGCCGCCGCTGTATCGCTGATCAAAGATGTTAAGGAGTGACATCGGTTAGGAAGTATTTGTTGCAGAATTAGCTGTTGGCAGTTAACACTCGACCACAGTGGTAACGACCGCCTTCGAGAACAAATTTTTGCAGCAAGTTTATATCCGCTCCGTGGAATGTCATTTTTCTCCTTAAACGCAGGTGTCAAACGCCACAAAACAGAGGTGTAAAAGTGTCAAAAATATTGACATGCACCCTCAATACTCGCGTATTTGCAAGCAATCGACAGATTGACGGCAAATACGCGATTTTTGTATATCGCTCATTATCAAACTATTGTATATGACGAGTATTTTCGGTCGGCAGCAAACTCCATGCTATTGACTGCCAAAAGCATAGAGTTTGCAGGTCAACCACCATCACTTTTCTCTTCAAAAACATTGTTCTGTGCAAACAAACTCTATGCTTTTGGCTCGTCAAGGTGTAAAAACCGACCTTCAAAGGGTTAAAATCACCTTCTCGAGAAGCTAGAATGAAGATTTTGAAATGACCAAATAATCGGACAAAACTCATCCCCACGGCACCTACAATCGGGAGGGAAAAGCAACGCATGTGCAAACGATTGCATAATATTTTTTCGACAATTAGCGTTCCAAAGCAACATCACCTTATTTATTATTTATACATTTGCATAAATAAGAACCAAACCTAAAGTAAACCAACTACTACTCCTTAGTTTATGAATCTATTATTTAACATTGAATACAAAACAGTTTTTGGGGAAGACCTCATCTTGAATGTAGTGAATGAAGGTCAGCCTGCAGATGGGCTTTATACCCCTTATAGAATGTACACCACCGACGGACTGCACTGGCAGTGCGACCTCAAGCTGCCTGCCTCCGCAGACCATGCTTCCCTTTGCTACTACTACTCGGTAGAATGTGACGGAAAGGTGACGCGCAAGGAGTGGACCACTCTTACCCACCAGCTTGACCTCACGGCAGCCAAAGCGAAGCAATACCATGTGTACGACCACTGGATGCAGATACCAGAAGACTTGTATCTGTACTCTTCGGCTTTCACCGACTGCCTTCACCGCAGCACGTTGCAAGCCCTGCAGCCCACGACTTACGACAAGACGGTGCGCATCATTGTACGTTCTCCACAACTCAAACCCGATCAAT
This sequence comes from Hoylesella buccalis ATCC 35310, assembly GCF_025151385.1. Classification (NCBI taxonomy): domain Bacteria; kingdom Pseudomonadati; phylum Bacteroidota; class Bacteroidia; order Bacteroidales; family Prevotellaceae; genus Hoylesella; species Hoylesella buccalis. Next base: position 2,834,485 of record NZ_CP102287.1, on the reverse strand, counting down.
ATTTAGTACTGTCGGGCGACACCGAGGCATTTGGCGAGTGGAACATCAGCAAGGCACTGCCCATGACCCAGCACCAGCACAACGAATGGGTGGTGGACGTGGACGCTGAAACACTGAGCGAGCAGCACATAGAACTAAAGTTTGCTGCCCTGTCGTATGCTAATCCCTCCAAGGAGCCTATGTGGGAACCGTGCTTCAACCGCACCATTGACGTACCCAAGCTCAACCGTGGCGACGTAGTGGTGTACCACCTGGATCAGGCTTTCATGCCCATGCCCAACACAAAGGTGGCTGGAACGTTAGTACCCGTATTCTCACTACGCAGCAAAGGCAGCTTTGGCGTGGGCGACTTTGGCGACCTCAAGGCAATGATTGACTTTGTGGAAGCCACGGGACAGCATGTTCTTCAGTTGTTGCCCATCAACGACACCACAGCCACTTATACTTACACCGACTCTTACCCATATAGCTGCATCAGCGTGTTTGCGTTGCATCCGCTCTATTGCGACTTGCGCCAATTGCCCAAACTCAACGACAAGGAACAGCAAGCGCAATTTGACGCTTTGCAAGAAGAGCTGAACTGCCTGCCACAGATAGACTATGTGCGCGTGATGAAAAGCAAGATAGATTTCTTACAGCTGCTCTTCAAACAAGAGGGCAAACGCACCTTGGGCACCAAGGCATACAAGGCGTTCTTCGAAAAGAGCGCTCGCTGGCTGGTGCCTTACGCACAGTTCTGCTACCTGCGCGACCAATACGGAACGGCAGACGCTACACAATGGAACGACCACCACACATGGAACGAGGCTGACCGCAAGGCGTTGAGCACCCCAAGCAACAAGGCATATCAACAAGTAGCGTTCTACTACTTCGTGCAGTTTGTGCTATACACCCAAATGAAGGAGGCGCACGCCTACGCACAAAGCAAGCGCATCGTACTCAAAGGCGATGTGCCGATTGGAGTGAGTCGTCACGGTTGTGACGTTTGGGTAGAACCCAAATACTTCAACATGGACGGACAGGCAGGTGCGCCACCCGATGATTTCTCTGTAAACGGACAGAATTGGGGGTTCCCCACCTACAACTGGGACGAGATGTTGAAAGACGGATGCGCCTGGTGGGAACGCCGTTTCAAGAACATGGCAGAGTTCTTCGACGCTTATCGCATCGACCATGTATTGGGATTCTTCCGCATTTGGGAAATACCTATCAGCTGTGTCAACGGCTTGTGCGGTCAGTTTTCGCCCTCGCTGGGCATGTCGCGCGAGGAGATAGCATCCTACGGACTCAACTTCCAAGAAGATTTGTTTACCAAGCCTTACGTCCGCAACTGGGTCATCGACAGGGTATTTGGCGAACATCGTGAAGAGGTCATCGCCAAATACCTCAACCATATTCACGACGACGTGTTTGAGCTGAACGAGCATTTCAACACCGAGCGCAAGATTGAAGCAGCCTTCGAGGGGCAAGAAATGGACGAGAAGAACACATGGATACGCGACGGACTGTATGCACTTGCCAACGATGTGTTGTTTGTTCGTGACAAGAAGAACCCACATCTGTTCCACCCACGCATCACGGCACAATTCAACTTCATCTACGAAAGTCTGTGGGATGTGGACAAACAGGCGTTCAACCGTTTGTACAACGAGTACTACTATCGCCGCAACAACCAGTTCTGGTATCACGAGGCGATGAAGAAATTGCCTAAATTGGTACAGGCTACCCGCATGTTGGTGTGTGCCGAAGACTTGGGAATGGTACCCGATTGCGTGGCATGGGTGATGAATGAGCTGCGCATCCTCAGCCTCGAGGTGCAGTCTATGCCCAAAGACCCAAAGGTAACCTTTGGTTATTTGCCTGGCAACCCCTACAGAAGTGTGGCTACCATATCCTCGCACGACATGCCAACGCTGCGCCAATGGTGGGACGAAGACTACCCACGCACACAGCATTATTACAACACCATGCTTGGAAAGGAAGGACCTGCCCCTCACCCACTGCCAGGTTGGTTGGCTCGCGACATCATTTGGCAACACTTGGCATCACCCTCCATGCTCTGCATCTTGTCCATACAAGACTGGTTATCCATGGACGAACGGCTCCGATTGGACGATGCCAATGCCGAACGCATCAACATTCCTGCCAATCCCAAGCACTATTGGCGTTATCGGATGCACCTGAACATAGAAGACATGCTGACCGACAACAGCTTGGTGAGCAATCTATGTGAACTGAACTCACAATCGGGAAGGGGCTAACACCCTACCCCCTCACACCCATAGCCACAAGGGTTTGCGCCCTTGTGGCATACCTTTCAACCACAACATCATGAAGAAAATCAATCTTATCCTTTTGTTTTTTATGCTGCCAATGGCAATGTTGGCACAAGTAGTCAAATCGCCCAATGGCAATGTATGCGTCAACTTCAGTCTGCAAGGCAATGGCGTACCCACCTATTCCATGACCTACAAAGGCAAAGCTGTGGTGAAACCGTCGCGCTTAGGCTTGGAACTCATGAAGGACAAGCACGCCTCCAAGGGGCTTCGGGAAACCGACTTAATGAATGGATTTACGGTTAAAGACACGCATACATCCACCTTTGACGAGACATGGAAGCCTGTTTGGGGGGAGACCGCAACCATCAGAAACCATTATAACGAACTGGCGGTAACGTTGCATCAAGCCGCTTCGCAACGCAACATCATTGTTCGGTTTCGTGTTTACGACGAGGGAATGGGGTTGCGCTATGAATTTCCGCAGCAAGACAGCTTGACCTATTTCCTCATTAAGGAAGAACATACGCAGTTTGTCATGGCTGGCGACCATACGGCATGGTGGATTCCGGGCGACTATGATACGCAAGAGCAAAAGACACAGCAAAGCAAACTCTCCGAAATCAGGGGGCGTTTCCATGATGCAGTGAACTGGGGAAACTCGTCGGTGGCGGTATTCTCGCCAACAGGCGTGCAGACCTCGCTACAAATGAAAAGCCAAGATGGACTGTACATCAACATCCACGAGGCAGCTTGTGTGGACTATTCTACCATGCACCTCAACTTAGACGATAAGACCATGACCTTTGAAAGCTGGCTCACCCCAGACGCATACGGTGCCAAGGGGTGCATGCAAACCCCTTGTAAGAGTCCGTGGAGAACGGTAATGGTGAGCGATGACGCACGCGATATGTTGTCGAGCAACCTCATACTGAACCTCAACGAGCCGTGTAAGATAGAAGACACGAGTTGGATTCATCCCACAAAATACTGCGGTGTGTGGTGGGAAATGATTGTTGGCAAAAGCGCATGGAACTACACCGATGAGTTCCCGTCTATCAAACTCGACCAAATAGACTGGAGCAAAGCAAAGCCAAACGGACGCCATGCGGCTAACACAGACAAGGTGAAGCGATACATCGACTTCGCTGCCAAGAACGGATTAGACCAAGTATTGGTGGAGGGATGGAACGTAGGTTGGGAAGATTGGGCGAACCATTGGAAGCAAGACGTGTTCGACTTCGTTACGCCTTATCCCGATTTCGACCTGAAAGGACTCAACGAGTATGCTCAGTCAAAGGGTGTAAAACTCTTAATGCACCACGAGACATCATCCAGTGCGGTGAATTATGAACGACATTTGAAAAAAGCTTTCAATCTCATGAACCAATATGGATATGATGCCGTGAAGACAGGATACGTAGGTGACATCATTCCTCGTGGCGACCACCACTTCTCTCAATCCATGAACGACCATTATATGTATGTGGTGAAGCAAGCCGCCAAGCACCATATCATGGTGAATGCCCACGAAGCGACACGCCCAACGGGCTTATGCCGAACATGGCCTAACATGGTTGGCAACGAAAGTGCGAGGGGTGGAGAGTACGAAGCCTTTGGAGGAAACAATCCAGACCATACCACTATCTTGCCCTTTACTCGCTTACAGGGCGGTCCGATGGACTACACACCGGGTATTTTTGTAACGAAACTATCAGAATGGAGCGACAATACCAGCTTTGTACACTCCACCTTAGCAGGACAGTTGGCACTCTATGTCACCATGTACAGTCCGCTGCAAATGGCTGCCGACTTGCCCGAACACTACGAGAAGTACGATGATGCGTTCCAATTCATACGGGATGTGGCTGTTGACTGGGACGACAGCAAGTATTTGGAGGCTGAACCCGGCGACTATATCACCGTGGCTCGCAAGGCAAAAGGCACGGACAACTGGTTTATCGGGGGCAAATGCGACGAGAACGGACACAAGAGTGTCATCAAACTCGACTTTCTCGACAAGGGTAAGAAGTACAGATGCACGATTTATGCCGATGCTAAAAATGCCCATTACAACCACAATCCACAAGCTTATGTCATCACGCACAAAACCGTGAAGCGTGGAGACGTGTTGAAAATCAATCAAGCCAGCGGTGGCGGATTTGCCGTTTCGCTCATGGCGCAATAATAAACATCTGAAAACCTAAATGCCTGAAGAAAATGAAATTGAAAGTACTGTTTCTAACATTCTTCCTTTTAATCATGTGCGCATGGATGCGCGCGCAGTCACTCGATACAATGGCCATAGATTACACCAGCCACGTTGACTACACGTCATCAGAGACTACCTTTTTCCTGTGTGCCCCCGACAATGCACGGCATCGGCCTCTCATCAGACTCTATCGTGAGGGATTGGGCGGCAAGCCGGTGAAGACCACCAAGATGAAGCGAGAAGAGAATTTCGGGTGGATAGCAGATGTGAAGGGTGATTTGAAAGGCATGTTCTATACCTTCGACGTGGTGGGAACAAAGAAGCAACCCGTGGAAATGCCGGGGATGTTTGCCCGTGCCGTAGGCGTGAACGGCAAACGGGGAGCTATCATAGACATGAAGACCACCAATCCCGTGGGCTGGGAACACGATGTCAGGCCAGCATTGGCGTCGCCTGCAGACCTCGTCATCTATGAAATGCACCACAGGGACTTTTCCATTGATGCGTCGTCCGGACTAAAACATAAGGGAAAATACTTGGCACTCACCGAGCCTAAAGCCATCGAACACTTGGTGTCGCTGGGTGTCAACGCCGTACACATCCTCCCCTCCTACGATTATGCCTCGGTGGATGAGACAAAACTCGACCAGCCTCAGTACAATTGGGGCTACGACCCACTGAACTACAATGTGCCCGAAGGCTCGTATGCCACGGATCCCTACAAGCCCGAAGTGCGCATCAGGGAATTCAAGCAGATGGTGCAAGCACTGCACAAGGCGGGCATCCGCGTCATTCTCGACGTGGTGTATAACCATACGTTCGACATCGACGGCAGCAATTTCCAACGCACCTTTCCCGATTATTTCTATCGCAAGAATGCCGACGGCACCTATTCTGACGGTTCTGGCTGCGGCAACGAGACTGCCTCGGAAAAGCCGTTGATGCGCGAATTCATGATTGAAAGCATGAAATACTGGGCTACGGAATATCACATTGATGGCTTCCGCGTGGATTTGATGGGTGTGCACGACATAGAAACGATGAACCTCATACGCGAGGAAATGGACAGGATAGATCCATCAATATATATCTATGGTGAGGGATGGAGTGCAGGAACGTGTGCCTATCCTACGGAAAAGTTGGCACTCAAGGCCAACGTTAAACAGATGCCACGCATCGGTGCTTTCAGCGATGAACTGCGCGATGCACTCCGCGGCCCGTTCTCGGACGACAGCAAGGGGGCGTTTCTCGCCGGCATCGCAGGGCTGGAAGAAAGCATTAAGTTTGGCATCGCCGGCGCAATAGCACACCCACAGGTAGACATGACCAAGGTGAACTATGCCCAAGAGGCGTGGGCCACAGAGCCGACACAGATGATCAGCTATGTGAGCTGCCACGACGACATGTGTCTGAACGACCGCCTGAAAGCCAGCATACCCAACCTCACAGTGGAGGAGCAGATACGCCTGAACCTCTTGGCGCAGACTGCGGTCTTCACATCGCAGGGCGTGCCTTTCATGCTCAGCGGCGAGGAGATGTTCAGAGATAAGAAAGGTGTGCACAACAGCTACAAGTCACCTGACAGTATCAATCGGTTGGATTGGGAAAATTTGCAGCGTTACCCGCAAGTGTTCAGCTATTACAAGGGACTCATTGCACTGCGAAAGCAATACCAGGCATTCCGCTTGGGCAATGCCGAGGCCGTTCGACAGTATCTCACCTTCCTCCCAACAGAACCTTGCTTGGTGGGTTATCGCTTGTTTGATGCCCCCACCAACAGTGATATCTACGTGCTGCTCAATGCCAACAAAACCGAGAAGCAGGTATCCTTACCCGCTGGAGCGTACAACGTACTGTGCTACGATGGGGTCATTGATGTCAACGGAACAGAGAAATTGATGCTCGACGAACATGCCGACAAGGCCATTGTCCCTGCCCAATCAGCCATGATTCTAAGAAAACAGCAGTAAAAAGAAAATAAGATGAAGAAGTTATTATTTGTCATTTCCCTTTTGACACAGACTTTTGCGACGTATGCCCAAATACAAATAAACCGCATTGACCCAACCAATTGGTTTGTTGGGATGAAGGATGCGAGTTTACAACTCATGGTGTACGGCAACGACTTGCACGGCACTCAAGTAACCACCCGTGACGCTGGCGTGCAAATAGACAGTGTGGTACAGATGCCCAACGCACATTATTTGTTGGCTTACCTCAACCTGAAGGACGCCAAGCCAGGCATCATCACGCTGTCGTTCACAAAGGGAAAGAAAACAAAAAAAGTGAAATACGAGCTGAAGCAGCGTGAGATGAGTGGCGACAAGCGCATGGGATTCACCAATGCCGACGTGCTGTACATGCTCATGCCCGACCGATTCGCCAACGGAGACACCAAGAACGACCAGATAAAAGGCATGAACAAATATGTTTGCGACCGCACGAAACCCAGTCTGAGACATGGGGGCGATTTGGAGGGCATTCGCAAAAACCTCGATTATTTCACGAATTTAGGGGTGACCGCTCTATGGTTCACGCCTGTACTGGAAAACAATTCGCCCGACACCAACGGCTTTAGTACCTATCATGGCTATGCCACGACAGATTATTATAAGGTAGACCCACGCTTTGGCACTAACGAGGAATATCGACAGCTCATTGACGAAGCTCACCAAAAAGGACTTAAAGTGGTGATGGACATGATTTTCAACCATTGCGGATTTGAACACCCATGGCTCAAAGAATTGCCCTCTGACGATTGGTTGAACGTGCCTGAATGGCTCGAGGAAGGCAAGAATACTGGCAAAGACGAGAAGACAGGCATGACAAATGGTACAAAAACCAACTCCAAGTATTTGCAGACCAGCTATAAACTCACGCCGGTACTCGACCCATACGCTTCGGAAATAGACCAGAAAGAAACCGTTGACGGATGGTTTGTACCCTCCATGCCCGACTTGAACCAACGCAATACGCACGTCATCAAGTACCTCATCCAAAACAGTATATGGTGGATTGAGACCGTAGGCATCGATGGCATCCGCATGGACACCTATCCTTATGCCGATCGTAAAGCCATGGCACTGTGGATGAAGACGCTCAACGAGGAGTATCCCAACTTCAATGTGGTGGGCGAAACATGGAATACAGAACCCGCTTATACTGCGGCTTGGCAAAAAGACTGTAAGCTGTCGGACATCAACAGCAACTTGAAAAGCGTCATGGATTTTAGTTTCTTTGAGAAAATCAACAAGGCGAAGAATGAAGAGACCGATGGCTGGTGGAATGGACTGAACAGGGTTTACAACTCACTGGTGTACGATTACCTATACGAAAATCCAAAAGATGTGATGGCTTTCATCGAGAATCACGACACCGACCGATTCTTAGGTAATGGACAAGATGTCGCCGCACTCAAACAAGCCTTAGCCCTTTTGCTCACCATGAATCGCACTCCGCAGCTATATTACGGCACCGAAGTGCTGATGAATGGCACCAAAGAGGTGACCGATGGGCATGTACGTCAGGATTTCCCTGGTGGTTTCCCGGGCGATGCACACACGGCATTCACGGCAGAAGGAAGGTCAAAGGCACAAAACGAAATGTTCAACTGGCTCAGCAAGCTGCTGCATTGGCGACAAGGCAATGAAGTAATTACCCAAGGCAAGCAGATTCAGTTCATTCCCCACCAAGGGGTGTACGTCTTAGCACGCCAATATCAAGGTAAAACAGTGCTGACTGTACTTAACGGAACATCGAAAGAAGCCCAGTTGGACGTGAAGCGATATGCCGAAGTCATCGGCAAATCAACTGCTGCTCATGACGTCATTACCGGTGAGAACGTGGACGTGAGCAAAGACATCAAGTTGTCTCCACGCCAAACGCTTGTCACTGAATTATAGGTAGAAAGGGAGTTAACAGGAGGTAACAGGGAGTTAAAAAGGAGTTAGCGGACATTAGTTCGACTGAGCATTATAAACGAATGCTTTTGAAGTCAAACAAAAAAACTATTGTCCGCCAACTCCTTTCTAACTCCTCGCCAACTTCTTCTTTAACTCCCCGCTAACTCCTGTTTACTCCCTGTTTACTCCCGACAACTCCCATCAACCTTCCGTCGCCCCCACCCTATGCTCTCGGAGCAAGATATCAAGAAGAAGCTTCCATAGGTTAAGCCGAGATATTTTTCTTTACAAACATACCTTTCATAATTTCATTATTTGACAACAGCAGATTGTTTGGCTTCAAATACACCAAGAATAAGACACATTTATATCTCATTATCACACAACTCGTTATAGCATTTCGGCTATAAATAGCAATCCTCTCATCAGTCTTGTTTTCTCAAAAGCATTGCTTTTACACGCTAATAGACATGCCTTTGCCATGCAATAGCATACGTATAGGGGTGATAAATGACGTCTTTTGGAGACTAATTTCGTCGTTTCGGGGGTTAAAAACACTTTTTTCAGGCTAAACAGCTCTTTGTTTTCATCCGCCAAGCCTATTGTTTTTCTCCAGAATGAAAATTCAGAAGGGTTGCTTTTGGGCCTTTTTTTGGTAAAAATAATTGAAGTTTTCTGTCTGTACCCCCTTCGTTTCACTTTATTCTTGGGTATTCTACCAATTTCTCCAATAAGACGATTTTAACCCAAGTGGATAGCGTTAATAAATCGTAATATAATTAATAAATTATAAAATAATAGCTGTTGAGAGAGTCTAATGTTGGCTATGTTTATAGATATGTGTATTTTTGCAGACCGATTATTTCGGGGATGAACTTAGAGTCCCCTGTGCGGATGTGTTAATAGTGGTGCTTTTGGCCGAGCATCACGGTTAGTGAATCGTTCGTACATGAGTGAAATAAAAACGTTTTTTAGTAGTAAAATTTAAATTTTTAATGGACACATTAAGTTACAAGACTATTTCCGTCAACAGGGAAACAGCTCAAAAAGAGTGGGTCGTAGTAGACGCAACCGACCAGATTGTTGGTCGCCTTTGCTCAAAGGTCGCTAAGTTGCTGCGTGGCAAGTACAAGCCAACTTTCACTCCTCATGTTGATTGTGGAGACAATGTCATCATCATCAATGCCGAGAAAATTAAGTTCTCTGGCAAGAAAGAAACAGACAAACTTTATACACGTTATACCGGTTATCCTGGTGGACAGCGTTTCAACACCCCTGCTGAGCTTCGTACTCGCAAGAATGGTGTTGACAAGATTGTTCGTCATGCCGTGAAAGGTATGCTGCCAAAGGGTCCGTTGGGACGTTCTTTGCTGAGCAACCTGTATGTATTCGAAGGCGCTGAGCACGACAAGGCTGCACAGAAGCCTAAGGCTATCGATATTAACCAGTATAAATAATAAGGAAAGATGGAAGTAATCAATGCAATAGGCCGCCGCAAGAGCGCCATCGCTCGCGTATACCTCACTGAAGGTACCGGCAAAATAACGATTAACAAAAAAGATATTGAAACCTATTTCCCATCAGCTATCTTGCGTTACGTGGTTAAACAGCCATTGGAAACACTTGAGGTTGAAGGAAAATATGACATCAAGGCCAACCTTGATGGTGGCGGATTCACAGGTCAGAGCCAGGCACTTCGCCTCGCCATTGCCCGTGCACTCGTCAAGTTGAATGCTGAAGATAAGAAGGTGTTGAAGGACAATGGATTCTTGACACGTGACAGCCGTGCTGTTGAGCGTAAGAAGCCAGGACAGCCCAAGGCCCGTCGTCGCTTCCAGTTCAGTAAGCGTTAATGAGGAGAGTAGTTGACAAGTTCACGAGTAGACAAGTTGACGAGGTGATACTTCTAAACTTGTAAACGATTAACTCGTACACTTACAAGCTATCCACTCGTAAACTTGTAAACTGTACACTTGTAAACTTGTAAACTTGTAAACTATCAACTCGTAAACTGATCACCCGTTTAGTATCTAAATCCTCGAGATTTCCCATGCGTGGCGAACTACTCGAAGATTGGTTCTAATCAACTAAAAAGAAAGTAAACAATTTAAAGAAAAGAAAAATGTCAAGAACAAATTTTGACCAATTATTGCAGGCAGGTAGCCACTTCGGACACCTCCGTCGCAAATGGAATCCAGCCATGGCTCCTTATATCTTCATGGAGCGCAATGGCATTCACATCATCGACCTGAACAAAACGGTTGCAAAGATAGACGAAGCAGCCGAAGCTTTGAAACAGATTGCGAAGTCTGGTAGGAAGGTTTTGTTTGTCGCTACTAAAAAACAAGCTAAGGACATCGTAGCCGAGAAGGCTGCATCTGTAAACATGCCATACGTGAACGAGCGTTGGGCTGGTGGTACACTCACCAACTTCCCAACCATTCGTAAGGCTGTGAAGAAAATGACAAACATCGACAAGTTGATGGCTGATGGCACATTCGAAAACATCTCCAAGCGTGAGTTGCTTCAGATTACACGCCAACGCGCCAAGTTGGAGAAGAACTTGGGTTCTATTGCCGACCTTACACGCTTGCCTTCTGCACTGTTCGTTGTAGACGTATGCAAGGAACACATCGCCGTGAAGGAAGCCAATCGCTTGGGCATCCCCGTGTTCGCTATCGTTGACACCAACTCAGATCCTAAGAACATCGACTTCGTGATTCCCGCAAATGATGATGCAAAAGATTCTGTAGAAGTAATCTTGACTGCTTGCTGCCAAGCCATCGCTGAGGGTTTGGAGGAGCGCAAGGCTGAAAAGGCTGATGAGAAGGCTGCTGCAGAGCAACAAGAGGAAGCTGCAGAGGCTAAGCCAAAGCGTGCTCGCAAAGCTCGCAAGCAGACCGAAGAGGCTGAGAAGGCTGAAGGAACAGAGGAAGTAGCTGAAAAGGCTGAGCCTGCAAAGGAAGAAAACAAGGAAGCTGAAGCTAAAGAAGAAGCTCCTGCTGCTGAATAATCATATTGAATAGAGAAGAACGAAGGGGGAAAGGTATGTTCTTTACATATCTGGTGGTCTCTTCATTCTTCTCTGTCATTTTTTATAAAAGAATAATATTAACCCAATAAATAAGATTTTTATATTATGGCTGTAACAATTGCTGATATACAAAAGCTTCGTAAAATGACCGGCGCTGGTTTGGCTGATTGCAAGAAAGCGTTGACCGAAGCTGCTGGTGACATGGACAAGGCTGTTGAGTTGGTTCGTGAACGCGGACTGGCTATCGCTGCCAAGCGTTCTGATCGTGAGACCTCAAACGGTTGTGTGCTTGTGAAAGTTGACAAAGACTTCGCTGCAATGATTGCTTTGAAGTGCGAAACCGACTTCGTGGCTAACGGCAAGGACTTCATCGAGTGTACACAAAACATCCTCGACGCTGCCGTTGCTGCTAAGGCCAAGACCATCGATGAAATCCTTACTTTGAAGCTCGCAGATGGAAAAGATGTTGCCACAACTGTTAAACTTCGTTCTGGTATCACAGGCGAGAAGATGGAGTTAGATGGCTATCGTTTCCTCGAAGGAGAAAATATCGAGGCATACAACCACATGAACAAAAACATCTTGTGCACGATGGTTCAGACCAACAAACCTGCTGAAGAGCAGGCTCACAACATCGCCATGCAGGTTGCTGCGATGAACCCTGTGGCCTTGAATGAAGAAAGTGTTTCGCAAGAAGTGAAAGATGCTGAGTACAAGGTGGCTGTAGAGAAGACCAAAGAAGAGCAGATTGAGAAGGCTGTCACAGCAGCATTGAAGAAAGCTGGCTTCAACTTGTATATCGCTGAGAGCGAGGAACACATGGAGGAAGGCCTCCGCAAGGGTGAGATTACCGCTGAGCAAGCAGAAGAGATTCGTAAGATTAAGGCTGAAACAGCAGCTGACAAGAAGGAGAATCTGCAAGAAAACATGATTCAGAATATAGCTAAAGGCCGTATGAACAAGTTCTTCAAGGAAAACTGCTTGTTGAACCAAGAATATATCCAGGACAGCAAAATCACTGTTTCTGAATATCTGAAACAGGCTGACAAGGATTTGGAAATCGTCGACTTCAAGCGTTTTAGCTTGCGTGCTGATTAAGAAATAGCTTCCAAGGAAGGAAGTTTTTTGACATAGAAAAGTCCGGTTGAATACCTCTCAATCGGGCTTTTTGCGTTTATCTTCGCTACTTATTCTAATTTGTAGTATCTTTGCAGCATACCCCAGTGTAGCTGGAGATGTTGGAGAATCAATAGAAAAAATCAAAGGGATGAAGATATTTGCCGTTGGAATGAATTACGCACAGCACAATAAAGAGCTGTTGGGAACGTTATCAAAACCAGAGAATCCTGTGATTTTCATGAAGCCTGACTCGGCTTTGCTCAAAGATCATAAGCCGTTCTTCATTCCCGATGACTTGGGGAGGATAGAATACGAGGCCGAAGTGGTCGTGCGGATCTGTCGATTAGGAAAGACTATCTCTGAGCGATTTGCCCATCGTTATTATGATGCTGTTACCTTAGGCATAGACTTCACCGCCCGTGAGCTGCAACAAAAATTACGCTTAGCAGGGCAGCCTTGGGAGCTATCCAAAGGATTTGATGGTGCGGCAGCCTTGGGTGACTGGGTAGATGTAGGCAAGTTTCGCGACGTGCAGACGCTCAATTACCATCTTGATATCAATGGAAAGACAGTGCTAGAAGGGTTCACGGGCGACATGTTGTATAAGATTGATGAGCTGATTGCTTATATCAGTCGGTATTTCACCTTGAAGACTGGCGATATCTTGTACACCGGTACACCTGCGGGAACGGGAGTGGTGAAGGTAAACGACCATTTGGAAGGGTATCTGGCAGACCGGAAAGTGCTTGAAATGAATTGTAAATAAACACAGAATTAGAACGCGTGTTGAGAGGAATCAAATTTCTTGTTATTAGTTTTTTGTCGCTTTTGTGCTTGAGTGTTTCTGCTCAAGAGCGTTTCTTTAACTTGACGGCAGCTGACGTGAAGATAGATTCACGGTTGCCTCATTTCTCCTATTCCTTTGCGCTGGGCGATCAATACGTTGACTCTTCCTATGCCGTTTCTATTCTCTACCCCGAATTCATAGACATGACGTCGGCCGATATTGCACGATACAGACAGCTTTCTGATGCGCCCTTGCTAGCTATGCCACCTATCCGACAGCGGTTGGCTTTGGATAGAAAGAAAGGTTCTTTGGAGGTAGACTTCTGCCCTTTGGTGTTTCGTGACGGCAAATATCAAATCTTGGTCAGCTTCATGCTGCGATTAGAAGCCCAGCCACGCAAACAATCGCTGCGACATGCCGCAGTTCAGACAAGAGCAGGCGGTACAAGTCGTTATGCGGCTCACTCGGTATTGGCATCAGGCAAGTGGGCAAAGATACGTGTACCCGCATCGGGCGTGTACCGATTGACGGATGACTTGATTCGTAAAGCCGGCTTTACAGATATTAATAAGGTGAATAATAGATCATGACAGTGGAAATGAGGCGGGTGCGGTGTATGAGATTGATAGAAAAGGCACGACTGATTCGGTCAAGATATCCACAAACTCCGGTGGTCCAATTCGCTTAGATTATATTTCTTTTACATGGCAGAAGCCTCTGCCGGCACCACAACTCAAAGGAACCTCCTTCCCTGTCCCTGAATATGTTTACAACATTACAAACCAAGACTTGCATGGAGATGGCTTCGCCGACATGGTCATCATCATTCCTACCAGTCAAAAACTTCGCACGCAGGCCGAACGTTTGAAGGCTTTCCACGAACAAAACGATGGCATGCGAGTACGCATCGTGCCGGCTGATGAACTTTACAACGAGTTCTCGAGCGGCACTCCTGATGCCAATGCCTACCGCAGATACCTCAAGATGTTGTACGATCGGGCACAAACCGAAGCTGACATGCCTAAATATCTGTTGCTGTTTGGCGATTGTGTCTGGGATAACCGAATGCTGACGGCCAACTGTCGCAACCTCAATCCTGACGATTACCTGCTTTGTTTTGAAAGCGAAAATTCGTTCAACGCCCTTCATTGCTATGTAGACGATGGCTTTTTTTGCGCTTTGGACGACGGAGAAGGTTTGAATACCAATTTCTCTGATAAGCAAGATGTCGCCGTGGGTCGTTTTCCTGTGAAGACAGAAGCCGAGGCCAAAGTGATGGTTGATAAAGTTATCAACTATGTGAAAAACCAAAATGGCGGCGCATGGCAAAACACTTTGGTGTTCATGGGCGATGATGGCGAGAACAATCTGCACATGGATGACATCAATGCCACGGCCGATACCATCTCAACACAATATCCCGGCTATTTGGTTAAGAAAATCATGTGGGATGCATACGTTCGCGAAACTTCGTCTACCGGACATGCCTACCCAGAGGTAACTCGACTGATTAAGCAGCAACAGGCGGCTGGAGCCCTCATCATGGATTACGGTGGACATGGGTCAGAAATACAGATTTCCCATGAAAAGGTATTGAATTTAAGTGATTTCCAGTCGTTCAATAATCCTAATCTTCCCTTGTGGGTCACTGCTTCGTGTGACATCATGCCTTTTGATGGCGTGGTTCCAACCATTGGTGAGGCAGCTGTACTCAATCCAAAGGGCGGCGCTTTGGCTTTCTTTGGCACAACTCGTACCGTTTGGGCTTATTACAACGCCCAGATCAACACCTCTTTCCTGCGGCATGTGTTGAGCAAGGACCGTGCTGGGAAACCGATTACGATAGGTGAAGCTCAACGCTTGGCCAAGAATGAGATGATTGATACCGGACGCGACTTGACCGACAACAAACTGCAATATTCATTGTTGGGCGATCCAGCCGTGGCACTTCATCAGCCCACCTTCAAGGTGGTTGTCGATTCTATCAATGGCTCGCCCGTGTCAATCGATGTCAAAACTTCTCTCAAGGCTGGCGGAATAGCTAAAGTGACGGGGCATGTAGAGCACGCTGCCGACTTCAATGGAACGGTAACTGTAACCGTTCGGGATAGTCAGGAAAAAATTGTTGGCCGAATGAACGATGCGGCTGACATCACCAGTCCATTTACCTATTACGATCGCACCAAGACATTGTTCAACGGATCTGGCAACGTTGTAGGCGGAAGGTTTACGTTGACCTTTGCCATTCCGCAAGACATTAATTACACGGATGGCACAGGACTAATGAATTTGTATGCCTTGAGTGATGATCATCAGTTGAAGGCGCACGGTACCAGCGAGGCGTTCACGATTGGTGGCACGGCCGATGTGGCCAACGATTCCATTGGGCCGTCTATTTACTGTTACCTCAACTCGCCGTCGTTCACCAATGGCGATAAGGTGAACAGCACGCCTTATTTCGTTGCGAAAATAACCGATGAGAACGGAATCAATAGCGCCGGAAGCGGCATTGGGCACGACTTGCAGTTGATTATCGATGGAGAAATGTCAAAAACGTATAACCTCAACGATCATTTCGTGTACGACTTTGGCAGTTATACCACCGGAACCACGCATTACAACATCCCCGAATTGGCTCCTGGTCCGCACAAGTTGCAATTCAGAGCATGGGATGTTCTGAACAATTCTTCGACCGCAGAACTGACATTCCATGTCGTCAAGGGCATGCAACCCAATCTGTTTTCGGTCGATTGCACGAACAATCCCGCACGCACCACTACGACCTTCATCATCAACCACGACAGGGTAGGCACACAGGTGGATGTGGAAATTGACGTGTTTGACATGAGTGGCCGCCAACTATGGAAGCATCAGGAACGTGGCGTGAGTACTAATGATGCTTATACTGTTGACTGGGACTTGATAGTTGATAGTGGGGCACGCTTGCAAACCGGCGTTTATCTCTATCGTGTGTTGCTCTCCTCTGAGGGCAGTCAGAAGGTTTCCAAAGCGAAGAAACTCATCGTGATAGGCAATAATTAACCATCCCGTGCGTTTTTAATCAATAACAGAAAAGAGTTACTGAACAGAATGAAAACATTTCCAAGAATATTTTGCATGTTGCTGTTTGTCTGCTTCGTCCTTTCATTGTCGGCACAAGACAAACGAAACATGTTTAATCCAGTCCACTCATCGGTCACCTCACAAATGATTGCACCCGATGCTCGCTCAGCCGGTATGGGTGATGTGGGTGCGGCTACCGACCCCGACGTGGTTTCGCAATATTGGAACCCAGCCAAATATCCCTTCACCATCAGTCGTGCCGGTGTGGCACTCAACTACACGCCATGGCTCCGACAGTTGGTCAACGACATCGATTTAGCCTATTTGGCAGGCTACTATCGCATTGGTGACTATAGTGCCGTGTCTGGTTCGCTGCGCTATTTCTCACTGGGCGAGGTGACAACCAATGTTGACAGAGATGGCAAAGGGGGTGGGATGACCATCAACCCATACGAAATGTCATTGGATGTAGCCTACTCGTTGATGTTGAGTGAGCGTTTTTCATTAGGCGCAGCCGTGCGTTGGATTTATTCTGACTTAACTTACGACTTTAAGGATGAAACCACTCCTGGCTCGGCTTTCGCCGCAGACATCTCGGCCTATTATCAAAATTATATCAACCTTGGGGAACGTGAAAGCCAGTTGGGCATCGGTCTCAACATCTCAAACATCGGTAGTAAGATAACTTTTGGTGGCAGCGACAACAGTGAGTTCATTCCCACCAACATGCGATTGGGTGCTTCTCTGATGATTCCCATCGATGAATATAACCGATTTACCTTGGCAGCCGATGCCAACAAATTGTTGGTACCCACCTACCCAAAACAGAATGAGGGCGAGAGTACGGAGGACTATCAGGAGCGTGTGCAGAAAGAATATTATGACGTGTCGAGCATCAGCGGCATCTTCAAAAGCTTCAGCGATGCCCCCAATGGTGCGAAAGAAGAGTTGCAGGAAATACAATGGAGCGTAGGTGCCGAGTATGTTTATCACGATCAGTTCGCCTTGCGGGCAGGCTATCATCATCAAGCGGAGAATAAAGGTAACCTAAAATACTTTACGGTGGGTGCCGGTTTCAAGATGAGTGTGTTCTCGTTGGATGCAGGTTACGTGATTGCCATGGCGAAGAGTAACCCGCTTGATCAGACCCTTCGCTTCTCATTGAACTTTGATATGGATGGGATTAAAGACTTGTTTAAGAGATAAACAGCCTCTCCCCCAACCCCTCCCCAAAGGGGAGGGGAGTGATTAGCAGGGCTATCAACTTGTAAACTAGTAATCTAGGAGCCTAGAAAATCTAGAACATCTAGGAAATCTAGGAAAACTAGATAAACTAGAAAAACTAGACAACTAGAAATCTAGATAACTTGTCAACTCGTAAACTCGTAAACTTGTCAACTAAAAAACTTCTACCTTATGTTTCCTATTTTTCGTGTTGGTTTTGGCTATGATGTCCACAAATTAGTGGAAGGGCGCGACCTTTGGCTCGGTGGCATCAAGATAGAGCATTCGATGGGACTGTTGGGACACAGCGATGCCGATGTCTTGATTCATGCCATTTGCGATGCTTTGCTTGGAGCAGCCAACATGCGTGACATCGGTTACCACTTCCCCGACACCTCTGATGAAACCCTCAACATGGACAGCAAGGTGATTTTGCAGAAAACCATGGCACTCATCGCCACCAAAGGGTATCGACTCGGTAATGTTGATGCCACCGTTTGTGCCGAACAGCCCAAGATTAATCCCCATATACCCGCCATGAAGAGTTGTTTGGCCAAGCTGATGCAAACCGATGAAGACAACATCTCCATCAAGGCTACCACCAGCGAGCGCATGGGTTTTGTGGGTCGTCAGGAGGGAATGGCTGCATACGCTACCGTGTTGATAGTGAAGGCATAAGCGTTGGCATCATTGGTCAACGCTTCTATGAGGCAAGTGGTTGTGCGGTTTAGCTGGGCTATGAGTGCTTGCAGTTCTTAGCAGCATCCATGAGCAAGGGCGTGCCTGATGGGGATGAACACCTTTGTTTCTCTTTACGAAACAAGGAAATGAAACACGACCGCCACCGTCACAACTCGCCTGATTTGCGCCAGTGCAGCCGAAATATGCGTTTCGACGGTGCGTTTACTGATGTGCAAGGCTTGTGCGATTTCCTGATTTGTCATGCCTTGCAATCGGCTCATGGTGAATACTCTGCGCCGCTGATCGGGCATTTTGCTGATAACATTTTCGAGAATCGCCTTGAGTTCTTCACTGAAAATCATTTCTTCCAAAGAATTTTCTTCGGGTATACCCGCCTCCGGGTAAGCTCTTAAATTGTGTTCATGCACTTTCTGTTTGAGGGCATTCAGTGTGCAGTTGCGTGCCATAGCGAACAAATAGGCATCCCAATTGTCAACAATACCTATTTTATCGCGTTGAATCCACAATTTAAGAAAGATATCCTGCGCAATGTCTTCAGCCTCATTTTCGTCTTTGATGATGGCATAAACGAAATTTCTCACCTTGGCATAATAACGTGTAAATAGCATATCGTATGCTTTTAAGCATTCGATATCCTGGGGGTTGGTTTGCCCTACCGTTATTATTTTCTTAGACATTGAAAGGTGATTATAAGTATTCTTTTGCGCAAATATACGATAAAAAACAACATCTTAAAAAATATTACATTGATTTTACAAACCCTTCGTGTTGAAAAGCAACTGCTTGGCCGGCGTGATGAGTTGCTGCCAAACGAGCCGTCGGTAATAGTGTAAATCTTCGTGTGTTGCCTAAATTCCGCATGAAAAGTTAATTTTTTATCACAAAAACATCCGTAAAAACGGGCAGTTCAAACTTTCAATCTAGAAAAAATTAATAGGCAAACGGCATGCAAAAAATGAGTTGAACGGGTAAGAAAATTCAACTTTTGGCGCAAAAGCAATGAGTTTTCTGCTCAACCTACATGACTTTGATGAGCAATCTACATGCACTAACCTGTAAAAAGCATGCAAATAACATCCTTAACGCAATGCTTTTGCCCTAAAAAGGTATGAAATGCAAGTCCAAAACGGCCGCAAAAATTCATAATATGTTGAGTAGTAGATCAATACAAAATTTACAAATGCTTGGCGAATTTGTGCCCCAATAAGCAACTGTTTACAAATACGCAAAATATGAAGAGGTTCTTTGTCAAAATAAAATCAAATGAGTTACTAGGATGATGTTCAGCTTTTATCTTCACAAGAAGCACCCTTTTGTGGTACCGAAAGGCTGTAGTTTATCGGCAAACAGATGTTTAACATCTTTTAACTGCGTGTGTTGACCGTTATTATTGTCTATTGAGTAAAACCCTAAATCATGAACAAGGAAACCGCATACAAAATCATTAGATATTTTTCAGATGGACTCATTCCGTCTCGCTATCGCCAACAAATGATGGCGTGGCTCATTGACGAGGCCGACAGAGAGGTGAAAAACGAAGCCTTGAAGCGCGTTTGGGATGAAACCGATGACGTGATGAATGCCGACGCCATGTCGCAATCGGTTCTGCGAAATCAAGCTCTTCGTTCTCATTACGGCCATCAGGAGCGTGCTCGCCAAATACGTTTGAAGGTATTGAAGTATGCGGCTGTTATCTTCTTACCCATTGCTTTATGTTTGGGTACGTGGCTGATGGCTTCTAACCAGATGGCTTCTCAAGCCATGCTCACCGAATGTCATGTGGAAAACGGGCAAACTAAAGTCTTGCGTTTGTCCGATGGAACCCAGGTACGCCTCAACGCAGGTTCTTCTTTGTTTTATCCCCAACGCTTTAATCGTTTTTTTTCTCGGCGTGATGTCTACTTAGACGGAGAGGCACATTTTGACGTTGCTAAAAATAGCAGTCAGCCTTTTATCGTACATGTGGGCAATTTGAAGGTAAAGGTACTGGGAACCCATTTTAACGTGAAGGCCTACCCTGCCGAAGAACTGGTTACCACAACCTTGGAACAAGGAAAGGTGAAAGTTTATGAAGACAAAATCGCCATGACGCTGTTGCCCAATGAACAGGCGGTGTACAATCGCATCAGTGGTAAAATGACGAAGCGTAGCGTGGACAGCGGGAAGTACAATCAATGGATGAACGGTAGATTGTTGTTCGACCAAACGCCTTTGAAAGTGATTATTGCTGATTTGCAGCGTCGATACAATGTCTGTATCAAGGCCACTCCGGCTGTTGATTTGTCACAGCAATTCACCATGGCTTTCAGGGCTGATGAAGGCATTGACGACGTGATGAAAGTGCTGACGACAATATCTGGAAACTTAGATTATATTCATCAACAACATACAATTACACTTAATGTGAAGAAAGGAGGACACAAAGCAGGCAATATGTAATAATAACATGTGAATATTGAGGCCGCATCGGGGTGATGGCATGAAGAGCAATCACGGATGCGCACGATTAAAGAATCTATATTAAAACTATCAATTTATTTTATTTACACAAAGTAATGAAACCTAAGGCTAAAAAAACACTGTTAACGATGATGCCATTCAGCAAAACTTTTTTGGTTGGCGCATTGTTATTTATTTCATCAGCAGGGTTCGCACAAAATCAAGTCATCAAGTTGCAGCAACGCAAAGCAACGCTGAAGACTCTGATTACTGCTATTGAAAAACAGACCAACAAATCAGTGGACTATGGACAAAATGTCATCAATTTGAAGAAGGTAGTCCAAGTAAGTTCTAACAAGATGAAGTTGTCCGATCTTTTACAAGAACTTTTCAAGGGCACCAATGTCGATTACACCATTACCGACCACCACATCTTGATTAGTGAGAAACCCAAAGCTAAAGTAAGCACTTCTGCGCAAGACCAGGCTACCATCAAGGTGACAGGACAAGTGACAGATGCGAATGGCGAATCGCTCCCAGGTGTTACGGTGAGAGTGAAGGGCAGCAAGACTGCAACTGCAACCGATATTGATGGAAACTATAGCCTCAATGTTCGTAGCAATGACATACTTGAATTCTCGTATGTTGGATTTGCTACTCGCGAATTCAAAGCTTCTGATATCACCTCTACTACCGTCTTAAACGAAAGTTCTAAACAACTGGGTGAAGTGGTAGTAACGGCTCTTGGTATCAAGCGCGAAGAGAAGGCTTTGAGCTACAATGTACAACAAGTAAAGAGTGAAGAACTGACTCGTAACAAGGATGCCAACTTTGTCAACTCGCTCAATGGTAAAGTGGCAGGTGTAAGCATTACCAAAAGTGCCAGTGGTGTGGGTGGTGCCACGCGTGTGGTTATGCGTGGTGCTAAATCTATTGAAGGCAGCAACAATGTGTTGTATGTAATAGATGGTATCCCCTTGTTCAACTTCAATGGAGGTTCAGATAGTGGTGTTTTAGGAGAGGGACGTGTCAGCAGTGAAGGCATTGCCGACTTTAATCCCGAAGATATTGAGAGTATCAACGTTTTGGCGGGTCCTTCTGCCGCTGCCTTGTATGGTAGTAATGCAGCGAATGGCGCTATCCTCATTACCACTAAAAAGGGTAAAGAAGGAAAAATGGAGATATCCTTCTCGTCAGCAGCCGATTTCAGCTCTCCCTTACTCATGCCTAAGTTCCAAAACACTTATGGCAACAAAGCAGGCTCTTACGAGAGCTGGGGTGAAAAGCTTGCAACGCCCAGTTCATACGACCCTGCAAAAGACTTCTTCCGCACAGGTACTAACTTTATCAACTCATTGACCCTAAACACAGGTAATGAGTATAATCAAACCTTTGCATCGGTAGCTTCAACTAATTCAAAGGGCATTGTGCCAAATAATACCTACGACCGATTGAACTTTACAGTTCGTAATTCTTCAAAACTCTTTGGTGGTAAGGTTCAATTAGACTTAGGCGCATCGTACATCAAGCAAAAAGACAACAATATGGTATCGCAAGGTGAGTATTGGAATCCTATTGTGGCTGCTTATCTGTTCCCACGTGGCGAGTCGTTTGATGCCATCAAAACGTTTGAGCGTTACGACAATACACGAAACTTCCCATTGCAGTATTGGCCAATATTAGATGGTAAATTTGCCAATCAAAACCCTTACTGGACAGCTTATCGTAATTTAGCTCCTGATGATAAAGACAGATATATGTTTAATGCAGGTCTCACTTATCACGTTTTAGATTGGTTGGATCTTGCTGGTCGTGTTCGTTTTGACAGAACTTTTATGACGAGCGAACGAAAGATTTATGCTTCTTCATACGATGTGTTTGCTAAGTCAAAGGGCGCATACGAATACTATAATTATAAAGATCATCAGACCTATGTTGACTTTATTGCCAGTATCAACAAACGTTTTGGCGATTTTAGCTTAGCTTCCAACATTGGTTACAGCTATTCAGATTATGGCTCACTCACCAGAGGCTATGGTGGTAACCTGACGTTGGTACCCAATAAGTTCTCTTTGACGAACATCGACCCTACCGATAGTAAGATTCGCGAGGAAGGTGGCGACAGCAAGGTGCGCAATGTGGCAGCCTTTGCCAGTGCTGAATTAGGCTACAAGAGCATGCTCTACCTTACTTTGACAGGCAGAAATGACTGGAATTCGCGCTTGGTTAATTCTTCCGAAGAGTCGTTCTTCTATCCATCGGTTGGTTTGTCAGGCATCATTTCTGAAATGGTAAAATTACCCAAAGCCATTTCTTACCTCAAAGTAAGAGGTTCGTTCACCGAAGTAGGTTCGCCAGTATCACGTTCGGGTATGACACCGGGAACCATCACAACACCTATTTTGGGCGGTAGTTTGAAATCAACCGACATTTATCCGTTTACCGATTATAAGGCAGAACGTACAAAGTCGTATGAGCTTGGTTTGACGGCACGCTTATTCAAAAAGCTATCCTTCGACTTCACTTGGTACAAATCGAACACCTACAACCAAACGTTTATCGGTGAATTGCCCGAAAGCTCTGGTTATAAAGCCGTATATCTACAAGCAGGAAATGTGGAGAACCGCGGTGTGGAGATGACCTTGGGTTATCACGACAACTTTGGCGAGTTGGGTTGGAACTCTTCGCTCACCTACTCGCACAACAACAACGAAATTATTGAGATGGTGAAGGATTATACTCACCCCATGAGTCCCAAACCTATTAACATTCCTCAAGTTTCCAAAGACAATGGTCGTGTTATCTTAAAGGTTGGAGGTTCTATCAACGATATCTACGCAAATAAGTTCTTGGCTAAAGATAATCAAGGCTTTATCAATGTCACCTCTTCAGGTGGCTTCAACGTAGAGAATGTAGAGCCCGTGTACCTCGGTAAGACCACACCAGATTTTACGATGGGTTGGAACAACTCATTTACTTATAAAGGTTTCGGACTAAGCTTCTTGATCAATGCACGTGTGGGTGGTGTTGTTACTTCTTCTACGCAAGCATTGCTCGATAAGTTTGGTGTGTCGCAAGCCTCTGCCGATGCACGTGATGCTGGTGGTGTGCTAATTCCAGAACAGGGGATGTTCGATGCCAAAAACTATTATAACTTGATAGGCACAGGCGAAACAGCCTTGGCTGGCTATTATACCTATAGTGCAACCAATGTTAGATTGCAAGAGTTAACTTTCAGTTACAAGTTTAATTCTCGTTGGTTCAATAATGTAGTGAAAGATTTAACACTCTCGTTTGTGGCTAACAATCCTTGGATGATTTATTGCAAGGCACCTTTCGATCCAGAGGTGACTCCTTCTACAGGAACTTATGGACAAGGAAACGATTACTTCATGCAGCCCAGTCTGAAGAGTTATGGATTTAGTGTAAAATTTAAATTCTAATCAACTATGAAATTTCTAAGATATAAACAATATATGATAGGTTTATTGGCTTTGTCACTGTTTGCTTCGTGCGACTTTGAGAAAATCAATACCAACGAGTTCGAGATGCTTCCCGAAGAAGGTAAAATGGACGGTATCTCTGTCGGTGGTCCTATAACAGCTTTGCAAAAGTGCGTAGTGCCTGTTGGCACACAAGACGATGGAACGAATGTTGCCAACGAATATCAAGTAGCTTATCATTTGGCTGCCGATTGTTGGAGTGGTTACTTTGCTCAAAACAACAACTGGAACAGCGGTCGTAACAACTTAACTTATTTCTTGATGGACGGTTGGGTATCGGCATCGTACACTTCGGCTTATACCAAAGTGATACCGTTGTGGCAAGACATCAAGATAAAGACCGAGAAAGATTTCCCAGAGGCTTATGCTTTGGCACAAATTCTTAAAGTATCTACTTGGCATAAGGCTACCGATATGTTCGGTCCAATTCCTTACAAAGAGGCAGGAAAAGGTCTTATTAGTGTGCCTTACAACAGTCAGGCAGACGTGTACAAATGTATGTTTGAAGATTTGACGAATGCCATTGGCGTGCTGACAAATGCTCTCGAGCATGGTACTACCAAATTGTTGCCCAATGCTGATGCCGTATATGGAGGCAATGTGAAGAAATGGATAGTTTATGCCAACTCTTTAATGCTTCGCTTGGCAATGCGTGTATATTATGCCGATGAGGCCATGTCAAAGAAGTATGTACTGCAAGCGGTGAACAATCCTTACGGTGTGATGCAGTCTAAGGACGATGAAGCCAAGATGGAAAAGGGTGCAGGACTTACCTTTATCAACAATATTGAGATTTTATCGAACCAATACAACGAGTGCCGCATGGGTTCTTCAATGCAGGCTTATTTAGGTGGATATGAAGATCCACGACTTCCTAAGTACTTTACAGAGTCTGAAGCTTATTACGCTCAGGAGTTGGGACAATACGGAAAATACCTGGCAGTGCCAACTGGTAATATAGCTTCGCAGAACGATGTGTTTAAAATGGCATCAAGACCTAATGTAACCAAGACAACCGCCACTTATTGGATGCGCGCATCTGAAGTGTATTTCCTTTTGGCGGAAGCAGCGTTACATGGCATTTCTGTCAACGGTACTGCTGAAGACTTGTATCGCAAGGGTATTGCCATGTCGTTCGAGGAGAATGGCATTCCTGCCAATGAGGTAGACAGCTATATGAACTCTGGTCGTACACCGATGGAGTATAGTCTGAACATGTGGCGTCCCAACGTAAATGTTTCTGAACCTTCTGTTACAAATGCTACCGTAAAATGGGGTGGCAGTAACGAAGAGAAGTTAGAGAAAATCATGATCCAAAAATGGATTGCATTATATCCTAACGGACAAGAAGCTTGGAGTGAATATCGTCGTACGGGCTATCCAAAGCTGCACAAGGTAATGGCGAATTACAGCAACGGTGAGGTTGATACCAATATCGGTATTCGCAGAATGCGTTACCCTGCCAATAGGGCTACATCTGATGAGGACAAGCAGAACTTGGACAAAGCGCGTCAGATGCTACGTGACGGACAGGATAAAGCTGGTACTCGCCTGTGGTGGGATAATAAGAATAAATAATATACTTAAAATCGAAAAATAATGAAACGTTTTAAATATCATCAACTATTTCTCGCTCTTGCGATAGGAATGTTCATGACCTCCTGTAGTGATATGGTAGAACCCGAAGCAAAAGAGTTTGACCATGTGGGTGGTTATAACACCATGAACAACGCAAAGAGCGAACAATATTATGCTGATTTAAGAGCTTATAAGAAAACGGCTAATAATTATGGTCGTCCTGTAGCATTTGGTTGGTATTCTAACTGGTCGCCAGCAGGCACTTACCGTAGAGGCTACCTTAGTTCAATGCCAGACAGTATGGACATTGTATCTATGTGGAGTGGTGCCCCAAACAGATTTGAAATCACACCTGCACAGAAGGCTGACAAAGAATTTGTGCAAAAAGTGAAAGGAACCAAACTGCTGGAGGTAACCCTACTTTCTTATATCGGAAAAGGTAGAACTCCTGATTATGTATACCACGAAGTAGAGAAAAAAGCAGAACAAGAAGGCTGGAACAAAGACGAAGCGCGGCTGAACGAGGCAAAGAAACAGGCACGTTGGAAGTTCTGGGGCTACAATGGTGTACGTGGTTCAGAGAGCCATAAACAGGCGTTGGCAAAGTTTGCGAAAGCACTCTGCGACTCGTTGGTAGCTAACGATTGGGATGGTTATGACATCGACTGGGAAATTGGAAGTGGTGTCTTTGACATGGATGGAACTTTAGAAACCAATGAAGACTTAATTTATTTGATTAAGGAAATGAATAAGTATATTGGTCCTAAGAGTGACCCGGAGGGCAATGGCCACAAACTAATTTGTATTGACGGACAATTCCATGGTCTAACCAAAGCCTTGGATGGCTATGTTGATTATTGGATTGCACAATCGTATGGCTGGGTGCCCAGTTTGGATTACTATGATTTCGATACCAAAAAACTGATTATCACAGAGAATTTTGAATCCAACTTTAGTAGTGGTGGTAAGCTATTGAAGCAGGCAGCCTTGATGCCAACCAACGGATGTAAAGGAGGTGTAGGTGCTTATCGTTTTGACAACGACTATGACAATACGCCTAATTACAAGTGGATGCGCCAAGCTATTCAGATTAACCAGAAGGTTTATAATGAATGGAAAGCTAACCAAAAGAAAAAGTAAGTTTAGAGAATCATCAAAAATGAGATAACAATGAAAAACAAACATATATGCCGTTCTCTTTTAATGGGAGGGTTAGCCCTCTTGTTAGGAGCATGCAATAATGAGAGCGAAAATGATTTGCTCGCTGAAAAGGTTTACTTCGAGAGCAGTGAATATCAGGTAACGATGAAAGAAGAAAAAGATGTGATGGATGTAAATATCACCTCTCGTCTTAGTAATCTTCTGTCGTCGGATGTGAATGTATCGTATGAGGTAGCAGAAGAGTCATTGGTAAAAGAGTATAATGCGAAGCATGGTACTGGCTATTTACCGTTCAATGCACAAAATGCGAAAATAAACACACCGCAAGCTGTGATTGAAGCAGGTGCTACGCACGCCAAACCTGTAGTGCTTACCCTGTCTGGATTGAATAGTCTTGAAGCAGGAAAGTCTTATATCTTGCCTGTTCGAGTGAAATCAAGTAGTGTTCCAACAGTTGCTGGTGAGGATATAGAATATGTTATTTTAGCAAAACCAATCTTAATTAACAAGGTAGGCACGTTTACAAGTCACTATATTTCTGTAAAATTCCCAGCAGGAACTTTCTTTAAATCGTTTACCTATGAGGCTTTAGTTTATTCTTCTGGCTGGGGATCTAATAATACCATCATGGGTTGCGAAGGTATCATGATATTACGCGTTGGTGACGAAGGCGGCGGCATTAGTAGAGGTATTTTGCAAATTGCAGGAAACCAGCATTATGAATCGCCTGACAAGCTGCCCGCTAACCAGTGGTGTCATGTCGCCATTACTTACGATCAGCCTTCTGGAAAAACAGTTCTGTACTTGAATGGTGCCAAATGGGCAGAGTCTACTTGGAACATTGCTGGCTTCGATCCTAATAAGGATGTCGGCTTTAACATTGGTAAACTGGCAGGATTCCCATGGGGAGAACGTCCATTCCGTGGTTATATGAGCGAAATGAGAGTATGGAGCGTGGCCCGTACCGAGAAGCAAATCAAACAATTCATGTTAGGAGTTGATCCTAAGTCTGATGGACTTGAATTGTATTATAAGCTTGATGGCTCTGAGAAAGTAGAGGGCAATATTATCAAGGACGCAGCCAAAAACTTGGATGGTAAGACAAACGGTATTAATATCACTACCTTAGATGAACCTATCTCCATCAAATAATTTTTGAGAGTGATATAAAATGTAAATAAAAGGAGGTGTGCGACCATGCGTACACCTCCTTTTATTTCTATGCCCCAAAGGCATTATAGTACTCATATAAGTGGGCTTAGTAAGCATCCTATATTCGTAGTTTGTGTGAAGAATTTTTCGCAGCTAACCTGCTTGTTGTGCCTTAGATGCGATTCATGTCAGACCGTTAAAAATATGTTGCTCGCCAATCTCAATGATATTGATCCCCAAACTCAATGCTATTGGACATCAAACTCAATGACTTTGGACACTAAACTCGATGCTATTGGATATCACCCCCAAAAACAATACTAAAATAGGAAATATAGAATTGAGGTTTTTAGTTGACGATTTAACGAGTTGTCTAGATTTACTAGTTTTGCTAGTTTTGCTAGTTTTGCTAGAAATACTAGTTTTCCTAGAATTCCTAGTTGGTTAGTTTACAAGTTGAAAGCCTCACTCCCTACCCCTCCCCGAGGGGAGAGAGGTTGGGGGTGAGGCTGTAGAGGGGTTGGGGGTGAGGCTGTTCGTTCCCAGTCTACCTGTTACAATCGGCTGTCCAGGTCTCCTTACCCTTTACATAAAGGATATGAAGTTTAGACTCGTCAATCTTGATTCCCTTCAAACCATCCGAGCCTATGCTCACGAAGGTGTTGTCATCTTTTTTCGAAAACTTGATGTTGGTCAGGTCGGGAATGCCGTTGTTGAAGTGAAACGAATACCTGTTCCCCAGTTTGACAACAGTCACTTTGCCGTCATTGGCTGAAATTTTCTTATCTGTTTTGAGGTTTACATACGATATTTTTCCTTTATAAACGTCTGTGAACACTTCGGCCTCTGCTGGATCAGTGTCATCACTACAAGCTGCAAATCCCACTGATAAAAGCAGGGCACATAAGAAAATGGATAATGTTTTTAATGTTGTTTTCATAACTTAATTGTTTTAATTGTCGTTACAAATATAGGGAAAATAGAGCAAAAGTTCAAAATAATTTACATTCTTTATCACAGAATACTCTGTATTTCTGACAAATTGGTGGTTTTAATCCCTGGAATTAGTTTTCAGTCAAATTTGTTCACATATAAAAAGTGAGGCGCACACCTGGTGAATGTATCTGAATATCGTTCATGAACCGTCAACTATGATGCCTCGAAAAAGATAATCTGTTTTCTACCGTTTCATCGCTTTTTTCAATATAAATATGTATTTTTGCAAGGTATAGCCTGTGCGGCTTTGGGCATGTCAGTCATTACTTTTTACTTGACTGCTGTGTCAGGGACAGATAAAACGATACGCAATCATGTCAGAACAGAAATTAAGATTTGCCCTTTTTGGCAACGAATACCAACCTGAGAAAACAGCCTTCTTCCTGCGAATTATCGAGGAGTTGCAGGCATACGATGCTCACGTGAGCATTGATAGCACGTTTTACGACTTTTTAAGCCAAGATGTTCATTTCAAATCGGAGACCGTACAGCGGTTTGAAGGACAAAACTTCGATGCCGATTTTGTGATTTCCGTGGGTGGAGACGGCACCTTTCTCAAGGCTGCCCGACGTGTGGGCATCAAACAAATTCCGCTGATAGGGGTGAATACTGGCAGACTCGGTTTTCTTGCCAACATCCTTCCAAGTGAGTTAAAGGAAGCCGTTGCTGACATTTACGCCCACCATTACGAGTTAGAGAGGCATTCGGTCATTCAATTAGAAACCAACGGAGAACCCTTAGACATCAACCCTTACGCCCTCAACGACATTGCAATCCTGAAGCGTGACAATGCGGCGATGATTACCATCCGTGCTTGCGTGAACGATGACTACTTGGTAACCTACCAAGCCGATGGTTTAGTAATTGCGACACCTACGGGTAGTACGGCATACAACTTGTCAAATGGCGGCCCAATTATGGTGCCATCGACCAGCAATTTGTGTCTCACACCTGTGGCTCCACACAGTCTGAACATTCGTCCTATCGTGATTAACGACAACAATGTCATTACCCTCACGGTAGAATCGCGCTCACACAACTTCCTCGCTGCCATTGACGGTCGCTCCACAAAGTTAGGTGAGCATACGCAACTGACTATTCGAAAAGCTCCTTTTGCAACCCTTTTCGTCAAACGATTTGGTCAACGTTACTTCTCAACCCTGCGTGAAAAGATGATGTGGGGGGCAGACACAAGGGGATAACACATAGACACAGCAGCTTATGAACATCCGACAATGGTTTAAGATACCTACCCCCAAATATTCCGCCAGGGTTATTTTCAAATGGCTTTGGCGTGCTTGGCGTGGCAATCAGTTGCAAGCTATCCTCAATGCCGCCATTGGTTTGCTCTCCGTAGTGGTGAGCTTAGCACAAGTGTGGGCGGTACAGCATGCCATTGACGTGGCGTCTGGACACGCTGAAGGGTCTATCTACTGGTCTGTAGGGGTGATGGCACTGCTCATTCTTTGCGGATTCGCCCTGCGCATCTGTTCCATTTGGGTGCGCAACATCTTGGGCATCAAGGCGCAAAACCGTATGCAGCAACGCATGCTCGACCGTATTTTGCGGTCGGAATGGACGGGAAAAGAGTCGCATCACTCAGGCGATGTTCTCAATAGATTAGAGCAGGATGTAGGCACGGTGGTAAGTTTTCTAACCGAAACTATTCCTAATACCATTTCGGTAGTGGCAATGTTTGTGGGCGCTTTCCTGTATCTTTTTTCTATGGACAAAGTACTTGCCTTCGTCATCGTAGGCATTATTCCTGTGTTTGTGCTGTTAAGTAAGCTGTATATTGGACAGATGCGAAGGCTCACCCGACAGGTACGCGACTCGGATAGCAAGGTGCAAAGTGTGCTGCAAGAGACCATTCAGCACCGTATGCTCATCAAGACTTTGGAGAGCGACAGTGTGATGGTGGATCGATTGGAAAGCACACAGAGCGAACTTCGGCATCGGGTGGTAAAGCGAACGGCATTTAGTGTGGTATCAAACTTTATCTTGAACGCAGGATTCTCTGTGGGTTATCTCATTGCTTTCTTATGGGCAGCCTTGCGAATGGCTGACCAAACGCTGACTTTCGGAGGCATGACAGCGTTCTTGCAATTAGTAAATCGTATCCAAGGACCAGCGCGCGACCTCACTCGCTTAGCACCTGTGTTTGTCGGAGTCTTTACGGCCGCCGAGCGATTGATGGAACTTGAGGAGAATCCTTTGGAGGAACAAGGCGACCCTATCCCTCTAACGGCACCGTGTGGAGTGCGCTTGGAACACATTACCTACGCATACGACGATGGCGACAGTAATGTGATTGAGCAGTTAGATTTTGATTTTTACCCTGGTTCGTGCACGGCTGTCTTGGGCGAAACGGGCGCAGGAAAGACCACACTGATACGACTCATCTTGGCTCTGTTGCACCCCAATGAGGGGAAAGTCATCCTATACAATCAACAAGAGCAAAAGGAATTGTCGCCCCTGATGCGCTGCAACTTTGTGTATGTGCCACAAGGAAACACGCTGATGAGTGGCACGATTCGCGACAACTTGCGATTGGGCAAGCTCAACGCTACGGAAGAGGAAATAAAAGCGGCATTGGAAATGAGTTGCGCCTCGTTTGTTATGGAGCTTCCTGACGGCTTAGACACCGTTTGTACGGAAGCAGGAGGCGGATTAAGCGAAGGACAGGCACAGCGTATCAGCATTGCCCGAGCCTTGTTGCGCAACCGTCCAATCATGCTGTTCGATGAGGCTACCAGTGCTTTAGACCCCGAGACGGAGCGACAGCTCTTGCATAACATTCTCTCTAATCACGACAAAACCGTGATATTCATTACTCACAGACCTGCCGTAGTAGACTACTGCGACCAAACGTTACATCTACAAAAACAATAATTGATTATGAAAAGAATTGTATTTCTCACATTTTGCTTGTTCTGCACAGTTGCAACATTGTTGGCACAAGATGATGATGCCAAGTATGCCACTCAGCTTTTAGAGGTTGGAACGACAGCACCAACCCTTTCACTGCCCACCATCAACGGCGAGACCTTATCACTAAACGACTTCCGAGGGAAGTATGTAGTGTTGGAATTTTGGGCATCTTGGTGTCCCGATTGCCGAAAAATCACACCGAAAGTGGAAGAGTTGGGAGCAAAATATGCCGACCATGGCGTGGCTTTCATACACGTTTCGTTTGATACCAAGAAAGAGGCATGGACTCAGTATGTACAGCAAAATTGGAAAAACAAGCAAGCATACCATGTTTGTAACTTTGAGAAGATGAAAGAATCGAAAGTGGCAAAGGATTTTCACATCAAGTGGATTCCCTCCTTCTATCTTATCAATCCAGAAGGAAAGATTGTCATGAGAACGGTGATGGTGGAAAAAATCGAGAAAAAATTAGCCGAGCTGGTGCAACTTTCAAAGCCATGCTGTCGTCTAAAAGCCAAATGATACATCTCAAAGACATCAACAAGACCTATTTTGGCGCACAGCCCTTGCACGTTCTCAAGGGCATCACGCTTGACATAGAGGAAGGCGAATTTGTCTCTATCATGGGCGCATCGGGCTCGGGGAAGTCTACCTTATTAAATATATTAGGCATCCTCGACAATTATGACAGTGGCGAATATGTGCTGTCGGGTACGCTCATCAAGAACCTGAGCGAAAGGCGTGCCGCCGAATACCGCAACAAGATGATTGGCTTCATCTTTCAGTCGTTCAATCTCATTGGCTTCAAGACAGCGGTAGAAAACGTGGAGTTGCCCTTGTTCTACCAAGGAGTAAGTCGCAAAACACGCCGTCAGCAAGCCCTTGAATATCTTGACAGATTAGGATTGGCGCAATGGGCAGACCACTATCCTAACGAGATGTCGGGCGGACAGAAACAACGTGTTGCCATTGCCCGCGCGCTGATTACCAAACCACAGATTATCTTAGCCGACGAACCGACGGGAGCTTTGGACTCGAAAACCAGCGTGGAGGTGATGCAACTGCTCAAATCGCTCAACCAAGACGAACACATGACCATTGTCGTGGTAACGCACGAGAGCGGTGTCGCCAACGAGACAAACAAGATTATCCATATCAAGGACGGACTGATAGGACGCATTGAGGAGAATCTCGACCATAACTCAAGTCCGTTCGGGACAGGAGGTATCATGAAATAATGCTTAAAATAAGTCGAACATGAGAGACATCTTAACAGAAATATGGGCGACCGCACGACGCAATAAATTGCGCACTACCCTCACTGGATTTGCCGTTGCGTGGGGTATCTTCATGCTCATATTTCTGTTGGGAGCAGGCAACGGACTGATTAATGCCACGCAACAGAACTCGCATAGATACCTCAATACCTCCATGGTGATATTTGGTGGACAAACTTCAAAGGCACACAAAGGACTAAAGGAGGGGCGCAGGATAGAGTTGAACGACCGTGATATGGAAATCACCGAAGAGCGTTTCAGCGACAATGTGGAAGAGGTAGGTGCCGAACTTGACCATGGCAACACTACCATGAGCCATGGAAAAGAGTACACTGCCGCTAACATCAGTGGCGTATATCCCAACGATTACATCATCAACAAGCGTGATATGATCTATGGGAGATTTATTAATAAGATAGATATCAGAGACCGCAGGAAGTCGATTGTTATCAGTGATGACATGGCAAAGGAGCTTTCACCCACGGGAAACGTGGCAGATATGCTGGGAAAAATCGTGAGGATAGAAGACTTGGCGTTTCACATTGTGGGTATTTATCAAGTAGACAAAAGCATGATGGGTACCGATGCGTTCATCCCTTTCACTACCTATCGCACTATATATAATGTGGGTGACAAGACAGGCAACATCGTTTTCTCATTCAAAGGCTTGGAGACAGAACAGCAAAACGAAGCTTTCGAGCAGCGTTACCGTGCCAATCTCAACGGCAATCACGGTGCTGCGCCCGATGATGAGGAGGCGGTTTGGATATGGAACCGATTCACGCAAGCCATGCAGATGAACACAGGAATGGGCATGTTGCGCACGGCATTATGGATAGTGGGCATCTTTACCCTGCTCAGTGGCATCGTCGGAGTTTCCAACATCATGCTCATCACGGTGAAAGAACGCACCCACGAGTTCGGTATCCGCAAGGCTATCGGTGCCACACCATGGTCTATTCTGCGGCTCATCATCATTGAGAGCATCATCATCACCACCTTTTTCGGATACATCGGCATGGTGTTAGGCATTGCAGCCAATGAATACATGAATGCCACCATTGGCAACATGAAGGTTGATTCGGGCATGTTTACCACCACCATGTTTGTTAATCCCACCGTTGGACTTGACGTTTGTATCAACGCCACGCTACTGATGGTGGTGGCAGGCACTATCGCTGGACTCATACCTGCACGCAAGGCGGCACGCGTAAGACCCATTGAAGCACTAAGAGCAGAATAAGCCATGAAGTTTGATATCGACACATACAAAGAGATTATCGAGACACTCTCTCGCAACAAGAGCCGCTCTTTCCTCACTGGCTTTGGTGTTTTCTGGGGCATCTTCATGCTCATGGGACTCATCGGAGGTGGACAAGGGTTCAGAGAGTTGCTCAATCGAGTGTTCGAAGGCTTTGCTACCAACTCCTCAGTCATCTTCGCTCAACCCACTACCAAGCCATACGACGGCTATCGGAAGGGACGACAATGGACATTAGAATATAAAGATGTGGAGCGTATTAAGGCGAACGTTCGCGACTTAGACATCGTTACACCGGGATTGTCGCAATGGGGTGGAAACGCTGTGTTTGGCGACAAGAAGAGCAACTGCAACATCAAAGGCCTGATGGCGGATTACGCCAAGGTGGAAACACCGCACATGTACTACGGCAGATACCTCAACGAAATGGACATGCAGCAACGCAGGAAGGTGTGCATACTTGGCAAGAAAGTGTACAAGAACTTGTTTCCAGGCGGTGGAGACCCTTGCGGTCAGCTCATTAGAATAGACTCTATCTACTACAGTGTCGTAGGAGTAGACTACAGCGCAGGTAACATGAACATCAACGGGTCGGCAGAAGAGAGCGTCGTCATACCGCTCCCACTGATGCAACAAGCCTATAATTTGGGACAAACCGTACACGTTATTTGTGTTACAGGGCGTCCCGGGGTTAAAATGAGCAAAGTAGCACAACCCATGAGGGATGTCATCGCCCGTGCGCACCACATTGATCCGACCGATGAAAAGGGCATCACGGTGTTCAATACCGAAGTGATGTACGGCATGGTTGACAGTCTCTTTGCCGGTGTCAACTTCTTGGTATGGCTCATAGGCATCGGCACTTTGCTGGCTGGAGCTATCGGTGTGTCCAACATCATGATGGTAACGGTGCGCGAACGAACCACAGAAATCGGCATCAGGCGTGCCATTGGTGCCACGCCACGCACCATTTTGGGACAGATTATCGCAGAGAGCATCATCCTGATAGCGGTAGCTGGCATGAGTGGAATACTCTTTGCCGTCATCATTCTGCAGTTGGCAGAGATGGGTACCACCACTGATGGCTTTACTGCTGCACACTTCCAAGTAAACTTCTGGACTGCCGTGGGTGCTGTTATCATGCTGTCTATCCTTGGCGTTTTGGCAGGATTGGCACCTGCACTGAGAGCCATGTCCATCAAACCAGTGGATGCCATGCGAGACGAATAACCCGAACAAGAAAACAGATTATAAAACCTATTCATGATATACACTGCCGACCGCAGAACGAGTTGCGCATTGTGAACCATACATTACACCATTATGAAAAAGAATATCAAATTTATCGTTGCAGGCGTTATCGCCCTCATCTTCATCGGAACATTTGTTTTCCTATGGTTCAAGTCACGCCCTCAACCCGAGGTTTACGACGAGTTTACACCCAAGATATCGAACCTAAAGAAGGTAACTGTCATCACTGGCAAGATAGAACCTCGCAACGAGGTGAACGTGAAGCCGCAGATTTCGGGTATCATCACCGAGATTATGAAAGAAGCGGGCGAGATGGTGCAGGCTGGAGAGATTATCGCAAAGGTAAAAGTGGTGCCTGATATGAACCAATTGTCAAACGCACAGTCACGCGTTCGCTTGGCGCAAATCAACGTGAAGCAAGCGAAAGTGAACTACGACCGTGAGAAGAAGCTCTACGACAAAGGATTAGTAGCAGGCGATGAGTACGACAAGATACGGCAAGCCTACCAGCAATCCCAGGAGGAAGTGAAGGCTGCACAAGACAATTTAGAGGTGGTTCGCGACGGTGTGTCGAAGAATAATGCCAACACCAGCAGCACACTCATTCGCTCCACCATTAGCGGTTTGATTCTTGATGTACCTGTAAAAGTGGGCAACACGGTCATCTTGAGCAACACTTTCAACGACGGAACCACCATTGCCACGGTAGCCAACATGGGCGACCTTATCTTCCGAGGCAACATCGACGAGACGGAAGTGGGACAACTGTCTGTGGGCATGCCCATGAAGATTACTATCGGAGCCTTGCAGGACAACACCTTACAGGCGTCACTCGAATATGTTTCGCCCAAAGCCGTTGAGCAAAACGGCGCCAACCAATTTGAGATTAAAGCCGCCATTCGTAACATCCAGGGCAAGAAGATACGCAGTGGGTACAGTGCCAATGCCGAGATTGTGCTGGCAAGTGCGCAAAACGTGTTGACTGTTCCCGAGAGTGCCATCGAGTTTAGTGGAAAACAAACCTATGTGTATGTCGTCAAGGGAGATGAAGACAATAAGACTTACGAGCGACGAAAGGTTGAAACGGGCATGAGCGACGGTCTGAACATCGAGATAAAAAGCGGCTTGAACAAGAACGAAAAGGTGCGCGGACCCAAGAAAGTAAAGGAAGATTAAGATGAATCAACCGTGCCTTGCTATCTTATGCGCACGGTCTTGCAATGTCATTCGTTTGTAAGTGATGTTGAATGCTGCTACAAAAAGCTTTATAAAAAACGTAAGTAAAAAAAATACGCTGCAACTCTCAACGAGCTGCAGCGTATAGTATGTTTAACTAAAAATCTTTTCTCAGTAAATGAAAACCTCACGGCCTTCATTGTTACCTGTTAAACAATCTGTTTAATTTACCTTAAACCTAATAACTAAAAACCTAAATCTATTACTACTAACCTAAACAATCTATTAACCTTTTTGGTACTGCAAAGGTAGGCAGATTTACCACTCGTTCCAAATAAGTGAGCCATTTTAGTGTTCAAAATGCCTCTTTCTTGACCTATGTCAATATTTTGTGTCCGCACACAACGTACAAAATCAAGCTTCTTCTACCCTTTCGTTGTAACCAAACAGGTATCACTTTCGCCACGCACATACGATGAAAATGGGCAGAATGGCGCAAGTTCAAGGATGAAATAGGCTAAAAATAGGCGAAACACTTGTTGGTGTTTCCGATTTAGCGTACCTTTACATCAGAATCAAAACGACCTATATGCGCGTTCTTATAGTGAACACCAGCGAGAAAACGGGTGGCGCCGCAGTGGCTTCCAACCGATTGATGCAGGCCTTGAATCAGTCGGGTGTCAAGGCCAAGATGCTGGTCAAGGATAAAGAAACCGACCATCTCACCGTTACGCAGTTGCCCCATCAAGCACTGAAAAGGTTGCATTTTCTATGGGAACGCTGGTGTATATTTTGGCATTTGCATTTCAGTAAACGTCATTTATTCCATGTTGATGTAGCCAACGTGGGTACTGATATCACGTCGTTGCCCGAATTTCAAGAGGCTGATATCATTCATTTGGAGTGGATTAACCAAGGAATGTTGTCGCTGCGCAACATTCAAAAGATTCTCGAGAGTGGCAAACCAGTGGTTTGGACTATGCATGACATGTGGCCGGCAACGGGTATTTGTCACCTTACCCTGGCGTGCCAGAACTTTCAAACGCAGTGTGGCAACTGCATGTATCTGCCTCATCATGGCTCAGATGGCGACCTCTCGCACAGGGTGTGGAAACGAAAACAAAAGGTATATGCATCGGGCAACATCCATTTTGTGGCATGTAGCAACTGGCTTGCCGCACAGGCAAAGGCAAGCGGACTATTGCAAAACCATATGGTGACAACCATTCCGAATCCTATCGACACCCACCTCTTTACGCCTAACGATAAGGTAGCGGCTGCCAGGCGGTTGGGATTGCCCAGCGATCAACAGCTTGTTTTGTTCGCGTCACAGCGCATTACGAACGAAAATAAGGGCATTCAGTACCTCATCGAGGCCTGTCAACAATTGGTAGCTGCTCACCCTGAAATGAAAAACAAGGTGGGATTGGTGATGTTGGGCGGTCATGCGGAAGAGTTGAAAGACGCTTTTAGCTTGCCAACTTATTCGCTCGGATATGTCAACGACACGAAGAAAATAGTGGACGTGTACAATGCTGTGGACGTTTTTGTGCTGCCTTCGCTCTCAGAAAATCTTCCCAATACCATCATGGAGGCCATGTCGTGTGGTGTACCCTGTGTTGGTTTTGACGTGGGGGGCATTCCCGAGATGATTGATCATTTGCAAAACGGCTATGTGGCCCGCTACAAAGATGCCGCATCGTTGGCCGAAGGCATCGCGTGGATATTAGACAAAGATACCAATGGTGCCGAACTGAGCAGGCGGTGCATCCATAAAGTGCAAACTGCTTATGCGCAACAGCATGTGGCAAAGCGCTATCTGGAGGTTTACGGAGAGGCAATGGAGGAAGGCAGAAGGTAATGAGCTGGAGTTATTGGGAGTTAGTTGGTGTTAATTGGAGTTATCGGACATTAGACTTTCTGCACGGAAAAACTATTGTCTGTTAACTCCCGTTCACTCCCTCGTAACTCCCATTAACTCCCAAAACAAAAAGAGAGCGGAGTTATCAGGAGTTATTTGGAGTTAATGGTAGTTATCGGACATTAGACTTTCTCAATAAAAAAACTATCGTCTGTTAACTCCCGTTCACTCCTTCGTAACTCCCAGTAACTCCCTAAACAAAAAAAGATATGATAAAATTCAGTGTCATCACATGCACCTATCAGGCAGAAAAAGAATTGCAAAGAACGCTTGACAGTGTGCTGAAACAGAGATATAAAGAGGTAGAACACTTGATTGTTGATGGTGCTTCTACGGATCAAACGGTGAAAATGGCAAAGCGTTACGCCGCACTTTCTGCCGAGATGGAAACCGGACACGAGGTGGTGGTGGCTTCAGAACCAGACCATGGTTTGTATGATGCCATGAACAAAGGCTTGCAGAGGGCTACGGGCGACTATGTGTTGTTTCTCAATGCCGGCGACAGCTTTCCGACAAACGACACGCTGGAACTTGTGGCTGGTAGCGTGGGCGCATACGATGTCTTGCCCGCCGTGTTGTATGGTGATACCCATATTGTTGATGACAAGGGCGAGTTTGTGCGCCGTCGACGCTTGACGCCACCGCGCCATCTCACCTGGCGTTCGTTCTTACACGGCATGCTGGTGTGCCATCAGGCTTTTTATGCACGCACCGACATTGCCAAGGTTACGCCTTACCTGACGAAGTATCGCTATTCTGCCGATGTTGATTGGTGCATACGAATCATGAAAGAGGCCGCCCGTAGGCACTTGCCATTGCGCAATGTGCAG
The DNA here is from genome assembly GCF_025151385.1 of Hoylesella buccalis ATCC 35310. NCBI lineage: Bacteria > Pseudomonadati > Bacteroidota > Bacteroidia > Bacteroidales > Prevotellaceae > Hoylesella > Hoylesella buccalis. The sequence continues at coordinate 2,794,690 of NZ_CP102287.1, read as the reverse complement.
GCAGTGGTGGTAAATTTTCTGGATGGCGGCATGACCAATCAAAACCACCAAGCATCGCTCAAAGAGCGTTTTCACGTCATGGCGTCGCATTATGGCTACCTGCCAACCCTCGTGATGCACGGCTGGTTTGTGATTAGAAGTGCCTTCAAACGGTGAAATTGGGGTGAAGCTGCATGGTGACAGCTGGACAATTGGCAGCTCACTGGTAGTTTCATCGCCATGCTGACCTGACTACATAAGAACTCGTTTTGTTGATTTATTTCAAAATTTTCAAGTTTTGAAATAGAAAAAAATTATCCGCTGATGGTGACTTTTTGGTGGTCTATCAAGCTAAAAAGTCATACTTTACAGCATCAAATCAGGCAGTTTATCGTGTTATTTGTATGTTTTAGCCATGCTATTGGCATGCTATTGGAACGCAATAGCATGCATATTAGGTTTCAATAAGCATGCTTTTGGAGGGAAACCAATAACAAATTTGACGGATAAAGCGAGGTAAAACATATAACACATTATACATCAACTAATTATAAAAGTCGCTCATATTTTGCGTATTTGCCATCAACCTTGCGGTTGGTTGCAAATAAGCTCGTATTTCGAGGGCATGTAAAATTATTTCTTAGTTGCTCAATCAGGTTTTCCATATCAGCAGTTGGTGGGGTGTGATTTATCACGTTCCGCCGCTATCCGCGGATACAGGAAATGAAAATGGGAAATGGAAAAATGGGCATCACACTCCCAAAATTTCCCATTTCCCATAATCATGGATGCCCTCTATAGGTTAGATGGCTGATAAACCACCAGCAAAAACTATTCTGGAACCCACACCGAGACATTCCCAGCCGGACAGGTAAAGTTGCCCCAACCATTCTCATCAATCTGAATCTTGTGCTCGAATCTGCCCAACAAATCGTAGAATTTCTGCCCAGCATAAGCCTTGCCTACTTCCATGGGTTTCTCGTATTGGTCCTTGTTGCTCATCACCACGGCACATCCCCGGTTATATCCATCACCCTCGCGTGTCCAACCAAGGCAGTTGGCGTCTTCAAAATAATCGCGCTGCGTGCCATAAGCATTTTCTTTTCGGGCTTTCAACAGACCGTCAATGCCATCAACCTTATCCAAGAAAATCTCATAATCGTTGCCATCCTGCCCCTTATCCGTATAATGTGCACCAAACAAATCGGGATAAAACACGCAAGGATAACCGTCTTGTCGTAACAAAATGAGAGCATAAGCCAAAGGCTTGAACCATGCTTCTACCGGTGCTTCCAACGCCTGAAGAGGTTGGGTGTCGTGATTGTCGACCACAGTAACTGCCTTGTCGGGGCGGGCTGACAACAGGGTTTCATCAAAGATGCGTCGCAAATCGTAATCACCGCCACTGTTGGAGGCAATATGGAAGTTTTGCTGCAGCGATGCATCGAACAGGCTCATGCATCCATCCGTAGCCTTCAGATAATCGAGCATCAAGGGAAGCAAACCTGGTGTCCAGTATTCACCCACGGCAAAAATATCCTTTCCTGTATTCGAGCGCAATAAATTCAGCCACTCTTTATAGAATTCAGGCGATTGATGCTTCACGGCATCCAGTCGCACACCATCGAAAAACACTTGGTCGTGATACCATTTTGCCCAGTCGTTCAGTTCCTTGCGAACATAGGGATTTCGGTGCTCAATGTCGTTGTACATCAAATAGTCGTAGTTGCCTTTCTCTGAACCAACAACAGTTTCCCACCCATCGCCATGGTCGTTGATGATTTGGAAGATGCCTTTGTCTTGCCCTACCGCATAATCTACGCCGGAAAAACATGTGAAATCCCACTTAAATTTAGAATATTTGTCGCCACGACCCGGGAAAGTAAACTTGGTATAGCTTTCAATTTCGAAAGGGGCTGATATGTTTTTTTGACGGTTGTTGGGATCTACTTTCACCACATGAAAGTGTTCGGTTTCATCACCACCAGCCTTGTGATTGAGCACCACATCGACCATCACCGAGACATCCTTGCTCTGTAGGGTCTTGCAAGCATCGATGTATTCGTCCTTGGTACCATATTTCGTAGCAATAGTTCCTTTCTGATCAAATTCTCCTAGGTCAAACAAGTCATAAGGATCGTAGCCAACAGAGTTGTCACCACCAGCTGCCTTGTATGCTGGGGGAAACCACACCATGGTGATTCCTAACTCTTGAAGCTGATCAGAAATCTCTTTCATGTGTTTGTAAAACACGCCGTTTCCTTCTGTGTACCAGTGGAAACCTTGCAAAATAGTTTGATTCATACCTTTATCTGTTTATGTAAAGCGTTTATTTAAAATGACGTGTTGGTTGGAAAAAGTCGTTGTTTGAACGGGCGCGATGTTGATTTGACCTTTTGCAAATGATGGGGTTTTAAACGTTTTCATTCACTCGGATGGGTTGTTTGGTTGGCATCCTATTTAAAAAGATGCACAAAAAAACCCTTCATGTGGATTGAAAAGCCGTCATAATGTCGTCGTTTTGTGGATTGTACCATACAAAGGTATACATAATACAGCAATGTTCTCGTACAAATTATATTAATTTAACCCGATTGATTCACTATTTTTTCGATGAATCTGTTAAGCAATAGAGGGCAATGTTTCCTGCGATGAAATAAAAAAAACAGCTCTTTCTTGCTAGAAAGAACTGTATTCGTTACGTTTTCTTGTGCTTTTATATCGGCCAGACGATATGACCATTTTTGCTCAAGTGAACGTTAAATTGTTGTTTGTCTGTATCGTATTCCGATGTTAAGAATATCTCAAGATGCTTCCTGGCTTAAGCTTCGCTGATTTACTGATATGACTCAGCCTACAAATCTGCTCAACCGTTACACCGCGTTTGCGCGCAATCGAGGAGAGAGTTTCGCCTGCCACCACCTTATGGTATTGTACCTGAGTAGGGTTGACCATGTCATTATCGTCCTTTTTGTAGGCTAATTCGCCACGAACCTCTTCAGGTGTATATCTTCCGTTTCTTACTACACCACGCAAACGGGTAGCTTCTGATGACTCACGTTGATAGGAAGAGTTTCTGAATGTGTAGAAATCGCCTGTGACATCTTGAGCCCGGAAGTCAAACAAGAGTGCGGGATTCAGAGCCACACCGCATAATCTCGTTTCGAAATGAAGATGAGATCCGGTACTTCTACCCGTGTTCCCTCCCAGTCCTATCACGTCGCCAGCTCGTACTTCTTGATTCTCTTGCACTAATTGTTTTGACAAGTGACCGTAGATAGTCTCCAATCCGTTGTTGTGTCGGATGACGATATAGTTGCCATATCCACGTGCCTCATAACGAACAATCCGCACTTTGCCACTGAAGGCAGCACGGATAGTGTCTCCAATGTACACCTTAATGTCCAAGCCTTTGTGTTGACGTCCCCAACGAGTACCGAAGTTACTCGTCACAACCCGGCTGGGTGTGGGCATGTGGAAGTGGCGAAGATCTATCTTGAATGAATCGGGAAGAGCTGTCGCACGGTGTGCATAACGGTTATTCCATTCGTCATACAGTTGGGCAGCAGGTGACTCTGTGTTTTCTTTTTCGATGATGCTATGCAGCAAAAGCGTATCTACGGCTTTCATCTTCCGGTCTACGGGAGCCTGTTTGGCAAGTAAATCTTGCGCTGTTGCTGATTGTGCGATTGCCCCAAAGACTGCAATAAAAGCAAATGTTTTTATCTTGTTTATAAATGCCATACAAATTTTGTTAGTTTTAGGTCTCCCAAAAGAGCTAATCAAAAATGTTTTTTAAAGATTTACCAGATGCTGTAAGAAATCCTTCAACTTTAAAAAATGGTTGTGCAAATATAACGATTATATTGCAAAGTTGTTACGTTATTAACAGAATTTATAACGACTTTAACTAACTTGTAATAAATACAAACAGCTACTAAGATATTGATGCCCAATTGATATTGGTCTTTCTCAGCTCGTTGAGCCTGTTCCAAAGCAGACTGTATTCCGTCTTTTCGCAAAGCGGGTCTGCCTCTATAATCTTCTGTGCTTCGTCACGAGCGAGTTGAATGATTTGTCCATCGCGTGCAATGTCAGCTATCTTGAGGTCGAAGGCGATGCCGCTTTGCTGCGTACCCTCCAGGTCTCCCGGTCCACGGAGCTTCAAATCGGCCTCTGCAATCTGAAAACCATCGCACGTTTCACACATGATGTCAATGCGTCTGCGGGTTTCTTTCGACAACTTGTGACTGGTTACCAAGATGCAATAACTCTGATCGGCACCTCGTCCCACACGTCCTCTGAGCTGATGAAGCTGTGAAAGACCAAACCGTTGGGCATCGAGAATCACCATGACCGAGGCGTTTGGCACGTCAACACCCACCTCTATCACCGTCGTAGCCACCAGAATTTGGGTTTCTCCACGACTGAACTTCTGCATTTCAGCATCCTTTTCTTTCGGCTTCATCTTGCCATGCACCTTGCTGAGTTTAAAGTCTGGGAAGATCGTACATAGCGATTCGAACCCTGCTTCCAGGTTTTTCAGATCAATTTTCTCGCTCTCAGTGATCAGCGGAAAGACGATATATACCTGTCGACCCTGTTGGATTTGCTTCCGTATGCCTTGGTACAGACTCGTCATCTGATTGTCATATTGATGAATAGTCTGTATGGGTTTACGCCCGGGAGGCAATTCATCGATGACACTTACGTCCAGATCGCCATAAATGGTCATGGCCAAAGTGCGTGGAATGGGTGTCGCCGTCATGACAAGGATATGGGGTGGTCGTTCGCTCTTGCCCCACAATTTGGCTCTTTGTGCCACGCCAAACCGGTGTTGCTCGTCGACTACGGCCATGCCCAAGTGTGAAAATCGCACGTTATCTTCGATAACTGCATGCGTTCCTACCAAGATATGAACCTCTCCAGTGAGCAATCCGTGGAACACTTCGTTGCGTTTTTTGCCTTTCACCATACCCGTGAGCAGTTCCACGCGCACATCCATTCCTCCCAAAAACTTCTTAATGGTGGTGAAATGTTGTTCGGCCAGAATCTCCGTTGGAGCCATCATGCACGCCTGATAACCGTTGTCAATGGCTATGAGCATGGACATCAGGGCCACCAGCGTCTTGCCCGAACCCACGTCACCCTGCACCAACCGGTTCATTTGTCGGCCGGTTGTCATGTCCTTACGTATCTCATGCATCACCCGTTTCTGTGCGTTTGTCAACTCAAAAGGCAGGTTATTCTTGTAAAAGTGATGAAACTGCGGTCCCACATGGTTGAAAACGTAGCCCTTGTACTTGCGTTTTCGGTCGTTGGCATAGCGCAGAATGTTGAGTTGAACGTAAAACAATTCCTCAAACTTGAGCCGTAGTTGGGCGCGCTGCACGTCATCAAGACTCTTTGGATAATGAATCTTTGCCATGGCTTCGGCGCGTGAAATAAGATGCAGAGGCCCCGTGATGTATGGAGGAAGCGTTTCGGGTAGGTCGTTCTCGCCGAGCTTATCAACCAGCGTCTTGGTGAGTTTCTCAATGGCATGCGACTGCAATCCCGACTTTTTCATGCGCTCTGTGGTCATGTAATAGGGTTGCATGCCCATTTCAGACAGCTGGATGTCGGCAACTTTGTCGATGTCAGGATGCGCAAACTGATATCTCCCGCCATAGATGGTTGGCCTACCAAAAACGATGTATTCTTCGTTTACCTTATAATTCTTGTAAACATACTGTGTGCCTTGAAACCAAACAAGGTCGGCAATGCCAGTGCCATCACTGAAATGAGCCACCACCCGCTTCTTCCTCGGGCTCATGGTGAACTCTTCAAAGCTCAGAATCTTGCCTTTGAGTTGTACGAAAGGCAGGTCGCCTTGCAAGTCGATGATGCGGTAGATGCGGCTTCTGTCAACGTATTTGTAAGGATAATACTCGAGCAAATCGCCCCAGGTAGCGATGTTGGCCTCTTTCTCCAATATCGCCTTACGCTTGGGTCCAACCCCTGGTAGGTATTTGATGTCTTGCTCGAGTATGGATGACATGGTTTCAATGAAATAAGCATTTACCCTCTATGGTCAGCGTCCGTTGGCTCTTGTGCAGACTGCTTGCCGCCGCACTTCCCTATTTCCCCAGCGTTAGCGTTGGGCGTTTGGCCGTGCTGAAGCATGGCTTCGGCCAAAACGAGGTCAAAGGGAGTGGTGATTTTGATGTTCTCCCGGTTGCCGTCTACCATGCTGACGCTGTGCCCGAGCGCCTCAATCACCGAGGCATCGTCGGTGAACGACTCCTGGTCAGGTTGCCCGAAAGCTTGCTTGGCCAATGCGATTTCAAAGACTTGAGGCGTCTGTACAATGCGATACTCGCTGCGCAGCACGTTCTTTCCGCCTCCTTGTCCGTCAATGTGGCGCAGGGTGTCGGTCACGGGTAGTGTGGGGATGACGGCCTTTTCGGCTCGGGCTGTCTCAAAACAACGCTCGATAACTTCGACCGACACGAACGGACGAACACCATCATGGAAGCCTACCACGCCATCGGCATCATCGGGAATGGCCGCCAAACCGTTCTGACAGGATTCATAGCGCGTGCTTCCTCCATCTGCAATGGTGTGCGCGAGGTCAAAGTGGTGGCGCTCACACAATGCTCTCCATTGCGCCTGTTGTTCGCGAGGCAACACCACGATGACGTTCAGCTCTTTGCTGTATTGGTAAAAACGCTCGATGGTGCGCATCAGAACAGGTTTCCCACCAATGGGCAGAAACTGTTTCGGCGTGTCGCTTCCCATGCGAAGGCCTTTCCCTCCGGCAACAATGATGATGTAGTTCATGAGTTCATGAGTTCGTAAGTTTATGAGTTGCTGAGTTTATGAGTTTATGAGTTGGTGAGTTTTCCTCACCGCCCCATCAAATGATCGTATAGCATCTGTTGCTGCAACTCCTTGGTCTTCGCTTCACCCACGAACATCTTCAGGATTTCGTACGCGTATGGGAACGTCGCAGCGGGACCCTCTCCCGTGATGATGTTGCCGTCGATGGTGAACAATTCGGCCGTGTATTCAGCACCTTCGAGGTACTTCTCGAAACCTGGATAGCATGTCGCCTTGCGTCCTTTCAGCAGTCCTAAGCTGCCTAAAACCATCGGTGCGGCACAGATGGCACCAATATGTTTGCCTTTGGCGTTATGGGCCAGCAGTGCTTCTCTCACACCCGCATGCTCATTCAGGTTGGTTGCGCCGGGCATACCACCGGGAAGCATCAGCATGTCGGCATCGTCAAAGTTGTGCATGTCTTCAAATTTCACGTCGGCTTTGATGGTTACGCCATGAGAAGATTCCACCCACTCGGAGCCTGTAACGCTCACTGTCTGAACTTCAACGCCGGCTCTGCGGAAAATGTCTACGGGTGCCAAGGCTTCAACTTCTTCGAAACCATTGGCCAAAAATTCATATACTTTTGCCATATCTGTGATGTTTTGGAGCCTTTCGGCCCTTTTGTAAGTTTTTTAATAATTGTCATTGCAAATATAATAAAAATATTTCAATGCAGCGCATCACACGTCTTGTCATTTGGGAATGATTGACGCAGGTTAACGTTGTTTTAGATTCATCATCCTTTCTTTCAAACACGCAGCGACATCTCCATGCGCCGTTGTAAAATAGGGGTTCATACAACGATTGGCACCAGCGCAAAAAACGATACGTTTTGCCTGGCACATGCTGACTGAAAATATCCAACTTTTTTTACCAAAAAACGGCCCAAAAACGACCCTTCGCAATTCTCATTCTGGAGAAAAACAATAGGCTTGGCGGATGAAAACAAGGAGCTTTTTTGTCTCGAAATAGTAGTTTTCGCTCTAAAAACGATGATATTACCCGCCAATATGCACAACTTTTCACCCTTAGAACCATGCAATTGAACGGCAAAAGCATAGCAATTGCACCGCAAAAGACATGCTATTGGCTTGAGGGAGCGTGAAAACAAGTCGAAAGTAGACGGCTCATAGCTACAAAAACCTGATTATCAACATGCTATAAAAACCGTTTCATTTTCGGCTTATTTGCAACCCGATGTGGGGTTGGTTGTAAATACGCCAAGCATGGAGAGCCTCTTTGTCAAGATAATTCACAACATTTGTTCGTCATGATTTCATTTAGGCAACAGGTAACAAGTGGGCAATTAAAGCGACTCTGTATGTGAAACAGATAGACATCAGGTGGATAGTACCTAAATAGTGGTAGTCTTTGTCAACTAAGATGGATACAAAAACACACAACGGTTAACGCAACACAAAATTCAGAGAGAGCTACCTTCTTTTCTTCGTGACGCACAAACAATCCCCCACATGGGCAACCGCACGAGTAGGAATATCATCTACTCTTTTAACAAATGAACCTAAAATCGCGTCATCACCTCAATAACAAACTTATCTTTCTCCGATATTTTGGCCAGGTTATCGTGCTCATAGAAATATTTTTCGTAGTTCACACGGAGGTCAGAGATGAAGGGCTTGTCGATACTCAGTGTCACCCCACCGGTCAAGCGGGAGCGTTTGTAGTCGTTGACGATCAACACGCCCGTCTCATCCCTCACGCCATTGGCATACCGGAAACCGTCACTGTGGTCGGTCATGTAATCAAAGCGCACCAGCGGAGATATCTTAGAGAAGAAACACCGCTTCAACGGAATGTCATAGTTGACGAAAGCGTCGACCGAATGCACGGCATCGAAAGCTCCTTTAGCATAATGTTTGTAGAGGTACTCCACTTCAGCGTGCCAGCCATTTGCGTGGTAATACATGCCTGCATCGTACATCATGACGGTAAGATGGTCGGGATTGATTTTCTGAGTACTGAGGGTGATGTTCCATCCGCCAGGGATGAAAGCCTGCAACTTGGTGGAGAAATTGACTTGATGGGTCCAGAAATCTTTCTGGTCGGTTAGTCCTGAACCATTAAAGACACCACCCTCGATACGCATGGGGATGCCCAACTTGAAATTATAGCCCACCGTCAGGCCCACGTCGCGCACATTGCCAACTTGCTTAGCGATGAACGAACGATTGGCAAAATATTGCTCGTGAGGCGAACGATGCGCGTCAATGGTGAAGGGCACACGCATCTGTCCGATGGTGAACTGCACGCTATCAAGGGGAACCAGCCGCGTGTAAGCATCAAGCATCTTAATCTTTCCCTCGTCAGAGAGGTCAATCTCGGCCTTATAAGACACCCGGGGAGCCACCTTTCCCGTCAGACTGAAGCGCGCTGTACGCACCTCGAAGCGGCCCTTTTGATCATCGGGCTGGTATTCAAATTTACCACGAATGGTTCCTTCTATTTTGGGTTTGTAGTCCACATTGTCACTTTGCTGAGCCTGAACAACGACTGACTGTACCAGCAAGAAAAAGACGACAAGCAGGGGTTGGATATGTTTCATGTTTTGTCTAGCATGTGATTTTGGGTACAAAATTAACGTTCGGATGTTTCATTTTTAATACATATTTATTACAATTGCATGATGCAACGCTACAGATTTGTAACCTAACGGATTTGATTACAACCTGAATGACTACTAATTCATGCGTAAATGTAACAGAATTGTAAAAAACAATACAACCATATTTCGCTTTTATATGGTATTTTTGCACAAAACTAATTGACAACTTGTATGAAGGAGAATAAAAAACTAATCAAAGACGCCCTGAAGAAACACCTGGATCGGGAGGACAAATTCGAGAATCTGGTTTTGAACCTTGCCCTCAAGAAGATGGCCGGAGCCAAGAAAGATGACGAAGGCGTATACTATTCAAAGAAGCAAAAACGTGTCATCATGGCCACAAAAACGCTGGAAGGCACGTACGATATCCCCGAAGGGACTGAGATAATCGACGATAACGCCTTCTGGGGATGCGCCTTCCTGGAGCAAGTTAACATCCCAGAAACCGTCACACACATTGGCAACGAGGCTTTTTCACGATGCATGTCCTTGAAAAAGCTGGTGATTCCGGCCTCTGTTGAGAGCCTCGGCAACAATCCTTTCGTAGGCCTCAACAGCGAAAACATCGTGTGCAAGTCAGAACATTTCGTCATTGAGAACAAACTGATGTTCACTGCCGACCGCAAGAAGCTCGTCGCCTGTTTGACCGATGCGGCGATGGTCATCATTCCGAAAGGCGTAGTAGAGATACAAGACTTTGCCTTTTCTCGTCGCCGCAGGTTGAAGAAAGTTATCATACCCGACACGGTAGAGGTCATTGGCAGTGACGCTTTCTCCGATTGCGACGTCTTGGAAAAGGTCACCCTTCCAGCTTCGGTCAGAATGGTTGAACCACATGCCTTCGCTGAATGTGACCGACTGAAGAAGCTGACATTCTTAGGAACCGTAGAACACATCGCGCGTACATCCGTTTCCAATTGTGACGCTCTGAAGAAAATCATCGTCCCAGAAGGTTCCTCGGCTCAATACATCAAGCAGTTGCATATCCCCCTGGAACTGGAAGACATCGTGATAGAAAACACAGAACGTAAAGACCAGCAGAAACAAGTGCCGCAATCCTAACGAACGCTCACCTTCATCAAAATCGACAAAATAACAGTTACTACCCCCGAAAAATGGCACAAAGCACAAAAAAGAAGCATCGTTACATCGAGAGAGATGTCAGCTGGATGTATTTCAATCACCGCATCTTGCAAGAAGCACAAAAGGAAACCGTGCCTCTGTTGGAGCGTTTGTCGTTCCTTGGCATTTATTCCAACAACCTGGACGAATTCTTCCGAGTAAGGATGGCATCGCTCAATAAGATTTTGGAAAGCACGAATGTCTCGGCAGCGACAGCGAAAATGATCAAAAAAACCATCAAGCACATCAACAAACTCAATGAAGAATACAACATTGAGTATGGCAACGCCATCAAAGATGTGTTCGCCGGACTGGAAAAGCACAACATGCGCATGCTTGACGAGACGCAGCTTAACGAGGAGCAGAAGGCTTTCTTGAAAGCGTTTTATTACGACAAGCTCAACGGTTCGACCAATCCCATTTGGCTTTCAGAAATTGATGATCTCGGCATTTTGGAAGACAACCGCATCTATCTCGCCGTGAAAAGGACTGAAGAGATGAGCCGCAAGACAAAATTTGCCATCATCAAAATACCCGACAGGATATACGGACGCTTCCTGAAAATTCCCTCTTCAGACAATTGTGAGAACTTCATGTACCTGGATGACGTCGTTAGATACTGCTTGCCCCTCATCTTCATCGGACTGAAAGGGTCTACCTACGAGGCTTATTCTTTCAAGTTTACCAAGGATGCGGAAATGGAGGTAGACAACGAAGCCGATTACGGTGCCATGGAACGCATCGCCATAGGGGTGAACAGTAGGAAACGAGGAGAGGCCATACGCATGGTATATGACAAGGACATGCCTGCCGACTTGAAAAAGAAGGTGATGAAACGTCTGCACGTGAAAGAGCTGGACACCTTGCTGGCAGCAGGTAGATATCAGAATCATAAAGACTTGATGGGCTTTCCGACACTGGGTTATGAGAAGCTGAGTTATCCCAAATGGCCGCAAATACTCAAGCCGGAATTCCTGTCAGAAGAAAGTATCTTCGACCTCATCAGGCAGAAAGACCGTTTCATCCATGTTCCCTACCACTCGTTCAACGGCTACATTCGCATGTTGAGAGAAGCAGCCTTGCGCCCGGAAGTCAAGGAAATCAAGACCACGCTCTATCGCTTGGCCAAAGATTCCAAGGTGGTGAAGGCCTTGATTTGCGCAGCACAAAACGGCAAGAAGGTGACGGCCGTGGTTGAGTTGCTGGCTCGGTTCGACGAAGAAAGCAACATCAAGTGGAGCAAGCGCATGCAGGAAGAAGGCGTGAACGTCATCTTTGGCGTGGAAGGTTTGAAGATTCATTCCAAACTCTTGCACATCACGACCACCAAGGGCAATCTGGCTTGTATCGGCACCGGCAACTTTCACGAGGGAAACGCCAAGACCTATACCGACTACCTCATGATGACGGCTCGGCCACGCATCGTCAATGAGGTGGAAAAGGTGTTCGACTTCATTGACAGACCCTTCTCACAAGTACGCTTCAGGGAACTCATGGTGTCGCCCAACTCGATGAAGACACGCATCATCCGCATGCTCGACAACGAAATCAAGAATGCCTTGGCTGGGCAAGAGGCATGGGTCAAGATTAAAATCAACCACATCACCGACCCTGACATCGTCAACAAGCTCTACGCTGCCTCGCAAGCTGGCGTGAAAATAGACTTGCTCTTACGAGGCAACTGCTCACTGGTGCCAGGCATCAAGGGCATGAGCGAGAACATCAAGGCCGTGGGCATCATTGACAGATACCTGGAACATTCGCGTATCTTGATATTCTGCAACGGCGGAAAACCAAAATATTATCTGGGATCGGCCGACTGGATGCCACGCAATCTCATCAACCGCATCGAAGTGATGACACCTGTTTACGACCAAGACCTGCAACAAGACTTGCTGCGCACCGTTGAGTATGGCATGCGTGACACGACCAACGGACGAATTATCGACGGATTGGGGACCAACGAAATACAACCCATCGCAGAAGGAGAGCAACCTTTCCGTTCACAGCAAGCCTTATTCGAGGCGTATCAAACCGAACAACAAGCATGACGAAAAACAAAGAAACAACCCCAGAACCCATCCAACAAAAAGAAAAAATGGAAGCAAAAACATTCGCAGCAATTGACATTGGATCGAACGGTGCGCGCCTGTTAATCAAGCGTTTTGATGACAGTGCGCCCCAATTTGAGCGCTTTAAACGGGTGATGTTCATCCGCATTCCCCTGCGATTAGGCAAAGACGTGTTTACATTAGGCAAGATTTCGAAAGACCGCGCCACGATGATGATGCGCATGATGAAAGGCTTCAAACAGTTCATGCTGCTCTACCAGGTGGATCAATACCGTGCCTGTGCCACCGCAGCCATGCGCGATGCAGACAATGGGAAGAAGGTAATGAAAGAGATTGAGCGTGAGACGGGCATCAAACTGGAGATTATTCGGGGCGAGGAAGAAGCACGACTGCTTTGCAACAACATCATTGAACAAACCAATAGTCAAACGGGTAATTTCGCATACGTAGACGTGGGAGGCGGCAGTACCGAGATTTCATTGCTGCATGATGGTGCACTGGCCGAGAGTCATTCATTCGATATGGGTACCCTGCGCATGCTCAGTGGCAAGGTAACCAACGCCACCAAGCATCAGATGCGGGGCATGTTGGACGAGTATGCCGAACATTTTCCTGACACGCAGATTATTGGTTCGGGCGGCAACATCAACAAACTTTTCAGGCTGACGCACGGCAAGAACGACGAAAAGCAAATGAAAGTGGAGGAATTGAAGGAAATATACGAGGCACTTTCTAAGCTCAGCGAAGAAGAAAGGAAAGAAAAGTACGGTTTGAAAGACGACCGAGCCGATGTTATCATACCTGCTGCGGAAATCTTCCTGATGGTGGCCAAGGCCTTGAAATGTGACACCATCTATGTACCCAACATCAGTTTGGCCGATAGCATTGTCGACGGTTTATACCGTGAGTACTGCCAAACAAAGTAGAAAATCATGCGATGCAGACTATAACGGGGCTTGGTACCAGTGGGGTATCAGCCCCCGTTCGTTTGTCATCAATGTGCGGTTGAGGTGCAAATGATTATTCGACAGCACATTCTCGGAATAACTTCGAAACATTATTTTAATGCAAAATAATCGTAATAAATACATGTTGTGTCAATTATTTTTTGTTAATTTGCAATAAGTATCATAAAACACGGAACAAGATGGGAAAAGAAAAAAAAGGTGGCAAACGCATGTCCAAAAAGCAATTGGCTGAAAAGCTGGAAGGGTTCTTTACAACACAACCGGAAAAAACATTTAGTTATAAAGAGATATTCCGTACGCTCAAGCTGAACACGCATCCGCTAAAGATGCTCGCCATCGACCTGATGGAAGAGATGGCTTGGGACGATTTCTTGACAAAGGTGTCTGACCATTCATACCGCCTCAACCAAATGGGACAGGTGGTGGAAGGGATTTTTCGGCGCAAAGGTAATGGGAAAAACTCGTTCATCCCCGATGGAAGCGACAAACCCATCTTTGTTTCAGAGCGCAACTCGATGTCGGCACTCAATGGTGACCGCGTGAAAGTGTCGCTCATGGCGCGCCGTCAAAAGCACATCAAAGAAGCACAGGTCATCGAAATACTACAACGTTCGCGCGATCAGTTCGTCGGTAAACTGCGAGTTGAAAAGAACATCGCCTTCCTGGTGACACAGGAGAACTTGTTCGCCAACGACATCTTGATTCCAAGAAACAAGCTGAAGGGCGGTCAAACCAACGACAAGGTGGTGGTGAAAGTGAGCAAATGGCCCGATGAGAATCATAAAAACATCATAGGAGAGGTTATCGACGTGCTGGGCAAGACTGGCGATAACGATGCGGAGATGCACACCATCTTGGCGCAATACGGCTTGCCTTACAAGTATCCAAAGGCAGTTGAAGAGGCTGCGGAGCGAATCAGTGGCGAGATTACCCCACAGGATTTGGCTGAAAGAGAAGACTTTCGACAGGTGTTCACTTGCACGATTGACCCTAAAGATGCCAAGGATTTCGACGATGCCTTGTCTATTCGTGAGGTAAGCAAAGGCATTTGGGAGGTTGGTATCCACATTGCTGACGTAACACACTATGTTACCGAAAATTCCATCATCGACAAAGAGGCGCAGAAACGTGCCACATCCGTGTATCTGGTAGACCGCACCATCCCGATGTTGCCCGAACGATTGTGCAACTTCATCTGCTCCCTTCGCCCCAATGAAGAGAAACTTTGCTACAGCGTCATCGTGGAGATGGACGTCGATGGATTCATTCGGAGCCAGCGTATCGTGCATACTGTCATCAAGAGCAATCGCAGATATGCCTACGAAGAGGTGCAACAATTGCTTGAAGACAATGGTGTGGTAGACGGAACGGGGCAGCCTGCACCGGCACCACACAAGGGTGGATACAAGGGAGAGCATGCTAAGGAGCTGATTATGCTGGACGCCTTGGCCAAGAAGTTGCGTGAGGAACGCTTCAAGAACGGTGCGGTGAAGTTTGATTCTGAAGAACTTCATTTCGATGTTGATGAGAAGGGTAAGCCCGTACGCTGCTATTTTAAACGTTCAAAAGATGCCAACAAGCTGATTGAAGAGTTTATGTTGTTGGCCAACCGCACCGTGGCCGAGAGCGTAGGAAAGGTGAAAAAGAGTGCTAAAGCCAAGACTTTGCCTTACCGTGTACACGACAATCCCGACCCACAGAAGCTGGAAAACCTAAAAGATTTTATCGTGAAATTCGGCTATAAGATGAAAACGGCAGGGACAAAGGGACAAACTGCCCGCAGTCTTAATCGTCTGATGGAAGCCGTTGACGGCACGGATGAACAGAAACTCATACAGACCGTCGCTCTCAGAGCGATGATGAAGGCGAAGTACACCATTTATAATATAGGACACTTTGGCTTGGCTTTCGACTATTACACACACTTCACGTCGCCCATCCGGCGTTATCCAGACATGATGGTTCACCGCCTGTTGACACGATATGCAAAGGGTGGCCGCAGCGCCAACAAGGACTATTACGAGCGTTTGTGCGAGCATAGTTCTGACATGGAGCAGGTGGCAGCCAATGCCGAGCGTGACTCCATCAAGTACAAGATGGTGGAATTCATGGGTGAGCATATCGGTGAAGAGTTTGATGCGCACATCAGTGGCATCCAAAGCTATGGTATCTATTGCGAAATCGACGAGAATCATTGCGAGGGAATGGTACCCATGCACGATTTGGATGACGACTATTACGACTTTGATGAGAAGAATTATTGTCTCGTTGGCCGTCGACACCATCACAAATACCAGCTGGGAGATCCCATCAGAATTAAGGTGGCACAGGCCAATCTGGAGAAGAGACAACTCGACTTCACACTGGTCAACTAATCATTTATCCATCAAATCGAAGAAAAAAGTAGACTTATCAATTTTGTTTAACTAATTTAATCATTCAATGAATCTCACCAATAAAGTACCAATGCAGTTGCTTGCATGGCTGTTGTGCTTTCTTCTGGTTTCCCCAACTCATGTAGATGCGAAGAACATCAAGGTCATAGAGACCAACATACCCCAACGTCCTGCCGAACAAAAGGACGTGCTACTGCTCACCACACCTAAGTTACAAACGGTTCGCGTGGGCTTTGTTGGATTGGGAATGCGCGGGGTTAGTGCCGTAGAACGATGGAGCCAGATTCCTGGAACGGACATCGTGGCGCTCTGTGACGTAGAGGCCGACCGTGTAGAGCTTAGCCAGAAGAGGCTTGATAAGCACGGACGACACCACGCTGTGGCCTATAGTGGCAGTATAGATGCATACAAGAAGATGTGCGAACGCAAGGACATCGACATCATCTACATCGCAACCGACTGGGTTCATCATGTGCCAATAGCACTTTATGCCATGAACCATGGAAAGCATGTGGCCATTGAGGTGCCTGCTGCAACCAATTTGAAAGAAATCTGGGCATTGATCAATACGGCTGAACGCACACGGAAGCATTGCATGATGTTGGAAAACTGCGTGTACGACTTCTTTGAGTTGTCCACCCTCAACATGGCACAACAAGGTCTCTTCGGTGAGGTTTTGCATGTAGAAGGTGCCTACATCCACAACTTAGAGGACTTTTGGGGCGAGTATTGGCACAACTGGCGAATTGATTTCAATCGCAAGAATCGAGGGGATGTTTATCCTACTCACGGCATTGGCCCTGACTGTCAGGTGCTAAATATTCATCGTGGAGATCGCATGGAATATCTCGTTGCCATGGATACCAAAGCGACTATCGGCCCAAAACTCGTTGAAAAGCAGACCGGAAAACCTTGTAACGACTTCCAAAACGGCGACCAAACCTCAACATTGATTCGCACTGTCAAGGGGAAAACCATGCTCATTCAGCACAATGTCATGACACCACGTCCCTACAACCGCATGTATCAGGTGGTTGGAACCGATGGTTATGCCAGCAAATATCCTATTGGCGAACTGGCTTTCAGGCCCAAACAGTTGGCTACCAACGAGAAGATTAGTCACGAAAACCTCACGGCTCATGCTGCAGTAGCAGAGAAAGTTCGTGACGAGTTGCTGCAACAATACACGCCACAGTTTGTCAAAGACCTTCAAGAGAAAGCCAAGAAGGTGGGTGGACACGGCGGCATGGACTACATCATGGACTATCGTTTGGTTTATTGTCTACAGAATGGACTTCCGCTCGACATGGATGTGTACGACTTAGCCGAATGGTGCTGTCTGGGAGAACTCACCAGATTGTCTATCGAAAACAATTCGGCACCAGTCGCCATACCCGACTTTACGCGTGGAGCTTGGAAGCGTATTAACGGCTTTCAATATCATTTTGCTCCATAAAAACCCCTCAAAAAGCCTCGCTAAGAATTGATTTTTATAATATGGGATATATCGATAAAAGTTTGATGGAGGGCGAACGTGTTGTTTACCGCCCACGACTACACTCGGCTATTTACTGGCGTTCGGCATCGTTGGCCGTCCTTGGGATTCTCTTGTTGGTCTTTCCAACGGAGGGAACTCTTTTCCATCTTCAAATCGCAGCTTGCCTGTTGCTCGTGCTATTCGCCGTTCTGGGTTCTATATCAGCAAATGGAGGACGGCAGTATGCACTGACCAACAAGCGCATTATCGCAAAAAAAGGTATCATTGAGCGCAACTCTTTGGAGTTGATGCTCCGCAAATGCGAAGGCGTGCAAATCAAACAATCCATGTTAGGGCGCATCTTCAACTACGGTACCGTCTATGTAACAACCGGAGAAGCAACCAACAGTTTCGAGTATATCCAAGACCCCATCGTGTTCAGCACGAAGATTCATCAGATGATAGACGCACTGAAAGCATCTGAATAAAGGCTCCCTGCATGGCATCTGTACGCTTACTGATGTCGTGCATGCCACTAAGGAGGGGCATAAACCCATGCCATTAGGTGGATGTCCCGCTTTTTATGCGTTTCAATCAGCATGTGGAAGATTTTTTGTACCTTTGTAGCCCAAAACCATAGACAATGAAGAAGCTTTACATCGAGACATACGGATGCCAAATGAACGTGGCCGACAGCGAGGTTGTTGCATCGGTCATGCAGATGGCGGGGTATGAGATATGCGACAAGGAGGACGAGGCTGATGCCATTTTTCTGAATACCTGCAGCGTCAGAGAGAATGCTGAAAACAAGATATATAACCGACTTGACTCGCTTCACGCAGAGCGAAAGACGGGCAGAAACCTGATATTAGGCGTGTTGGGCTGTATGGCCGAACGGGTGAAAGACGATTTGTTGAATAACCATCACACCGACTTGGTGTGTGGACCCGATTCGTATTTGAACCTTCCCGACATGATTGCGCAAGCTGAAACGGGCAACAAAGCAATCGATATAGAACTCTCAAAGACCGAAACCTATAAGGATGTGGTTCCTCAACGGCTTCTTTTAGGCAAGATAGGAGGCTTCGTAAGCATCATGAGGGGATGCAACAACTTCTGCCACTACTGCATCGTACCCTACACAAGAGGTAGAGAAAGGTCGAGAGACGTGGAGAGTATCTTGCGCGAAGTGCGCGACCTGCGCGACAAGCACTACAAGGAAATTACGCTGTTGGGGCAAAACGTCAACTCTTATTGTTTTACCATTCCCGAACATTTGTCGGCAACAGGCGAAACAATTCCGGCAGAAACCATTGATTTTCCAAAGCTCTTGCGCCGTGTGGCACACGAAGTTCCCGGCGTACGCATTCGCTTTACCTCGTCGCACCCTAAGGACATGAGCGACGATACGCTGCGCGTGATTGCCGAAGAGCCTAATGTTTGCAAGCACATTCACCTCCCAGTGCAGAGCGGTAGCAATAAGATATTGAAGCTGATGAACCGCAAATACACCGTTGAATGGTACATGGACCGCATCAATGCCATTCGCCGCATCATTCCCGATTGCGGCGTTTCTACCGATATGTTCGTGGGCTATCATGGCGAAACAGAAGAAGATCACCAACAATCGCTGGCCTTGATGCGTGCCGTTGGTTACGACTCGGCTTTCATGTTCAAATATTCCGAGCGTCCCGGCACCTATGCGTCTAAGCATTTACCAGACAACGTGTCCGAAGAAGAGAAGATACGACGCCTGAACGAGATGATACATCTACAAACAGAACTAAGCGCCGTCTCTAACAAAAAGGACGAAGGCAAGGTTTTTGACGTGCTGGTAGAGGGCTTCAGCAAACGCAGCAGGGAGCAGCTTTGCGGCAGAACGGAGCAAAACAAGATGGTGGTGTTCGACAAAGTAAATCACCATATCGGTGAAACCGTGCGTGTGCGCATCGTCGGCAGCACATCAGCGACGTTGTTTGGAGAGGCCCTGTAAACTACCAATCGCTACATTTTTTATTCCTTATTGAGAATAAAAAAACATACAAATATCATATACGAAACCGCCCTACGATGAAGTTGAAAGTATAAAATATTTACTTATGAAAAGAAAAATATATCTGGTATTAGAAGTCATTTTCACTTCTCTTTGTTGTTTTCTTTTGTATTTTATAGGTTCACTCTTGCTAGACCACCTATTAGATATAGAGTTTTCACTTAAAAACACGCTTATTTCTTCTACGGGGTTTGCACTACTTTGGGCTTGCATCAGCGCATATAAAATAGCCAAAAATGGTTATTACCTTAGACGACCTCGTAAGAACAATACTCCCCAACAGGAAAAACTATAATAAATGAATCGGCATGACACACTACATGAGGTGTCATGCCGATTTTGTAAGGTTGCCCCAACGACAAACTATCTATTCAGCTTCCACGTCACCCCGTCTTTGGTGTCTTTCACCTCAAACCCATTTTCTGCTAAAGCGTCGCGTATTTGGTCGCTTGTAGCCCAGTCTTTCTCAGCCTTGGCCTTAGCTCTGAGTGCCAGAACCATGTCAACCACCTTGCCGTAAGCCGCCTCGCGCGCATCGTTGTTACTTCCCTTCTCGCTCTTAAGACCAAGCAAGTCGAAGGCGAATAGCCGCATCACATCCTTCAGTTCGGTAAGGTCTTCCGCATTGATGCTGCCTTTGTGGTCGAGCAGGGAGTTGATAGTGTGACACGCTTCAAACAAGTTACTGATGACGGTTGGTGTCTGCAAGTCATCATTCATCGCCTCATGGCACTTCTGGCGTAAAGTCACAACCAGTTGATGGGTAGCCTCATCCGATGTGGATGCTGCCTGAATGCGCTCCAAGTCGTTGATGCCGTTCATCAAACGTTCCAACCCTTTCTCACTTGCCTGTAAGGCTTTGTTCGAGAAGTCGACGGTACTGCGGTAGTGGGCCGACAGGATGAAGAACCGAATGGTCATGGGCGAATACGCTTGCGTCAAACGTTCATGCGTGCCATGGAAGAACTGTTCGAGGGTAATGAAGTTGCCCAAACTCTTTCCCATCTTCTTTCCGTTAATGGTAATCATGTTGTTGTGCATCCAATAGCGCACCATCTGGTCGCCCTGACTGGCTACGGCTTGTGCAATCTCGCACTCGTGATGCGGGAAAACCAAGTCCATTCCGCCGCCGTGAATATCAAAGTGATTGCCCAGATACTTACGTCCCATGGCCGTACACTCACAGTGCCAACCGGGGAACCCATCGCTCCACGGACTGGGCCAGCGCATGATATGTTCGGGCATGGCACGCTTCCACAGTGCAAAATCCACTTGGTTGCGCTTCTCGTCTACACCATCCAACTCACGACTGTTATTGATGACGTCGTCTAAGTTGCGCCCCGACAGGATGCCGTAGTGATGGTCTTTGTTGTACTTCTCTATGTCGAAATACACCGAACCGTTGCTCTCGTAAGCGTAACCATTCGCCATGATTTGTTTCACCAGCTCTTCTTGCTCTATGATGTGTCCCGTGGCATGTGGCTCAATGCTGGGACGCAGCACGTTCAGCGCATCCATGGCCGCATGATATCGGTTGGTATAAAGCTGTGCTATCTCCATCGGTTCGAGCTGTTCCAAGCGGGCCTTCTTCTCTATCTTGTCATCCCCCTCATCGGCATCGTGTTCCAAATGACCTACGTCCGTGATGTTACGCACATAGCGCACCTTATACCCCAAGTGCTTGAGATAACGAAAAAGAATGTCGAACGTAATGGCCGGGCGCGCATGTCCCAAGTGAGGATCACCATAAACTGTTGGGCCACACACATACATACCCACGTTGGGGGCATGCAGTGGTTTGAAAAGTTCCTTCTTGCGGGTCAACGTATTGTAGACAAAAAGTTTTTGTTCCATAAGTCAATCGTGTTGATATCTATTTGCAAAGTTACGACATTTCAGCAAAAGAGCAAAAGAGTGTGAAACAAAAAGACGGAAAAAGAAAAGCCGAGTCCGTTCAACTTTGCATGCTGATGCAAACGAACAGGCAAACAGCAGCATGCTAGCCGCCGCCGTTTGGCTCACAGCTTTCAAGGCTGGTTCTATAAATTAGCTTTGTTAGATTTTGAGCTTATTTTTGAGGTCAAAATGCAAGAGAGTGAAGGAGTGTAGCGAGCTACACGACTGAACGAACTTACATTTTGAACCAAAAAGAAGCCAAAAGATAACAAAACGTATTTCATAAACATTTAATGACTATGTGCGGTGGTAATTTATAGAACCAGCCTTAAATCACGCCGTACCGTTCGAGTGCGTTCTTCACACCATCTTCGTCCACCGACGTGGTGACGTAGTCGGCCACTTTCTTCAATTCAGGCACACTATTGCCCATCGCCACGCCAACGGCGGCTTGCTCAATGATGGAAATGTCATTGCCGCCATCGCCAAACGCCATCGTCTCTTCCATCGAGAAGTCCAGGTGACGGGCCATGGCATGCAGTCCCTGCCCCTTGTCGGCCCATCGTGAAGTGACGTCAGTAAACTCCGGATGCCAACGGCCGGAGAGGCATCCAGTAAGTTTTTGCATGAGTGCTTCTTCTTGCTGCGGCGTGATGAACGGACTCATTTGCAGGATGGGTTCTTTAAGAATCTCATCGATAGTGACCCCTTGCTCAAAGGCTTTCACTTGCAGCATGTCCACGAAGATGCGTCGAAACTTCTCGTCCGGCTGGTAAATACACAGGTTCTTAGTACCCACCAGCACGCAAGAAAAACGTTGTCGGGTGGCTTCTTCCACCATCGTTTCAACGTCGTTCGCGGGGATGGCGTGCAAACAAACGTCCTCGTTGTGGGCAAAACAATAGGCTCCATTGGCCGTGATGTAGCCGTCTATCAAATGTTCGATGTCGCCCAAAACGGTGATGAGCGGTGTTGGACGACCCGTAGAGATATATATTTCCACGCCGTTTGCCTTTGCTCTTTCCAGAGATTCTGTGGTTGAGGCGGGAATCTTGTGGGTTTTAAAACTCACCAACGTACCGTCGATGTCAAAAAATAAAGCTTTTATTTTGGGTTGTTTCATCAAAAATCAATATTGAACAGTGGGAAAATAGATCACGACACATACCCTTATAGTATATCTATGACAATTCACTTGCAAAGGTACTGCTTTCCGAAAACTATCCGAAAAATATTTCGTTAACATTCAATAATCGACCAACTTACATGATTATTGCAAGGAAAAACGTATCTTTGCCAAAGATAGGCTGCGCCTCAACAAAGCAAACAAGTTTCCTTTGTCTTCGGCTTGCGCTATTTTTTCCAAAAACACAACATAAGAAAAAACGATGAAACAGATTATCAGTCACCTCACCGACAACGATGCTTATACCTTCAGTTGTCAATATTACGTCCTGCAGAAGTATCCTCGCGCAGAGGTTGAGTACACTTTCTTTGACCGCAACGACACCGTTTACCCAAAGGGATTCACCGCTTTGGTGGAAGAACAGCTGGGCTACATGCCACAAGTGATGATTACATCGGAGGAGATTGAGTTCATGAAGAAAAAGATGTATTACCTTCCAAAATGGTATTTCACCTTCCTTCGTGGCTATCGCTTCAATCCTCACGAGGTCACCGTGTCGCAGGATGAGCAGGGGCATTTGGACATTACGGTGCGTGGCAAGTGGTATTCGGCCATCATGTGGGAAATGCCTATCCTCGCCATCGTATCTGAGTTGATGCACAACCTGCGTGGAGAACGTGACGCATACGACCCGAAACGCGAGGCTGAGCGCACCCGACAGAAAGCGATTGAAATTCTTAAGAATGGCCTGGTGCTGGGAGATATGGGCACGCGGCGGCGCTTCTCGTTCGATCATCACGACATGGTGTTGCGCGTGATGAAGGAGGTGTACGAGCAAGGTGGCTACGATGACGACGACGGACACCACCGCTGGTCGGGCAGATTCACGGGAACCAGCAATGTTTACCTGGCCATGAAGCACCATCTCACGCCCATTGGCACCATGAGCCATCAGCTCATCCAGTTCGAGGAGAACGTCAGTGGTGTCTTTGAATGCAACTTCAACGTAATGAAAAAGTTCAGTGACGTGTACGATGGCGATAATGGCATCTATCTGTACGACTGCTTCGGCGACAAAGTGTTTTTCAACAATCTATCCAAACGCATGGCGATGATGTTCGTAGGACTGCGCGTGGACAGTGGCGATGAGAATGAACAGACCGACAAAATCATTGAGAAATATGAGAGTCTGGGCATCAACCCGGCAACCAAACAGGTGGTGTACAGCAACGGACTGGACATTGAGAAGGCCATCCGGATACACAAATATGTCGATGGACGCATGCAAGACAGTTATGGCGTGGGTACCTTTCTGACCTGTGACGTAGCGAATGCCGAACCCATGAACATCGTCGTGAAACTTACGCGCAGCAGAATCACCGAGAAACGCGAATGGCACGATTGCGTTAAGCTGTCGTGCGACAAGGGCAAAACCACAGGGGATGCTGAAAAGTGCGCCTATCTCTTGCGGCAGATAGGATAGCCTTTCTTGCTTGACGAATAAAGAAACCCATATAAAATGAGGTATGTCAAATGGCTGACACACCTTTTTTGTTTTGCGGCAGATGACAACTGAAACCATCAATACAGGTTCACTTGAGAAAACCCAGCAGGTAAACCTCAAACAACTGGCTATCAAAAGATTATAACAAAGAAACAAGTTTGTCAAAGATATGAAAATACATGGGTGTCCAATCTCATTGAGTTTGGCCGCTAAAGTCAATGGGTTTGAACTCCAAAGTCAATGAGTTTGGCAGGTAAAGTCAATGCGTTTAAAATGCAGGGGAATATCATGTTTTTTTCAGCTGAATGGTTATGCATTTGCAAATTCACTTTTTTCGTCCAAACGACTGCGTTCATTGCGTGCGAACAAGGTGATCCCTTTCACTCTTGACATGGGTTGTTGAAACAAATGCAGATACTTGTTTTTAACAGTCATCAATCTTTCTTCCAAGAGAGAGCCGTGGCACAACAAGCCGTTTTTTATCCGAACAAGCTGATTATTCGGAAAAATTGTCTATTTTTGCAGCGTAATTACAACTTTTCAATGAGCATTCTAATCACTGGTGCATCGGGTTTCGTCGGCAGTCATCTTGTTGATGAAGCCTTACAACGGGGTATGGAGGTTTGGGCGGCTGTCAGGCCATCCAGTTCACGTCGATACCTCCAGGATGAGCGCATTCACTTCATCGAGTTGGACTTTTCGTCGGAAGAGAAATTGGTTCAACAGCTCGAGGGGCAAGCTTTCGACTATGTTGTTCATGCCGCTGGCGTCACCAAATGTGTTCATCCGGACGATTTTCACCGTGTCAACACCGAAGGAACCCAGCACTTGGTGAACGCCATTCTAAAGCTGAAGATGCCCATCAAGCGATTCATCTACATCAGTACGCTGGGTGTGTTTGGCGCCATCAGAGAACAGAAACCGTTTACCGAAATCAACGAGCACGACACTCCCCTACCCAATACGGCGTATGGCAAAAGCAAACTGGAGGCCGAACGCTACCTCGATTCCATTGGAAACGACTTTCCATACATCATTCTTCGGCCAACAGGCATCTACGGTCCACGCGAAAAAGACTATTTCCTGATGGTTAAAAGTATTGCACGTCATCTGGATTTCGCAGCTGGCTTCAGTCGGCAAGACATCACCTTCGTGTACATCCTCGATGTGGTTCAGGCCGTATTTCTGGCCATCGACCGCGGCATGAGTGGTCGCAAATACTTCCTCACCGACGGAGGTGTATACCAATCTGACACTTTCAGCGACCTCATCCGCCAAGAGTTGGGCAATCCTTGGTGCGTGCGCCTGAAAGCACCGCTATGGCTCTTGCGCATCATCACAGCGTGTGGTGAACTTGTAGGCAGAAAAACGGGAAAGCCCATTGCGCTGAACAATGATAAATATAACATTCTACGGCAACGGAACTGGCGCTGCAACATCGAGCCAACCATGGACGAGCTGGGGTATCATCCACACTACAAATTGGAACAAGGTGTGAAAGAAACCGTGAAGTGGTATTGCGAGAATCACTGGCTTTCCAGCAAAGCAGCCCCTAAAAACTAATGAACGCATACTGATGAAATATTTCTTTTCTGAACTATTCTCCATCGAGAAGAAACCCAAGCGCGGGCTCTTACCTATCGAGTGGGCCATGTTTGCCTACATGGGGTTCACCTTTCTGATGATATTCTTCACCTACACCAAGCTGGTCAACCCACATTCGATGATTATCGGGCGCATACAAGTGGGCGCCATGACATTGGCTTTGTGGGGAGTATACCGTCTGCTGTCTTGCCGTCTGACGCTCTCCGCCCGCATCTTCGCACAGATGGGACTGCTGGCATGGTGGTATCCAGACACCTACGAACTGAACCGAGTGCTGCCCAATCTTGACCATATTTTTGCCAGTTGCGAGCAAGCCATCTTTGGCATGCAGCCGGCATTGGTCTTTTCCCAGGCGTTTTCGTCGCCCATTTTCAGTGAACTGATTGATCTTGGCTATGCCTCTTTCTATCCGATGATAGCCCTTACCGCTCTTTTTTACTTTGTGTGCCGGCAGAAAGAATTTCAGCGTTGCACTTGGGTCCTCGTCGCATCATTTTTCGCTTACTATGCCATTTATGATTTATTGCCCGTCGTTGGACCTACATTTTACTTCAAGGCCATCGGACTGGAGAATGCGGCAAGAGGAATATTCCCAAGCGTGAACGACTATTTCAACTATCATCAAGAATGCCTGGTTAGTCCGGGTTATCAAGAAGGACTGTTCTATCACTTGGTGGAAGATGCCAAAGCGGCAGGCGAACGACCCACGGCAGCCTTTCCAAGTTCACACGTAGGCATCGCCACGGTATGCATGTTGTTGATTGGACACACGCGTAACCGCAAGCTACTCTGGCTGTTGGTGCCCTTCTATGTGTTTCTTTGCCTCGCCACGGTGTACATCCAGGCCCACTATGTGATAGACGCCATTGCCGGATTCATATCGGGTGTTGCCTTTTACTTTCTTTTCATGTTCTTGGGAAAAAAAGTAAAGTGACGAGTGGAACATGACTTCTTGAATGATAACATTGCACGACCGAATTTCGAACGCCATTCTTTTACCCTCTAACGTTAATGTAGTTGGGCTTCAAGGTATTGAATGGAAACATGGCGGCATTACAAGTTAAACCAAAATTAAAGTATATTAAAAACGGGATGAGAGGAATCTTTTTGTTACCTTTGTATGATTTATAAGCCGTTGTCACAAAAAATGATAGGTGGACGAAGATTAGGTTCACATCATTTGTCCGACAGCATATTTAAGAACACCTTTGCTGCCTATTGGCAGCAAAGGTATAACCAACATGAATAATGAAGAAAAAAAAGTTTATAAAACCAGCAATAGAGGTTTATCAACTCTCTGCTGAAGTGCTTCAAATGATCACAGCCACTATCACAACCAAGGATATTGAAGAGGGAAATGATAATAGTATCGAAGAGGATGAGAATGAAACGCCTTCGCCCAAAGACCCATTTACATTACCCTAACGCCAACAAGCGTAACTGACCGTCAAATACACGGCGTAATCCAGTTTTTAACAAATACAATAAGAAAACAATGAATAATACAAGTAAATTACTTTCAGCATTCATCCTGTTGGTTACAGCCATGTCGCTAATGGGGTGCCAGGATCAAGATTTCGAACAGGAAGTAAAAACATCAAGCAATACAACCGGTACCTATACATACCAGCTTTCAGTGGGAACTGACCCCGCAACACGATCGTTAAAAGGTGGACAACCAGGGGCAGATGGAAAAGCCGAACCCATACAATCGTATTGGAGCAAACAAACCGACCAGTTGATAGCCTACACTTACAGTTCTAAGAACGACAGACCAACATACGACGTTTTGTCGGCTGTACAAGACGGACAGCAAACATCAGGTTTTACAGGTACGATAGTTACCACGTCAACTGTTAGTAAAGGAACCAGCATTTTCCTATTCTATCCGGCGAGCGCCGCAGTAGATGAAAATCAAGAGAACGGGAAAGAAGTAGATAGGCGAGAATATAAAGGCAAGGTTCTTTATCCGTTAGAATCATCTTCTACAAGCTCTGGTGGGTCATCATACAATATAAGATTGCCCGGAGACTATGTCGATGGCAAATTAAGTGGATACAGCTCAGCATTGATAAATGAAGAGCTTGGTTATAATTTAAATAGCTATCATAAAAATCAAACGAACATTTCACGTAACGTGCACTTGGACATTTCATCTCAGGATGGAACCATTGAAACCATTGGGAAAAAATTTGACTTTCAATACGCAACAAAAAGTGTAGAAAAAGTTTCTAATGACAACGTTCAGGTGGGACGTGTCACCATGAAACACTTGATGGGAATGCTGGGAATAAGATTTGCTACTCCTGATGGCAACATACTTCAGGCAAAGGAGATTCAAGGCGTCTATATCTCCAACGTAAAGTCACTTGCTGTATTCGACCTAATTTTTGGAAAATTTGATGATGGTGGAATGAACGACTATACGACGAATATCATGCTGGATTTAAGAGGTTATCCAGCAACTACCACTAACCTCAAGAACTATATTTACGCATCATTGTTTCCTGGGACATACAGCAATGTACGCATCATTGTTGTAACGAAAGAGAACAAGTGCTATGAAAAGACATGGAAAACACTGAAAGTAGAAGCTGGCAAAAGGATTCTAAACAACGTGTTGTTTACAAAGGAAATCAAAGCCGATCAACCTTTTGTAGAAGTGGCTGGCGTGAAATGGGCTACGGGCAATTTCATAACCGATGCCGACGGGAGTAGCAACGGACGCATTGCACCTGAACAATGGACTATTTCAAAGAATTATATAGTATGGGATAACCTGGGAAAATTGGCAAAAACAGTTCATGATGTATTTGACTATACTCCTCAATTTGTCGATCATCATCCATTTAATAAAGATTACCAAAATCTCAATAAAGACATTGTTTACAACAGTACGAAGACCAACAACGGCACCACTTATTATCGCATACCGACACTTGATGATTTCGTAGCTTTGATAACCAAGGCACACATAATTCCCGCATACTGCCTTGATGCTGGAGGACGCAAAATCTATGGCGTTTACTGTTACGATACCAACTCCATCACCCCTCTCTTCAGAAGGGAAGTTAGTTACCAGGAACTGTATAAATTCAATAACGTAACAGGGTTGGTCAGAGCGAACAAAGGATTGTTCTTACCCTATTCTGATTTGTATAAGAGAAATACCACGACAGCCGCTCTTGGTACTTACATGGCTACACAATTGTCACAAAAAGGAAAGTTCAATAGTTATTACTACTTCTTTTTTGGCTATGAGTATGAAAGTAATTGGATGCTCACCGATGATAATAACGCTGATAAGCGAATAGCTGCGATCCGTCCAGTATATGTAACACCCACAAAGCCCTAAAAAGCAAGTAAAAAAGTAAGTATAAAGCGAAGAGGCAAGGTGCTAACAATCTCGCGCACCTTGCCTCTTCGCATATAGATTAAGGCCGTATTGCCTTAGTAGGTGATGATTCCCAGCCAGCGCAACACGTCATTGAGGTTGGCCACGATCATCAAAAGCAGCAAGATACCAATGCCGATGTATTCGGCACGAATCATGAATGTCTCACTGGGTTTGCGGCGAGTAATCATCTCGTACAACAGGAAGAGCACATGTCCACCATCCAACGCGGGGATAGGAAGAATGTTCATGAAGGCCAAGATGATGCTGAGGAAGGCCGTCATGAGCCAGAACATGTGCCAATCCCATACGGGTGGGAACAGACTTCCGATAGCACCGAAGCCTCCTAACGACTTGGCACCATCAGCGGTAAATACATATTTCATGTCGCCTACATATCCAGCCAGTACATGCCAACCGTATTTGGCACCAGCCGGGAAGCTCTCGAAGAAGCCGTATTCTTTCTTGGTGGGTTGATAATACGAGTAAATGCTCGTCATACCCACGCCCAAAAGCAAATCTTTGCTCAGCACAACCTGCGCCGTATCGGCTTTCGAGGCACCCAGATGCATGAATGCGATGGATGCCGTTCGAATCTTCATGCTGTCTTGCGGGGTCTTGGCAGCCATGAGTTGATCGTTCAACACGCCTACCTCGTCTTGGAAAGCGTTCCAAGAATCAACTGGCTTACCATTGATGGCGACGATGCGATCACCCTTTTTAACACCGGCTTTAGCCGCTGCTCCATCAGGCATGACGCTGTCTACATCGGCCAATACAAACGGTGTGACGAAGCGAGGGGTGCTCTTCAGCATGGACAACAGGTTCAGGTCGCCAGGCAAGTTGATGCTCATGTGCTTCCCATTGCGGATGATGTCGACCCGTTTGGCGGTAGACAAGTCGCGATAAACGTCGGCGTTGAAGTCCTTGAACGCACCTTGGTCGGTACCCACAAGGATGTCATGGTCTTGAAATCCATACGACTTGGCCTCTTGATTGAAACGCATTCCGTGGGTCATGTCCTTGACCTGCACATACGATTCACCCCAATAAAATAACACCATGGAATAGATAAAAAGAGCCAAGAGAAAGTTGACGGTTACGCCACCAATCATGATGAGCAGGCGTTGCCATGCGGGTTTGGAACGAAACTCCCACGGTTCGGCCGGCTTTTTCATCTGTTCGGTATCGAAACTCTCGTCTATCATACCCGCTATTTTACAATAACCGCCCAAGGGAAGCCATCCCATACCATAGGTGGTGTCGCTATGTTTGGGTTTGAAACTGAACAAATGGCCCTTCCACTTGCCGATGCCGACATCGAAAAAGACAAAGAACTTTTCAACTCTTACACCGAAGAGCTTGGCAAAAAACATGTGTCCGCCTTCGTGTAAGAGGACCAATAAGGAGATTGCCAGCACAAACTGGAGCAACCTGATTAAGAATATTTCCATTTCTATTTGATGAGTTTTCGGAGCTAAAAGGAGCTTGATAGTAAGCACAAGCACCCTGGTATCTCCATAATCATTTTGTAATTAATTCGTTAGCCATACGGCGAGCCATCGCATCTGTCTCGACATAGGTTTCAAAGGTGGGTGCCGCATCGAAAGCAACACGCTCCATTGTTTTCTCTATAACGTCAGCCATGTCCAGATAAGTACACCGTCCTTGTCGGAAAGCCTCATTCACCACCTCATTGGCAGCATTCACCACACAGGGCATGTTGCCGCCCTGACGGATGGATTCATAGGCCAGCGCCAGACATTTGAACTTCGTGAAGTCGGGCTCAAAGAACTCCAAGGGCTGATGGAACAAGTCCAAGCGAGCGCCATCTAGATGCAATCGCTTGGGAAACGAGAAAGCATATTGTATCGGTAGACGCATGTCTGGCACGCCGAGTTGCGCCTTGACGCCGCCGTCTACGAACTGAACGGCGCTGTGGACGATGCTCTGCGGATGAATCAACACCTGTATTTTTTCCGCTGGAACGCCAAAAAGCCACTTGGCTTCGATAACCTCGAAACCTTTGTTCATCATCGTTGCCGAGTCAATCGTAATCTTGGCACCCATCTCCCACGTTGGATGTTTGAGCGCATCAGCAGCGGTAACGTCCTTCATCTGCTCCAGCGTGAACGTTCGGAAAGGGCCCCCACTGGCTGTCAGCAATATCTTTTCAATCTCGTTGTCATCTTCACCGACCAGAGATTGGAAGATGGCACTGTGTTCAGAATCGACAGGTAGAATAGGTACATGATACTGTTGAGCCAACTTGCAAATCAGTTCACCCGCCACGACAAGCGTCTCCTTGTTAGCTAAACACACCTTTTTGTGCGCCTTGATGGCCTGAATGGTTGGCGAAAGCCCTGCAAATCCAACTAATGCCGTAAGCACCATGTCTATCGGTTCGGCCTGTACGATTTCATCAAGCGCCGCCTTGCCCGCATAAACCTTCACCTCAGGACAGTCATCCAACAACCGACAGAGCGGTTCGTACAGACTTTCATTGGCGATAACCACCGCAGCAGGCTTGAACTTTCGGGCTTGCACAGCCAGTTCTTCATACCGGTTGTTGGCGGTGAGACAATAGGCTTCATACAAGTCGGCATGCTGCTCAATGACATCGAGTGCTTGTGTACCGATGCTGCCTGTTGAGCCTAATATACATATTTGTTTCTTCATTGATCGTTATGAAAAAGTGCCAAGCGGCTTTACTTATCTGATAAGTCGAGCAAGCCATCGGGCAATTGTATCGTTATTTCTTTGTTTTGTGCATCTATTTGCTGTAATAAATCCTCGTTAGCGGGAATCAGTGTGCCGTCTTCCAGTTCAAACAGAACGTTTTCGGTGCTGTCATCTACCGAACTGATCGTGCCAATCAGCTGACCGGTTTGCGCATCTTTCAAGGCAAACTCTATGATTTGCGCCCACGAGAGATGAGCATCATCTGACTCAGCAATCGCCCTTGGGAAGAAAACCTCGCAGCCTGTCAGCTGACGAGCCTTGTCCTGCGTATCGACATCGCAAAACTTCACCAAGACCGTTTCATCACTTCTAAAGCGATATTCCTCCAGGAAGAAAGGTACGAAGATGCCATCAATTTTCAAAATAAGATAGGAACTCTCCGTACGATTGAACACATCGTCGGTAAAATGGAATGACAACTCGCCTTTAACACCATGCGGTTTGCCAATCTTGCCTATGCGGTAAACGTCTTCTTCCTTAATCATCGACACGCTTGATATGTGCGCCCAACGCGTTGAGTCGAGCCTCTATGTCCTCGTACCCTCTGTCTATCTGGGCGATGTTTTCTATTCTGCTGGTACCTTCTGCACTCAATGCCGCAATCAACAGTGCGATACCGGCGCGGATGTCGGGACTGGTCATGCGGCCGGCACGCAGTCTAAACTGGCGATCGTGACCGATAACCACCGCACGATGTGGGTCGCATAGGATGATTTGAGCGCGCATGTCAATCAGTTTATCCACGAAAAACAGACGGCTTTCAAACATTTTCTGATGAAAAAGCACACAACCACGCGCCTGTGTGGCTACCACCAACAGCACTGACAGCAAGTCGGGCGTAAGGCCAGGCCATGGAGCATCGCTCAAAGTCATGATGGTACCATCGATAAACGAGTCGATTTGGTAGTGCGGTTGACGGGGAATGAACAAATCGTTGCCTTCAATCTTGATTTTAATTCCCAAGCGTTTGAAGGTATCGGGGATGATGCCCAAGTGCCGAACAGCCACATCTTTGATTCTCACGCCATTGCCTACCATGGCTGCCATGCCGATGAACGACCCCACCTCAATCATGTCTGGCAAGACCGTGTGTTTGGCTTTGTGCAGCGACTTAACACCAACAATGGTCAACAAGTTCGATGCAATGCCACTGATGTTGGCGCCCATGGCATTCAACAGATGGCACAACTGCTGGATATAGGGTTCGCAAGCCGCATTGTACACGGTGGTTGTCCCCTCTGCCATCACGGCTGTCATGATGATATTGGCCGTTCCTGTAACCGAAGCCTCATCCAAGAGCATGTAACAGCCTTTGAGCTTGTTTGCCGTTTCTATGTGATACACGTCACGAGCTGCGTCATGTCTAAACTTCGCTCCCAACGCCTTGAAGCCTAAAAAGTGGGTATCCAATCGACGACGACCTATCTTATCACCGCCTGGTTTGGCGATGGTACTCCTGCCAAAGCGACCCAACAAAGGCCCAATCATCAAAACAGAGCCGCGCAAGGATGAGCATTTATTTACGAAAGCGTCGCTGTCCAGATAGTCGAGATTAACCTCGTCTGCCTGGAAAACATAATCATTTTTATTGATTCGGGTGACCTTGACGCCAATCTCTTGTATCAATTTAATCAAGTTGTTGACGTCAAGAATGTCTGGAATATTCTTGATTGTGACCGGATCGGAGGTGAGAAGCGTCGCACAAATCACCTGCAACGCCTCGTTCTTGGCACCTTGTGGTTTGATTGTTCCGCTCAGCTGATGGCCGCCTTCAATGACAAATGCCTCCATACGCCTATCGTCTCTTTTTCCTTCTATCGTTGGGACGCGCGTCCATCCGGTCGAACTTGAAGGTATCCAGGTCAAGAACGATTTTGCCGTCGGTGAACTTTTCGAGATCGAAAGCCACCTTCTCATCATCCGAGGAGCCATGTCCCCACTGCATTAGGTTGCGTTTCATCTGGTTTGCTGTAACGCGAGCCAACTCGTCACGCTCGTCACCAGGCTTCATGGTCTTGAGCTTTTCAAACATCTCGAACACCATGTTTCCATAGTGACGCACAGGAATTCGGTTCATAGGATATTTCAATGGTTCGGGCTTTGCATAAATCTTGGCCGCCTGCGAAACATCATAAGGATAGTCGATGTCAAGCTTAAAGTTGCTCATGATGGCAAGATGATCCCACATTTTCCGCTGAACATCCTCGTTCTCACGACTCTGTGGAAACATTCGAGCCATGATTGCGACAATGGTTTCGGCACATCGTTGACGCTCATCCTTGTTAGTGAGCGATACGGCATGGTCTACCATGTTCTGCACTTCACGGCCATACTCGGGCAAGATGAGTTTCTCGCGCTGGGTATTATAATCTAATCCTTCAATATCCATAGTTCAATTTATTTATCAACTAAAAGCCTCGTCGCAGCGAGCCCCATGCTCTTAAAGCAACTTCTTGGGTGATTTGGCCACAAAGTCCTTCAAATAGAACGGGACGAAATAGGCCACATCCTCGAACTGTTCGTTCATCATGCGCTTCTCCGCCAATGGGAACATGTTCTTAGCCAAGGGTTCTACGCCTTTGATGAGGTGCGCGTTAGGGTGGTTGATGGCCTCCAAACACTTCTCTGCACCATTTCCAAAGAAATATACGGGATGCTCATCCAAATATGATTTATACGTTTCGTGATCTACCACGTCGGCTTGTATCGGTCGAATCTCTTTCAAAGAACGGTCGAAAAGCTGCGCATACACCTCCATTCTACGGGCATCCAGCATGGGACACAACAACGCATCTTCCTCTTGTATCTGCTCGCTCAGTAACACGGGGACACACAAAAGCTCGAGCGTCGGAACGGAAATCAACTTGACCGAACGCCCATAGCAAACACCTTTGGCCATCGACACCCCGATACGCAGCCCGGTATACGAACCCGGACCGCAACTCACTGCCACGCCATCGAGCGGAATCAAATGACTGTCTATGAACGACAGTGCTTCATCTACATACACACCCAACTTCACGGCATGGTTGGGACCGCTGTGATCTTCTCTCTCAAAGATGCATGTTCCATCTTGGCTTACGGCCACGGAACACACGTCCGTACTTGTCTCTATGCTTAAAATACACGACATATGTATCGTAAATATTACCTAAATAAAATGCAAATTTACGCTTTTTTCCTGCAAAATGATTACTTTTGCATAAATTTAACGTGTTGAAATTATGATACAATCGATGACAGGTTACGGAAAGGCAACCACTATCTACAAGGAAAAGAAAATCAATGTCGAAATCAAATCACTCAACAGCAAGTCGCTTGATCTCTCTACACGTATCGCCCCACTGTACCGAGAGAAAGAATTAGAGATTCGCCAACAAGTCGCTCATGCGTTAGAGCGTGGCAAGATAGACTTCTCCATCTGGATAGAAAAAGACGCATCAACCGACCTTTCTCCCATCAACAGCGAGGTTGTTGAGAATTATTACAAGCAAATCAAACAAATAGCAGCCACGACCGGACTGCCCGAACCGCAAGATTGGTTCCGCACCTTACTCTCTCTTCCCGATGTGACCATCAAGACCGAGACCGAAGTGCTTGATGATGAAGAATGGGCTGTCGCACAAAAGACCATCACAGAGGCTCTCAACCAGCTTATCGACTTCCGCAAACAAGAAGGTGCCGCACTGCAAAAGAAGTTCACCGAGAAGCTGGACAACATCACCAACCTACTGAATGAGATTGAACCATACGAAAAGTTGCGTGTTGAAAAGATACGCGCTCGCATCGTTGACGGCCTCTCTCAGATTCCTGATGTTGAGTATGATAAGAACCGTCTGGAGCAAGAACTGATTTATTACATCGAGAAACTCGACATCAGTGAGGAGAAACAGCGGCTGGCCAATCACCTGAAATACTTCCGCACCACCATGAACGAGAACGAACCCGTAGGAAAGAAACTGGGCTTCATCGCACAAGAGATGGGCCGAGAAATCAACACAACGGGGTCGAAAAGTAATCTCGCGGAGTTACAGAACATCGTGGTGAAGATGAAAGACGAACTGGAACAAATCAAAGAACAGGTGTTCAATGCACTATAGACCCCAAAAAATACAGCCTCCCCCAACCCCTCCGAAGGAGGGGAGCTATAGCCTAAGATGGAAGGAAATACTGGCAATTATCACGCTACGCAAACATAAAGGAGCTACACAAGTTATCTTTGAGATGGGTAGAACGGCTGTTTTCATTGTGTTGGCAGACACACAAAACGTACTAAAGCAAATAAGACAAATCATGAATCATCTAAACGAACAAAACAAACAGCAAACCGTCCAAGAAACAGAGTCTGCGGAAAAGGCTCCCCTCCTTCGGAGGGGCGGGGGGAGGCTCTCATCTCATCTCATCATCTTCTCGGCCCCTTCGGGCAGTGGTAAGAGCACTATCGTGAACTGGCTCATGGAAGAACATCCCGAACTAAAACTGGCTTTCTCCATCTCCTGTACCAGTCGCAAGCCAAGAGGTACCGAACGAGATGGCGTAGAATACTTCTTCGTCAGTCCTCAAGAGTTTCGCGAACGTATTGACAACGATGAGTTTTTGGAATATGAGGAGGTTTATGAAGACCGATTTTACGGCACTTTGAAGGCGCAAGTGGACAAACAGTTGGCTGCCGGGCAAAACGTTGTGTTCGACGTAGATGTCAAAGGCGGCATCAACATCAAGCGGTTTTATGGTGAAAGGGCACTGAGCATCTTTATACAGCCGCCCTCGGTAGATGAGCTTCGCCGTCGGTTGGAAGGGCGTGCCACCGATGCACAGAGTGTCATAGAAGACCGTCTGGCCAAGGCTTCATACGAGCTTTCATTCGCATCTCAATTTGACAAAATCGTGATCAATGACGATTTGGCAAAGGCAAAACAGGAAACACTGGAGGTCATCCGCACATTTTTAGAAGGAAAGAAAGCGTGAAATCACCCGACACGATGAAACAAATAGGCATCTACGGTGGGTCTTTCAATCCCATACACAACGGTCACATCCAGTTGGCAAAGCATATTCTCAGGCTTTCCGCCTTGGATGAGATATGGTTCATGGTGTCTCCTCAGAATCCCCTGAAGCCCCAAAACGAATTGCTTGACGACCATTTGCGCTTGGAAATGACACGAACGGCCCTTCAAAACGAGCCGAAACTCATCGCCTGCGATACCGAATTTCACCTGTCCAAACCATCATACACCTGGAACACGCTGCGACATTTGTCCACCGCGCATCCCGAAATATCATTCACACTCATCATCGGAGCCGACAACTGGTTGGTATTTAATCAGTGGGCACACCATGAAGACATCCTGCGAAATTACGAGATTATCATCTATCCTCGCCTCAACGCTCCCATCAACAAACAAAGTTTGCCCCTCAACGTCCACCTGTTGGACACGCCTCTTTACAACATCAGCAGTACCGAAGTGCGCCGACGCATCCAGCAAGGCGAAGATGTAAACCAACTGATTCCACCAGAAATTATTCCACTTGCCACTCGGTATTACCCGCATCCATGATCGTATGTTGGGTTGGAGATACGCAACATGAAAGGATTATAAAAGCTGATTTTTCTTTACAAAGTGCCGCTCATAATTCTTGTGTAGACAACCAACGGCAAAGTTGGTCGCAAATACGCAAATTATGAGCAACTTTTATAATCCATTGACATTGTGTACGTTATACTCAAATCGTCTTTTTTCGTCCATGATTTTTTCTTTTTTTGACGACAAGAGCATTGAGATAAGCCTCCAATTTGTATACTTTCATGCAGCAATAGCATGTGAATAAGACCTCTAATGCATGTTTCCAAGACCATAAAGTCAATGCTCTAACTTTGAAAGCCGCTTATTATGTTCAAATCATCTCCTCGCTTGCAGCCTGTTTGCCTATTGATTTTTTCTAGTTTGAAGATTTTCAATGGTCGTTTTTTGGTAAAACAATAAGACAAAGACAATAGATCGTTTATACCCAAAATGATATGTGGAAAATGATGCAATGCCGTCATTAAAGGGGCAGTGTTGTTATAATAAATGACGCAAAATGAAGCGAATGGAAACAAGCAGTGCGATTCATTTCATTCATTAGTATTGTGGTTGAAACAATAGAACAAAGATTGTTTTTCATCATCAACAACCTTTCTCTTCTATGAAAGAGCCGCGTGCTTATTCACATTCGCTTCATTGATCGATAAGTTTATTGCAACTTAAAAGTGATGGGAAGTGTGTATTGAACCCGCACAGGCTTGCCTTTTTCATATCCAGGCTTCCATTTCTTTTGCAACTTTGCCACTCTGAGGGCCTCTGCATCTAATAATGGGTCAATAGATCTGACAACCTTAAAGTTTGACAGCGATCCATCTTTTTCTACAACAAAACTCACGATGACGCGCCCTTCTATTTTCTTTTTCTGCGCCTCTACGGGATATTTCATGTTTGTTGCCAAAAAATTCATTAAAGCAGGTATGCCTCCTTCGTACTCGGGCATCACTGATGATACCGTATATACTTTATCAGCATCATCTTTTACTGCGCCACCTTTCTTCTGTTTTTTGACCGGTGTCTGCTTCTTTTTGGGCTTTTGTGGTAGCGTGTACCGCAAAACTTTCACGCTATCTTTCTTCACAATAGTGGGTTGTTCACTGATAGAGCGTGCGATACTCTCTATGTTGCTCGCTGCGAGGAGTGCGGCTACGAGCGGAAGGAAAAACAAGTATTTAACCTTTCCTACGGGTTTTGTTCTGCGTTTGTTCATCATCTTGATTCTTTTTTTTAATGGTAAAACATTGAAGTTATTTGAAATTGTAGCTACATTCTTTTGATACGACAATCCTAATAGGTGGTACTGGTAGGTTTTAGAGTTGATTCCATTTGTCACCACTCGATGATCTGCCAAATATTCTATGTTCATTCTCACCTCTCGTCTCAACAACCATGCAAAAGGATTCATCCAACATACGATGGTAAAGAGTTCGGAACAAATGACATCTATCGAATGCCATTGTCTGGCATGTGTCTGCTCGTGCACCAATATCTCGTGCAGTTGAACAGGCGTTTGTGCGTCGGGATTCACAAATATCCATTGGAAAAAGGAGAACGGACTGCCTTTGCCCTTGATGATATGTACCTTGCAACCGTCTATATCGCGCGTCTTGGTGCGGATAATCATGGCCACAATCATGCCTACTTGCACCAACATCCGAAGCAAGAGTACCGCTACCCCACCTATATATATCCACTGCACTGCGTTCATCCAAGTCTGCTTGGCATTCTCTGCTCCAACAGTTAGCTCAGGAAGCACTACTTGCCGGTACGTTAATGCCATTCCTTGAGTGGTTTCAGCGGTCATGAGCCAATCGATTGTTGGCATCAATGGAACCAAGAAGGCGATGGCATAAATGCCTAACAAAAGACCTCTTCTCCAGCCAAAAAACGTGTCTTTGGCACAAAACATCTGATAAAAGCCATACAACAGTATGAGGGCTATGTTCACTTTGACGAGATAGATAAGCATAATCTGTATTTTTTAAGTGTGCGTGTTCAAATCTATTATTTTCTAACCAGCGATTAGGAAAGGAGTTTATTCGTTACCCTTCTCAATTTGGTCAATGATGTCTTGCAAGTCTTCAGAAGACAGTTTCTCTTCTTTCGCAAAGAAAGACACCATGTCCTTGAACGAGTTACTAAAGTAATCACGAACAAAGCGCGACATACAGTGCTGTTTGTACTTCTCTTCTGGAATGGCAGGAGAGTAAACGTAGGTGTTCCCTCGCTGCTCTTGATTTACAAAGTCTTTGCGCTTGAGGTTGTTCACCACCGAAGCAACAGTGGTGTATGGCGGTGGAGGCGTGCCCAGTTCACCTAATATTTGCTTTACCGTACAACTTCCTAATTGCCATATACGTTGCATGACCTCTTCTTCTTGTACTGTCAATTTTTCCATATTCATCATCTTGCGTATTATCAACTTAAATAATAAGCAACTGACTGA
Source organism: Hoylesella buccalis ATCC 35310 (assembly GCF_025151385.1). NCBI lineage: Bacteria > Pseudomonadati > Bacteroidota > Bacteroidia > Bacteroidales > Prevotellaceae > Hoylesella > Hoylesella buccalis. The sequence continues at coordinate 2,754,841 of NZ_CP102287.1, read as the reverse complement.
TGTCAGCCCATCGATCGCTTATCACTCGCAAATCTACGAACTTTTCGTAATAACTGCAAGCGTTTATTAGTTAATAAATCATAAATATTTATCAGAAGTAGTTGTTTTTAATATTATTACGAATATATCGTAATTCGTATTTCTGCACAAAATAGTACTTGTTAGGTGTACTATTGGGCTGATTGATGCATCAAAAAAAGATTCTATAACGTTTCGTATAGACAAGTATAAGAAGTCATAAAAAAAACTACTTATCTATACGATCCGCTATAGAATCGCTAAAACCTACAAATTTACTGTCGCATCAACGTACAATCAATAATTGGCATTTTCTGGATCAAACTCAGTCCAACCTTCAGCCCAGTTATCGTTTGCAGCAAAGGCTCCAATGTAAGAAACTGTCTTAAAGCCTTTCAATCCGGTGAAAGAAGCAGCGTTCAGCAACGGACTTGATGCCAAAGGTTTGAATGTTTTGGTATCAATCAGGCCTTCCCAAGACTCCTTCACGATGTTACCCTGTGATAAGAAGAAGGTGGTAGAGAATGATTTCTTGCTGCTATCTGCCTTCTTTGCTTTATAGTCAGTAACCAACTCGTCCTCATATTTCTTGTTCATATCCGAACCGATGGCATCCATCCCTGCAAACCAAATGTTCTTCAAACTGAGTTTTCCAGCTGTGGCAGCACCCTGTGTGTCGCCCTTTTCGTTATCAAGCATCAGGCCGATAGGATAGCCAATGGCCAACGTATTGTAACAACTCAAGCGAGAGTTACGACGAATTTGCATGGCAGATTGGAACTTACCGAGTGCCGAACCATTATTGGGATTCATACTTCCACCTGTAATATAATCGGGCTTGTTTTGGAAGTTCTTATCCAATTTAGGTCCTATAAACGTGATATTCGAGAATTGTGCAGTGGTATAAGGCTCAACGGCCGATCCTGAACCATTGTTATCACTTTCAAATCCATTGCTTTGAGAGGCATCCGCAAGCTTCGAGTCACGTACAACAAGACCAAATTGTACCATACCGCAATAGCCATTGTCAGTGTCAAAATCATCATCCCAACCTTTGTAAGCAATGAGATACTTAGCGTTTACCGCACCTCCAAACCACTCGTAAGAGTCGTCATTGGAGTAAGAAACCTGGATATGGTCGAGCTGTGTGCCACTTCCTACCGAGCCTAAGGTCAAGCCATTGATTTCTTTATCCTGTCTGAATGGATAACCAGCAAACTCAATACGCACATAACTCAGTACACCCGAGTTGTCTGCATTGTCATTGCCTCCATGCTTCGTGCGTGGACCTCCTTCTATTTCCATTTCCTGCTGATTGTTTACAGCCTTTCCACAGAGGATGACACCACCCCAATCTCCAGGCTTACGATTGCCTTTGGCTTGTGCCGATGTAAACACAATAGGTTCTGTAGGCGTGCCTTTCGCAATGAGTTTTCCACCTCGCTCTGCAATCAGGGCAGCCTTTGTCGCCTTATCACCCTTGATGATAGTACCTGGTTCAATGGTCAGTTCCGAGCCTTCGGCAATATACACCCAGCCCTTCAGCAGATAAGTACCTTTCTTTAGCGTTTGTTTCCCCTTGAAGACAAACTCCTGATTGCCATTGCCAATCTCCTTACCATTAGGGTCTTCCTTACCGTCAGTGAACAACAAGTGGTCACAACTCTTTAACCCACCATCTGTTCCCCAAACGTATTGGGTCGTTGACTCCTTTTTATCAACCGGCTCATCTTCTTCATCTCCACAAGCAGTAAAACCGAGAGAGAGCGTTAGGATTGTCATCAATCCCCATAAATTCAAACTTTTTTTCATCTTTGTTTTGTTTTAATCAATGAACGAAATATGATATTTATATTAACTTAGTTTTCAAAATTGATAGATAACCGACAAGGATAGATTGCGTCCGGGTTGGTAACAACGACTGATTTCGGTTACCTCTTTCTTGGCTCCATCGGCATAAGTAACGTCAGCAAATTGCTTATAATACACTTTCTGTGCTAACAAATCGCGCACGCCCAATTTAAGTTCCCAGTGATTTCCAAACTTTTTAGAAGCCGTCAAATCAATAACATCCCGTGGCATCTCATAGCTATCGGGCACGCGGGCATTGATATTGTCGCCCGAAGTGGTGCCTTCGCTACGTCCCACGCCTATAATACGTTTGCCTATGCGATTGTATAACAAGGCGATGTGCATTTGGTGCGCCTCGTTCTTATAAAATATTCCTGTGTTAATCAGATAAGGTGACTGCCCTTGCATGGGCCTGTCTTTTTCCTTAGATCCCTTTTCAAACTGCACACTACTCTTAATCAAAGCCCCGTTGAGTGACCAACTGAAATGAGGAAGACCGATGAAATCGAGCGATTTCTTGATGTCCAACTCCAGTCCATAATTGTTGGCAGCCAAGGCATTGATGTACGAATAATTCAAATCTGTACCTCCTGTCACCGTATAGGTCCACTCAATAGGATGCTTAAAGTGTTTGTAAAACGCGGCTACTGATATCTGTTCGCCTCGACTTGGATAGTATTCGTATCGTAAATCGATGTTGTCCACATACGCATTTTTTAAGTTAGGATTACCTTTTACATCGGAGGCTAAGTCGAAATCATAATATACTGATGAGGACACTTCACGAAACTCTGGTCGGTTGATACTTCTTCCATACGACAAACGCAGTTGATGTTGATCATTAAACTTATAAGTGGTGTTGAGCGAAGGAAACAGGTCGTTGGTTTTATAAAATGTACTGACATGACTCACTTCTGTGTCTCGTGTATTTGATACCAACTCCATGTTGTTATGTTCAAATCGGACACCGGCGTAGATACCTAACTTGCCAAAGGGGAGAGACATTGCCAAGTATCCTGCGCCTAACGTGTTGTGTCCGATATAGTCGTTGCGCATGTGCATTTGCTCCAGCAAATGCAACTTGTCCACGCCAAAGTAAGAGGCATCGCTCAGCAGGGTTGGCATCTCCATGTACCTGAATCCGTCTGGCATGTTGTTGTTAGACGTGTTCCAATTGTATATCAATTCGCGAGTTGTGTAATCGCGGGTACGATATTCGCCATACGCACCATACTTCAAAAATGGCTCCCATTGTCCCCAATTAAAGGTAAACTTGTCGTTCACACTCCCCGACACAATGTGTTCATCCAACTGTGTCCACTCACGTGACACATCGTTTCCTGTCAACAATCCTAACCGATTGGTCTCAATGGCATCGTTGACCAAATAGCGTCGACGGTCGGGAATGTGCCGATTGGCGTATGCATATCCCACATTCCAGTCTAACTCATGCGCCCTTAGCGTATGCTTTCCGGTAAGCTGTGCATTATAGGTGGTACGACTACGATAATAATATTCTGCCGATTGTTCATTGTTCGACTGTGCACTGATGCCGTTACGCTCGGTATAGCGATTGTTGCCCAACTGGTTAAAGATATTTTTTAGTTGGTATTTGTTTTTCCCATTTTTCGACATGAGCGTAAGATTGAACATGCTACCCAATCGCACATTGTTGTTAAACTGGTTGTCAACCGATTGGCGCAGATAGTTTTCACGGTCGTTTTGGGCGTCATAAATACCAAACAGGTTGTTCTCCATGTCCCGATAGGTTCTGTATTCGTTACTGTAATTCAGCGCCACTATCATCCCCAGCCTGTACCGATTCACGTCCCATTGGTGATTCCAATTGGCAGAAAGTTTCAAATCTCCCAAAGGTTTCTTCGTCTTCTCGTGCCAGTCATTGTTCAATCCGTTATCCAATAAGCTAATCGCTTGGTCTGATAAGGTTTTTAGTTGACTGTGAATGCCGCCGTCCAACGAGCGCAAACCGCCATCAAATCCAAGAAAATCGGTATTCGAACCTTTGGCGTAGGTAAAGTCTTGAAAGGCCGACTGGGTATTCCAATTGCCTCCTAAGGATAGCGAGAACGAGTTTTCTGACGGTATCTCTTTTGTGTTCAACACGATAAATCCACCACTATAATCAGATGGATATTCGGGCGATTGGGTTTTTACAATCAACAAATTGTCTATTTGTGAGCTGGGTACAATATCAAACGAGAAAGCCCTTGAGTCGGCTTCACTGCTGGGAACAGCACCCCCATTCACCCATACATTATTATAACGCTGGGACAGGCCGCGCACCATCACGAACTTATCTTCTATCAAACTCACGCCTGGCACACGCCTAATTACCTCACCGGCATTTGAGTCTTGCGTGCGACGAATCTCTTGCGAAGAGATGTTGCTCATCACATAAGGACTCTCTTTCGCCAACTGCACCATGGCAGTCTCGGTAGTTTGTTTGACCGCAGCTGTTATCTGCACTTCTTTCAGCGTTTGCTCGTCGGCGCTCATCTCCACCACCAGGTCGGTTGTTCCGGTGAGAACCCCTCTAAGCGTTTTGGCCTTATAAGAAACGTACCTTATTATAAGCGTGTATTTTTGTTCCTTGAGCCCGGTAAGTTTAAACCTACCATCCATGTCAGTGACGCCGGCTGGCTTGCCACCTGCCATCTCGATGGTCGCACCTATCAACGGCTCCTTGCTTTTAGCATCCACCACCGTGCCGCTAATCTCTTGGCCGGCCATTTGTAAACTCATCAGTAGTAGCATGCATGCAGCTACCAATCCCCTTTTCATTGTCTTCATTAGAAATACTGAACTAATTTTTACGCTGCAAAAGTACGGGTATGATGTTGCATTTTTATTTCCGTAATATGATGATAACGATACAACTATGTGACAAACTCACAACATCTGTTTCATTACTATTGCAACTTGCTGTGCGCCAAACCAGATTGGCGATGAATCACGGCCCCACCGTTAAACGTTGCTCTTTTTCACGCTAATGGCGACGGAACGTGATGAATCACGCCCCTACAGATTGTCCGATTTTTTATCAAAAAAGAGGCCCTAAAACAGCAATTGAAAACTTTCAATATAGAAAAAATCAATAGGCAAGCAAGGAGCAAACAGCAGATTATTTGGCTGAGAAATCGCTCTTTTTCATGAAAAACAATGAGATGACGCTGCAAGAAGCATCACTTTGTGGGGCAATAGGCATGTTCTTGCCCGCCAAAAGCATGCAGATTGGAGGTTAAAAGCTATGCTATTGGCGACAAAAAGCCGAAGAAGCAGCTACCCAAGGCATCATCATCCCTATAACGCATTATACAACAATCACATACAAAAGTAGCTCATGCTTGCGTTATTTGCAACCACCACCATGACTGCTCGCAAATAAGCCAAGGAGAAAGAGGTACGTTGTCAAGAATATTCATCTACATGAACCCACTTTTTTCGCCATCTTTCAATGAGGTGTGAATATTTAATACTGGGTCAAAATAAAACTAAAATAATTGTTCGGTATGGTTTATTTTCGTACCTTTGAAATCTAATCAACAACTAACCATACCATCATGTCAGATAGCCAATACTGTGTCATTCTGGCCGGAGGAAAAGGTAAACGCCTTTGGCCTTGCAGTCGTGAAGCCACGCCGAAACAATTCATCGACTTCTTTGGCACAGGACGTACGCTTTTGCAGCAAACATACGACCGGATGCTCAAGGTAGTTCCACCCAATAATATCTTCATCAGCACCAATCAGTCATACCTTGATGACGTTCATCAGCAGTTGCCCGACATCACGGAAGACCGCATCTTGGCCGAACCCATCCACCGCAACACGGCACCAAGCGTGGCATGGGCCGCACATCGCATCATGCGATTCAACCCCAACGCGAACCTGTTGGTGACGCCGTCCGACCAAATGATTCAGAACGAGGACGCCTTTGTAAGCGACATCCAGGAGGGATTTGCTTTTGTCAGTCAGAGAGATGAGCTGCTCACCCTGGGCATCAAGCCCACCAGACCAGAGCCTGGATATGGCTACATTCAATTGGGCGAGCCGGCGGAGAACGGCGTTTATCAAGTACAGTCGTTCACCGAAAAACCCGAAAGAGATTTTGCCAAGATGTTTGTGGAGAGCGGTGAGTTTTATTGGAACACGGGCATGTTCATGGCAAACATACGCTATTTGAGCCACTGTCTGTTCAAGTTGCTGCCCTCTGTGTTGCGCAATCTCGATGCCATGACGCCCCATTGGACCATCGAAGAGGAGAACCATTTCATCAATAAAAACTTCCCACTGTACCCCAACCTGTCGGTTGACAACGGTGTGCTGGAGAAATCAGAACGGGTGTACGTCATGAAATGCAACTTTGGCTGGGCCGACATCGGTACGTGGCACAGCATCTACGAGGCCATGCAGAAGAGCGAATCGGACAATGTGGTGATCGACAGCAACGTCATCCTTGAAGATTGCCAAAATAATGTCATCAAGTTGCCGAAAGATAAGCTGGCCATCCTCAACGGACTGGATGGCTACATCATCGCCGAACATGGCAACGTATTGCTTATTTGCAAGAAAGAAGACTCGTCGGCACTGGTGAGAAAATATGTCAATGAGGTGCAAATCAAGAAGGGAACGGACTATATATAAACGTTTTTCAATTTGACCGTGCTTATTATTAACATATAAACAATTAGACGAGCGATTTAACATGATGAAGAAATATCTTCATCATGCTTATGGTATGTGCCATCCAAGATGAGTTCACCGTATCGAACACTCGGCATAAAGTCGAAATAAGGCTGCGCCAACACAAAGGTCAACACGTCGCCCATCATCGACTTACCGGTAAAAGGAGCCAGCAAAAGCAGTGATGCAAGCGTAGACGACAAGGCTGAATGTCCGTTTTTTCATCTATCATTCAGTATTCAATAAGGATTATATGATTGATTCATAAGAGATCAGCGCACAGACATCTCTTTCAAATTTACATTCATTCCCGATATTTCCAACAACGGTTCGCAACCACGAGTATCCTCTTTTTTCCACTTTACGGTCACCGTTTTCTGTTCACCGGGCATCAGGTGGAAATAATTGTCACTATAATCAACCGGCAAAATTTGCAGGCCATCGTTGCCTTTTAAGTTGATGCGGTTCATCATGGCGGGTGTGTCACTCTCGTTTTTCAGCACAACCGTTGCCTGATTTCCTTCCCATTTAACATGCGTGGTCAACGTTACCATGGGCAAACGCCTTAGTTCTTGCAAGTTTCCTTCATCGGTAGAGCACACATAGAAGTTGTCTGAAAGCACCTGGTTGTTATCATCTATCAATTTCATCTTCAAAAAGTAGACCGTCCCTGGCATGTCAGGCTCTTCTATTTTAGTGCAGACAACGGTCGTGTCAGGCTTGCTCTGCAACGCCATCTCATGAGATGAAAGTCGCTTGCCATGGATATCCAGCACCTCACATTGTGCCCTCAAGGTCCCGTGCACCACTTTATTTAGGTTGACAACCTCCATGTTTCGCGTGCTTGCATTCCACTGAATATGCAACGGCTCGCATGCTTTTTTCACGCCAAAGAAAGCGGCTGTAGGTTCAAAGTAGTAGTCGTATGTCTGCCAAGTCATGCTGGGCCAACACGAATGGCTCATCCATATCAACAATCCCAACCGTTCTTTGCTTCCTGACTCATACATGGCACGATAGCCTTCATAGTTCACCCACTGCGCAAGAGCGGTGAACTGCTTGGCGTTTTGCACCTTTCCGAACGCCTTTTCGATGATTTTGTTGAACGAATCTCCTTGCTGTGCTCCTTGCAACGTGTAGTCATGCTGTCCCCATTGTGCATTCTGAGGCCATAAAGCCTCTGGACTTAGTGTTCTCGAAAGTCCTTCGAAGGTCATGACATTTGGCATTCCACGCTCCGAATGCAGCTTACCAGTCTGCTTTTCAAAGTATTCTTTCGCAGGCAAGGCACGGTATGGACCATGCCCACTGATGCCATCATCGGCCGAACTTGACACATAACAAAGTCCTGGATGCAACGTCTGTACAAATTGACGCAGCGCCCTATCGATCGTTTCGGGTGGATAACCCTCATTTCGTCCACAGTACAAACCGATACTCGGATGCTTTCTAATGCGGTACACATAATCCTTTGCATTCTTCAGAAACATGTCCTCGTCCATCGGATCGGGTCCATCAGCAGGATTAGCCAGCCAAAAATCTTGCCACACCATAATGCCATAGCGGTCACAAGCCTCGTAAAACTCCTCATCACCGGTCTGCCCTACCCAGTTGCGTATCATGTTATAATTCATATCGCGGTGATACTTCACGGCAATATCGTATTCCCTACCCCGATAGTTCAGATTGCTCTCACTGAAGCCCCAGTTGCCTCCCAGTGGTACGAAGCGTTTCCCATTGACATACATCGTTAGTCGGGTATCAACATCCCGATATCCCATTTCACGAATCCCGGCCTTGAACGTCAGCTCGTCCAACACCTTTCCGCCCACCTCAAACGTAAATCCAGCGTCGTAAAGATAAGGTGTTCCATAACCGTTGGGCCACCACAAGCGCAGGCGACGGTTCTTCAAATCGGCGAATTTCGATGGGTCAAACGTTGCTTCCACCGTGGCCAATGCGGGCAACGTCACGGTTTTTTCAAACATCACCTCGCCTATCCAGCCCCTCAACCGTCCTGTCACAGCATGCGATTCGTTGTTTTTCAGTACGACGGACGGTGTGACCGTGGCCAGCGTATCCGGCAGGTTCAAGCACGAAGTCACCACTGGATCCGCCAAACTCACCCCACCTTCAGCAGACAGATACACGTCATTCCAAATACCGATGTTACGACCACGGATGGTAGAGATCCAGTCCCACCCAATCGTGGCATGGAACGTAGGATTGTCATAACCCAAGATTCCCCCATTAAAGTCGGTATTCATCTCATTCTTTTCCTTGACAGCACCTGGATGTTGATTCTTCACAATCTCCACGGCCAGCACGTTCTCTCCCGACACGAGCAGTTTGCTGACGTCGATTCTTCCACGAACGAACGCTCCTTCCATGCGATCAACCTTCTTTCCATTGAGGTAGATGTCAGCCTTCCAATTGATGCCATCAAAGTTCAGGAACACATGTCTGCCCAACATAGCCTGGGGAACGTGGAACGAACGACGATACCAAAAGTTGGAATTAAAGAACGATTCGGAAATCATGAACAGATGGTCGGCATAGTTTGGATAGGGTATGGCGCCGATGTTCATATAGCTCGACAGCACCGTGGCAGGAACTGTGGCCGTTATCCACTTGCTGTCGTCAAAGGCTGCTTGCGCAATTTGTTCGCCCGTTGCCCGCACTTGCGAGGCACGCTGCAATCGCCATTGTCCACCATTGAGCGAAAGTAGGTTGCCATCCAGACGGTTTTCTGCCTTGGGATGCGCCACCAATCCCCCGCGACCCATCACTTCCAACTCACTGAGCGCATAGCGTTGTCCCGCCCGTGCGCCCTGCATGTTCACTCGCACATATCGGGCCGTGGCCTTGCAGTCGTACTCATCGAGGGTCACATTCTTGGAAGACAACTTACATAGCGGTCGCCATCGCTGGGCATCATCAGACACTTCAAGCTCTCCTTGCATGGCTTTTTGCACCCAATGCAAACGAATTTTGTCAAAAGAGGCCTTCACGCCCAAATCAACATACACCCATTGGTTGCCGCCTCCCGCACTCATCCAACAGCTGTTGAAGACTGAAGAAGGCAACAGGTCGGTCATTGGCCGTCCATCCTGATAAAACTTCAGTTCGGTAACGGTCCAATAAGCAGCGCCATCCATGTCCAACGCCAAGCGAAGGTCGCTGAAAGTTTTATCCTTGGTGTTGAGATTGAAGCTGATATTGACCTTTCGCGTAGGCAACAAGTCACCCCCCGTATTCTTGTTAGGGTCACTGTGTGCCCTGTATTTCGAAGCCTCTCCGGGCAATGTGTTTCCACGTTTTTCGTCCAACACCACCCACTGTCCTTTGCGATTCTTACCCATCACCTTGATGGAAAATCCATTCTTGACCTCTTCGGGGTGATAGGCCACGCTGGCAAACAGCTTCACTTGGTTGGCCTTGATACCCATTCCCTGCCAGTGGTACTCTAACTTTGCCCGGCTACCCATCAAGATGTTGCGGGTGTACTCTCCGCCATCAATGGCCCATTCGCGTTCTCGAAGGGGCAAAACGCCACTATTGGTGGTCGTCACCAGATAGGCTGGCCCTTGACGAGTGATAATGCCATCGGTGAGCAATTGTGCCGTTAGGTTGTAATCATACGATGAAGAGTGGAAAGCCTTGCGATGCAAAGCGATGTTACGGTAGGTGTCATCCTGCACTAACGTAGGCACATAAGCCTCTTGCACACGCCCTGGATAAATGCCAATGCCACGAGTATAGGTTTGTGCAAAAGCAAATTGTACCCAAAAAGTCATCACTACCAAAAAGCCATAAAAATACCGTGAATACCGTATCATATCGTATGTCGTTGAAAATTAATTGTTGATTGTTTGACAAAAATAAGCATAATGTACAAGAACACAAAAGGTTAACTCAAGAAAATAAGTTAACCTTTTACACTATATCGTTTTATTGAAAGTCAAACGGTATCCTTTTTGCAAAGGTAGATTGATTTACAAATCTATTTGCTTCAAAATCTTATGGGTAGCACCCGTCTTTGATTCCACATAACTACCAGCCGCTTCGCCACTCAAACGCAAGTACTCTTGCTGAGTCATAAACTGTTGCATCATACGTGCAAACGAAGAACTATCCGCGATTTCGAACCCTCCCTTCGCCTTAATCAGTTCTTGCGCTTCTTGAAAACGCTGATGATTAGGACCAAAAAGTACGGGCATTTTCCATACAACGGCTTCTAACACATTGTGTATTCCTACCCCAAAGCCTCCACCAACGTACGCCACCTCACCATAATGATAAACACTCGATAGCAGTCCGAAGCAGTCGATTAACAAGCATTGAGCTTGTGCAGCTTCTTCGGGTGTTGTTGCTGTGTAACGAACCGTCTTTCCTTTGCATTTTTCTTCAATACGCTTCAAATGCTCTTCGCTGATGACATGGGGGGCGATGATCATTTTCCAATCCTTACATTCATTCATGAAAGGAATAAAAATATCTTCGTCTGGCGCCCAACTTGAGCCTGCTACAAACACTTTTTTATCTGCTTTGAAAGCCTCAACTATCGGGAGTTGCTGAGCTTTCTCCTTGATTTGCAACACTCTATCGAAGCGAGTATCGCCTACGACATCGACCGTATCTATCCCTATCGTGTGAAGCAAATGTTTGCTCTTTTCGTTTTGGACAAAGAAATGCGTAAAACATCTCAAGACGCCTGCATAACTTTTGCCATACCAACGGAAGAAAATTTGATGCTCTCGGAAGATGCTACTGACACTGTAAACGGGTACATTGCGGTGCTTGAGGATGTGCAGGTAATTGTACCAAAACTCGTATTTGATGAAAAAGGCCATGCACGGACGCACCGTCCTCAAGAACCTGCGTGCGTTGCGAATGGTGTCTATGGGCAGATAGCACACAATGTCGGCATGCTCATAGTTCTTCCTCACCTCGTAACCCGAAGGCGAAAAGAATGTCAGTAGTATTTTATATTCAGGATAATCGGCGCGGATTCGCTCTATCAACGGCCGCCCTTGTTCAAATTCACCTAACGAAGCGGCATGAAACCAGATGTATTGATGGTTGGGATTGACCTTGCTCTTGAGGATATCAAGGGCCTGGCGTTCGCCCTTCCACATCTTCTTAACTTTCTTACTGAAGATACTGGCCACGGCAACACCGCACAGATAGAGGTATATGGCTACTTGATACACGATGCAAAGAGGTTTTCCTATTCAGCGTTTTTGCATCAGGCAAGATGAGAAGCCACGGTGGGAATCTCCTCGATAGCCTTGCGCAAACGCCTTAATGTTTCGTTCTTACCTAGGAAAGCCGAGATGTCGAACATGCCCGGGCCTTTGCCTATTCCGACCAAAGTCAGACGGAACGCATTCATGACATCACCCAATTTGTAATCTTTCTCTTTGACCCAGTTCATGACATGCTGCTCTTGATTCTCAATAGAGAAATCGTCAAGGCCTTCCAACAAATCGGCCAACTCGGTCATCTGCTCTGCCGAATAGGGTTTCCAACGCTTGCGAACCGTCTTCATGTCATACTCCAGCGGCGCTACGAAGAAGAAAGAACACAACGGCCAAAGCTCTTTTACGAAGTCGACACGGTCTTTCATCATGTGAACCACCTGTCGGATGCGATCCATCGACTCATCAACGCCGTTGTTGGCAACGATGGGTGCGAAGAGATCGGCTATCTCATCATCGCTCTTTTGCAACATGTATTCGTGGTTGAACCAAATGCCTTTTTGGTAATCATACTTAGCTCCGGCCTTGGAACAGCGTGTGATGTCAAAGGCCTCAACCAGCTCGTTGAGTGAAAAAATCTCTTGATCGGTTCCCGGATTCCATCCCAAAAGAGCGAGGAAGTTCACAACAGCCTCGGGGAAATAACCGCTCTCGCGGAATCCAGACGACACTTCACCCGTCTTGGGGTCGTGCCATTCCAGCGGAAAGACAGGGAATCCCAGCCGATCACCATCACGCTTTGACAGTTTACCTTTGCCTTCCGGCTTGAGCAACAGGGGCAGATGGGCAAACGAAGGCATGGTGTCGGTCCAGCCAAACGCCTCGTAGAGCAACACATGCAGGGGTGCACTGGGCAACCATTCCTCACCTCTGATGACGTGTGTAATCTCCATCAAATGGTCGTCAACAATGTTGGCCAAATGGTAAGTGGGGAGTTCGTCAGCACTCTTGTACAACACTTTATCATCAAGGATGTCGCTCTTGACAATCACTTCGCCACGAATCAAGTCCTGCACATGTATCTCACGGCCAGGTTCAACTAAGAAGCGCACCACATACTGCTCACCATCCGCGATGCGTTGTTGGCACTCATCGGGCGTCATGGTTAATGAATTGCGCATCTGCATGCGCGTATGAGCATCATATTGGAAGTTTTTTAATTCGTTTCTTTTGGCCTCCAACTCCTCCGGAGTGTCAAAAGCATAATAAGCCTTACCTGCATCCAGCAACTGCTGAACGTACGTCTTGTAAGTCTCGCGACGCTCGCTTTGACGGTAGGGCCCATGCTCTCCGCCGAAAGAAACACCTTCATCGAACTGGATACCCAACCATTTGAATGACTCGAGGATATATTCTTCGGCTCCGGGAACGAAACGATGAGAGTCGGTGTCCTCGATTCTAAACACGAGATCGCCACCATGTTGACGTGCGAAAAGATAATTATACAACGCTGTTCGTACTCCACCAATATGTAAAGCACCGGTAGGACTGGGTGCAAAACGCACCCTTACTTTTCTTTCTGCCATTTTAAATAAATGAAGATAAGATATTAAATTTTGTGCAAAAGTAGTCATTTTTTTGCAGTATGCCGTATTTTTTTTGTATTTTCGCATGATAGTAGGCCGAAAGACCCTGTATCATGAGCTGACAAAAGGTTCATGACGCACACACGAGCCTTACAGGGATTACATCCCATCCATCAACACGTTTCAGAACAAGATATCTATTTTTAGTGACAAAATGAGTAAATTTAACATAGCAAATTCGCAAAACTGGCAAAGCATATTAACGAGGATAATACTCGTGGTGGTGACCGTTGTACTCATTGTATGGAGCCTTCCACGCGACACGTCGCAGCAGTTTCATTACGATGTGGACAAGCCTTGGATGTATCATTCATTCATTGCCACCTTCGATTTCCCCATCTATAAGACAGATGAAGCCATCCAACAGGAGAAAGACTCGCTGATGCAGTATTTCCAACCTTACTTCAATTATAAGGCAAGTGTGGAGAAAGAGCAGATAGAACGGTTCAAAAACGACTTCAAGTTGGGCGTGCCAGGCTTGCCAGCGGCCTACATGCACATCCTTTTGGATCGTTTCCATCGACTCTATCAGGCAGGCATTATCAACACACCCGAATATAATCGGTTCGCAAAAGACTCGACCAACATGGTCAGAGTGGTAAATGGCAAGGCGGCACAGAGCGTTCAAGTCAATTGCGTTTACTCTACCTTATCGGCCTACGAACAACTGTTTGCCGACAACAAGCTGGCTCCTTATCGCCAATTGTTGCAGCGATGCAACCTCAACTTCTACCTACAGCCCAACTTGATTTATGACAAAGACCGAAGTGAAACGGAGCTCAACGACCTTTTGAGTAGCATTCCAATAGCCAGCGGCATGATGATCAGCGGACAAAAGATTATCGACCGGGGCGACATTGTTGACGAATACACCTATCGGGTATTGAACTCATACGAGCGAGAGATGAAGCGCAGAAACGTTTCTGACCAAGAAACCAAGACTACTTTCTATGGCCAACTGCTCTATGTCAGCATCCTCATCATTCTGTTCACGGTCTATCTGTCGCTTTTCCGCAAAGACTATTTCAGCAAGCCGCGCAGCATCATGATGCTTTATGTACTCATCGCATTGTTTCCCATCCTTGTTTCACTGATGATGAAGCACAGTTTGTTCAGCGTGTACATCTTGCCATTGGCCACCGCAGCCATCTTCGTGCGCATGTTCATGGATTCAAGAACGGCGTTTGTCACACAGTGCATCATCATCTTGATCTGTGCAGCAGCGGTGAAATATCAATACGAATTTATCATTATGCAAATCGTTGCGGCCCTGGTAGCCATCTATTCCCTACGCGAACTCACACAACGCTCGCAGGTATTCAAGACAGCTATCCTCGTAGGACTGTCGTATGCAGTGGTTTATTTCGCGCTACAGCTCATGCAAAACAGCTCGCTCGACAAGCTTGACATCGACATGTATTACCACTTTGCCGCTAATGCCGTACTGCTGTTGCTGTCTTATCCACTGATGTATGTCATCGAAAAGATGTTTGGCTTCACGTCCAATGTCACGCTATTCGAGCTGTCCAACACCAACCGGGGCATCCTTCGCGACCTCAGCGAGATAGCTCCCGGCACCTTCCAGCACTCCATTACCGTGGCCAACCTCGCCGCTGAGATTGCCAACAAGATTGAGGCCAACGCCCTATTGGTACGTACCGGCGCCTTGTATCATGACATTGGGAAGATGAACAACCCCGCTTTTTTCACCGAAAATCAAGTGGGAGCCAACCCACACGAGGGTCTATCGCCGAAGGAGAGCGCCCGCATCATCGTGAGTCATGTGCCTGACGGCGTGAAATTGGCTGAGCGAAACAACCTGCCATCCTTTATCAAAGACTTCATCTTGACCCATCATGGCACCAGTACGGCAAGTTATTTTTACATACAATACAAGAACGAACATCCCGATGAGGAGGTAGATCCTACACCATTCTCCTATCCTGGTCCCGATCCTTTCACGCGCGAACAAGCCATCTTGATGATGTCCGACTCTGTTGAGGCTGCCTCCCGTTCACTTCCCGAGTACACGGAAGAGAGCATCACAGAGCTTACCAACAAAATCATTGACGGACAAGTGAAGCGCGGTGCCTTCACCGATTGCCCCATTACCTTCAGGGATGTGTTGCAAGCCAAGCAGGTATTGATAGAACGACTGAAGGCCATTTACCACACACGAATATCGTATCCGGAAGAGAAAGTTAGCAGCACGAATTAAAAGAGGCCTCTACAAGTTAGATGTAGACTCTACCTCAGCGGAAACATTTGATACAGACCATGACCTTGGAGTCATAGACAAATAATCTATATGCCTACGCTCGTTCACGGACACGTAGGCATATAGATTGTTCGATAAAATACATGTAATGCAACAAATATAGCTACTTTTTCACAGGAAGGGTGTACAGAATCTTACCATCCTTGTTGATGGCATAGAGGGTGAGTTGTTGTTTGTTGGCACTAATCACTGTAAATCCTGTGGATGCATCGCACCAATGGGTGCCATCTGTTGGCTGTACAGGACGTGAGAGAGCTGCTGCAGAGTTGACCCAATAGTTTATATTGTCACCTTTCTTCTTGATATATTGAAAGTTGTGTATATGCCCACAGCCATATACCGACACATTGGAATGTCGCTGAAGCACGGGCAAAAGATATTTCTGCATGTCGGCACGTTCTTTATCCGACTTCGAAGTCTGTGCATAGATGGGATGATGACCCACACAAATCACCCAATCTTCGTGTGCAGCAGTCAACGTACTGTCCAACCATGCCAGCTCTTGTTCAAGGTTTTGTAAATGAGCATCAGGATAAGTTTCGACATTCTTTCTATATTTACTGATAAGGGGAGTAGTGTCGAGAAAAACGATTCGCACCGTACACCCATCACCTTCGAATACTTTGGAGTAGTATCGAGCTGGCATTACCCATCGACGACTCACGTGAGCATAATCGAGTACAGCTTGGGTATTGCCACGATATTCGTGATTACCCAAAACAGGATACCAAAAACACATCAGCTCTGGATGAGAATAGATTAGCTCATAATTTGTCATCCACAAAGGATCGGTAACGCTTTGTACGCCATTGAAATGATGAATATCACCTACAGCAATCACTGCCTCGGGGCCAACAGTTTCCGCCATAGTACCCATCAGTTGCGCGATAGTTTTCTGGTCGTAATAACCATTACGTCCCATATCGTTCACCCAATACAGGTTGACAGAAGCTTTCATTTGTTTCCAATCAGCAGGGGTTTGTGCTTGAGAGGAAATGAAAGAAAAAAGTAAGGTAACAACAAATAGTATCTGTTTGAAAAACTTGTTCATTTTCATGTTGATTGATGTTTATTTTGCGCCAAATGCTCCAAAGAAGTTGCTGGCCACGGATGAAGAGAAATAATAATTTTGGTCATCAGTATTGCTCACCCATTTTACTTTCTTCATGCCAAAGAAAGCCAATCCACGGGGAAAGTTAGGCTTCACTGCCGAAAGTGCACCAATGAGTTGAGGCGCGCCAGGCTTAAGATGAAAGTCCCAGGCTGGGTTCCATTTCAATGGAGCTCCATTAGCAGGATCATCGCTCTCACAGTTGATATTCATCTTATCGTTTTGAGTAAACTTAATAAATAATTTGGATAAATCCTCTGGAGCATGACTGGTGAGATTGTTGTCATTCCAAACTATCATCTTGAAGTCTTTACCTTGCTGTTTCACTCCTGTATTTGTGGATGCAAAGAAATAATTGGGAGAAAGCACACTGTTGTCTATATCAGCCCCATCCTTACCAGGTTGACGGATTCCATAACGGTTGTCAACCATTAAATTATTCACAAAAACGGGCGCAATAGCTTTCTCGATCCATACATTTCCACCTTTCTTATTCTTCGTTCGGCGCCATCCGCAGTCAATAGCTGTATTGTTGTAGATGACAAGTTTCGATGCAAAGTTTTTCTCTACGCCCGACCCAGAAAGCTTAAACGCATTGGTACAGGCATTGTATATCAGGTTGTAGGCAATGTCGAGTATGCATCCCGATTTCACATTGATAGCTTCACCGCCATCACTCTCGTTACCACTATCGGCAAACACGGACCCATAAATAATTCCATTACCACCTGTGAAATAAGTCTGGTCATTGTAATTGTCATGGAAGAAACAGTTAACGACAGCAAAGCGACCTTTGGTATTGCAGAAATGGAACGCAGGAACCCCGCCATCAATGGTGGTCTTGAACAATTTGTTTTGAAAAGAAAGGGAGCTTTCCGTGGGAGTAGCACCAGCATGGGCTATCTCAGTATGGCTTAACACCACCTCTTCACAATCGTATCCACAGATGATACCACCCCAGTCGTTGGGCTTGCCTGTATCCGAACTGATGACTACCGGTTTCTCTTTCGTGCCCATAGCGTAAAGGTTTCCTAATGCCACAATCTCTATAGGATGATCTTCCAAGGGCTTCGAGCTGACTGTGACCTTCACACCAGGCTCGATATAGAGGGAAGCACCTGCAGGAATCTTGAACGAAGAGGTGAGTGTAGTGTCATGTGACCAAACGATAGAGCCTGTGGGATAAGAGGCTATGGTCGTCTTCACTGTATTTGCGTCACCAGTATTGATGGTTATCGTATCGGTTTTGGCAGCGTAATCGTATGGATTAATGTTTTCATTTTCACACGAACTCATGCCTCCCATAAGGGCTACAGCTAATATGCTTACAAACAAATTAAATCTCTTCATATTGAATTTTACAAAAGTTGATAATTACAAATTTACTCTCACTCCAACCAGAAATGTGCGTCCATATTTGTAGGTTCCTACAATGGTACGGTCGTTTGGTTGTCCTGGTATCTTGGTATTAAACTCATTAACGGTTTTTAGGTATCTTTCGCGTTTGGAGTTTAGTAGGTTGTTGGCTTTAACAAATAAGGATATGCCATTGTTGAAACGCTTCTCCCCACTCAGGTCAAGCGAAAAGAGATGCTTTTCCCATTCGTCTGAGTCATAATAGGGAGATACTAATACTAGTTGTGTCCCAGTATAGGCTGCTGCCAATTGTCCATTCCACCCATGTTGCGTATCTTTATAAAGCAAAGATAAATTAGCGGTATGTGGTGCCTGATTGATAAGTGGCCTCGTTTGATCAACATTCTCCACTTGATTCTTTGCAATATAGCGTTTCTTGGTCGTGGTGATGGCTGAATGCGTATAAGTATAGTTGGCCTTGAATCCAAAGTGGCGGATATACTTCACCACATCAAGCTCAATACCATAATTTCTAGCGTTACCAAGGTTTTGAGGCATATAGTAGCTGGCATTACCCTGACGCTGGTCTACATCGAAAGTTGTCTCAATCGGGTCTTTGAGATACTTATAAAAAACACCCAAAAGCACCTGTTCATCTTGCGATGGTAACCACTCCCAACGCAGATCGAGGTTGTCAATACGTGCACATTTTAATAACGGATTACCCTTCTCTGTGTAGTCCTCACCATCCACCTGATAAGGCACAAGCTCATAGAATCCAGGGCGGTTGATGCTTTTGTAATAACTAAAGCGTAGATTCATCTTATCCTTGAAGGTCCAGCGAAATGAAACAGACGGCAGATAATCCCAATACGACTGTTCACCAAGAGAACCCGTTGTCTCAAAACGTTGCAACATTGTGTATAGTTGGTTGGTATGCTCGGCACGAAATCCAGCAACCAACTCATAGATTGGCGAAGTAAGTGTTACCATACCGTAGATAGCACCTATTCGTTCTTTAGAGTCGTAATTGAGTTGTGAGGCTTGCGAACGAGGTGTTTTGAGTGTCCAGTCAATTCCATGAAACGCATCAATATCATTAGAAGGCAGCAGGATACCATTATCTGAGGGTACAGATATGTAAGAGTAATATCGATTGTTACGCTTCTTGTTGCGATACATAGCACCTGTTTTCCACACCGCTTTCAGTCCTTCTCTGAAAGGAGTCGCCCACGAAAGATTGACATAACCCGTCCAGTCCTTATCGTCGTTATGCTGGAAACGACGCTCCTGTGATGCTGGGAATATCTTAGTAACCTTGCCTCCTGTCACCGTGTTCTTGATAGTGGTATAGATACGGTCAGGATCTTTCTCTCTGGCATCTGCGAAAAGTCCTGCCCAATCTACAGTGAGGTTACGCGTGAAATGATGCGTTCCCTTGATATTTGATGCAAAGATATTCTGCGTTTGTGTCAGAGTACGCATCTCATCCGCACGTGTCCAGTTGCCATTTGCAAGGTCAAAGTCGTAGTCAGTCGTGATATCCATGCTGTAGCGTGTATTGTCCGCTTGACGACGCACGTACATATTATACCACTCTATCTTATGATTATCAAGTGTGAAGTCAATCTTTCCATGCACGCCCAGGTTGAGATCGTGGATGGAATAGAGCCTCTTCTTGATGGCACTGATATAGGCAGCTTCCTCACCGTTAGCCATCACCTCCTTATTGAGCTCACGTTCGGTGCCACGATACGTATTCTGCAGGTTGGTAGCAAATATCACGCCAAGCTTTTTATCCAAAAACGATTGCCGATAGAGATGCCTGCGTGGACGTTTGGCATTGGTACTCTGCGGCGTGAAAGCTGCGTTCCACCATTCTTAAAGTCGGCATTGGTCGCATCATACGTACTTCCATAACGCTCGTATGGTGCCGTAGAGGTAGTATTTCCACGCTTCGCACTTAAAAAATCGTAACTGATTTGTCCGAATGGAGATTGTGTTTTATCGCCTTGCCAAAAGAAATCGCTTGCCCCTGTTGCTACATTCGCTTGAAGTCTGAAACTGCCTGGCGCATCTTTCATATTCATATCTACCACGCCACCCGCAGCATCGCCTTCCATATCGGCAGTGAGCGACTTAGAGACAATTATCCTGTCCATCAAATCTGAAGGGAAGATATTCAAGGGAATATAGCGATTTTTGTCATCAGGACTGGGTATTTTCACGCCGTTAACCAAGGTATAATTGTACCTTTTGTCCATTCCTCTTAGAATGGCATACGAGGCTTCACCCGACGCATCGTGCTGCATTGTTACGCCAGAGACACGTTGCAGCACTGTTGCCACATTGACATCAGGTGACACCTGAATGGCTTGTGCACTCATCACGTTGAGTACTTGCGACGAATTTTTCACCATCGCATAAGCACTTACATCGGTGTCTTTTGTTCGAAATCCCTTGACAACCACTTCTTTTAGTTCTTGTAGTTCTGGTTCCAGCTCCAGATGAACGGACTTTCCTGTGGACATATCCACCTGAACCTCCTTGGATTGATAACCAATATAGCTGGCTATCAACGTAATGGTGCCTTGATTGGGCAGATCTTTCAACACGAAAGAACCGTCCAAGCCTGTAGAGGTGGCATGATGTTTCTCACCTTTCACTTGAACTACGGTACCAATGAGCGTCTCACCTGTCGACTTATCTTTCACTACACCCGTCAAAGAATCAGCAAAACAGACAGGAATGATGCCTAAAATCAGCACTGTCGTTAAAACAATCTTCTTCATATCGTTAGCTTGTTCACTTTTACGAGTGCAAAATTAGGACATAGATGTTACAATCATGTAAAAGAAATATTTCATCACCATGAAAAAGAAAAGCGGGATATTTTCATCTATCTCGCTTAAAAAAGAAGCAATATCGTCCAACGATATTTACAGCGGATCCACGTCATAGTACACTTGCAGGGCGGCATAACGCTTGTCCTGCAAGAGCTGTTGCTGCACGGTACGCAAGTAAAGGCGCACAGCCTTTTGGTCAATGCCGTTCTCCAGTTTGATGACAATCTTGCGGATGTGCAGGTTTTTAACGCGCGCTATCGAAGGTTTGTCAGGACCTAAAATACGGTCACCCAACCCTTGTCTGAGCCTACTGCCCATCTCTATGCCGGCCGTTTCTACCACATCGTCGTGCCGGTGACGCAAAAAAACGTATACCAACCGATAGAAGGGCGGATAAGAAAACATTCTCCGTTCTTCCAACAGTGCCTCATAAAATCCCTGATAGTCATTCCCTACAACCTGTCTGATGATGGCCAAGTCCTTGTTTTTGGTCTGTAAGAACACTTTTCCCCGCTGTCCTTTACGCCCAGCCCTGCCGCTTACCTGCGCCATCATCATGAAGGCGTGTTCGTAAGCGCGAAAGTCTGGATAGTTCAGCATGGCGTCGGCGTTGAGTATTCCCACCACGCTAACCCGGTCGAAGTCGAGCCCTTTGCTCACCATCTGCGTACCGATGAGCAGATTGGTGCGACCGGAAGAGAAATCATCGATAATCCTTCCGTAGGCATTGCGGGTGCGCGTGGTGTCTAAGTCCATGCGGGCGACACGCGCCTCGGGGAACAATTGTCCCACATACTCCTCCACTTTCTCCGTTCCAAAGCCACGACCACGCAGGTCGGTGCCGCCACATGCGGGACAAACCGTGGGTATGCGATAGGTGTAACCACAATAATGACAGGTCAACAAGTTCATGCTTTTGTGCATGGTGAGCGACACATCACAATTGGTACACTTGGGAACCCAACCGCAAGTGCGGCACTCTATCATCGGTGCGAAGCCGCGTCGGTTCTGAAACAGTATCACTTGCTGCCCATTCTTCAACGCTTCATTCACCGCAGCGATAAGCGGTGGCGAGAAAGGTCCCGTCATCATCTTGCGCCGTTGCAGATCCTTCGTGTCCACTACCCTAATCTCCGGCAGTTGAATGTCCTTGTACCGCGAGGTCAAGGTCACCAGTCCATATTTGCCCTGGCAGGCGTTATAATAGCTTTCCACCGACGGTGTGGCCGTCCCTAACAAGGTCTTCGCGCCATACATCCTTGCCAATACGATGGCTGCCGACCGTGCATGATAGCGTGGCGAAGGGTCTTGTTGCTTGAAAGAAGTTTCGTGTTCTTCATCAATGATCACCAACCCGAGCCGCTGAAAAGGCAGAAACACGGCACTGCGCGCGCCCAATATCACCTCGTAGGGATGGTGCGAAAGCTGTTTTTTCCATATTTCAACACGTTCGGCATCGCTATATTTAGAATGGTAGATGCCCAGTTTGTTGCCAAACACATGTCTTAGCCTACTGGTAATTTGCACCGTGAGGGCTATCTCCGGCAACAGATACAGCACCTGCTTCTTTTCCTCGAGTGCCTTTTTAATAAGGTGTATGTAGATTTCGGTTTTGCCACTGGAGGTGACGCCATGCAGTAAAACCACGTTTTTCTTGAGAAATTGAAAAACAATTTGGTTGTACGCTTCTTGCTGAGCCTCATTCAAACGTTTTACATTTTCAAGATGTTCCTCCCCATGATCATTGAGCCGTCCTACCTCCCGCTCGTAGGTGAACAGTATTTTACGCTCCACCAGGCTCTTGATCACGGCATACGAACAGCGCGACACGTTCATCAACTCCTCCCGGGTGATGTCCACCACCGGCTCCGCCGTCTGCGTTCCTTCTATCGTTTCCCAGTGTGAGATGCGCAAGAAGTGCATGAGAGCCTCTCGCTGGTTGCGCGCTCGCTTCAACAGGTCAAGGGCCACATTCAGCGATTGCTCGTTGCGCAGCGGCTCGCACAGGTCAATATACGTCTCCGTACGAGGCTTATAGTTCTCCTCCACCTTCAGTCCGGCGGGCAGAGCGGCATTGTACACGTCGCCGAGCGGGGCCATGTAGTACCCCGACAGCCACTGCCACAGCTGGTATTGCTGCTCCAGAAGCATGGGTTGGTCATCAATCACGTCAACGATGTCTTTAACGTTAAAGGCGGGTTTGTCCTGATGCACCCTCACCACAATGGCGGTATGCACTTTCGAGGCACCAAACGTCACGGCCACACGCACGCCAAACCGCACCCGCTCGGCCAAGTTGTGAGGAACCGAATAGGTGAACGTGCCTTCCAAAGGCAGCGGAACAATGACATCTACATACTTCATGAGCATGCCACAAAGTTAAGACAAACGAGAGAAAGAACAAAAAAATAGCCGCCCAAACTCAAACTGATGGGTTGTAAAAGACCTAAAAAAGGTGTTTTTAAAACTTGTGTTCCACCTATTTTTCGATAGAATACAAGTTTTAAAAACACCCAATATCTTGACACTTTTCAGATGTTATTTCACCACTTTAAAGGTCTTCGTTTGTGTGCCACAAACCACTTTTACCAAGTATAGTCCAGGGGCTACGCTTGCAAAATCAACCTGATTGTTACCTTTCTGAGCACGTTGTTGAGCCATCAAGAACCCTTGTGAATCAAACACCTGAATGCGTCCGTCGGTTGGAAGGTCTACATGGAGGTAGTCGATAACAGGATTTGGATAAACCTTGACAGCCAGATGAGGCGTCTGAATCGCATTCACACCGGTTGCTACCACGTCTGAATAGAACAGTTGGAACTCTGAAATCTGGCACAGTTCCCCGCCTTTATTCTCATCGAGTTGCAGACGATAATACGCATAGGGTTCTGAATTGTCGAAAGAATAGAACTGTGTGGTGTGCCGATCGTAGAACAACTCATCGTTACGCTCATCCAGTACCACCCAATGGTTGCCGTCATGGGAGCCTAACACCTTCCAAGATTGCGGGTCACGATCAGGATTGTCGTTGGCTGAGGTAAGGCTGTACAGATTGGCCTTCATGCCTTCTGCTGCCTGATAGTCAACCCACGATTCGCCATAGAAGCTGAAACAGTATTTGCTGGATGCCGCCTTGTCAAACAACTTATCAACGGCTTCACCACCATTCACACCAGGAACATAGCAGGATGTGGCTCCTTCCTGACTGGTTAAATCTTGATTTGACACACACAGCCCATGGAGTTGAAGTTCACCCAGCATAACAGAAGTGGCACTTGCATGCGCTGTTTTCTTCACCAGCAAGCGATAATAAACATACGGGTCGTCATTGGTCATTTTGAAAGTACGCAAGGTTCCCTTTTCCTTGACATTGCTCGCATTGCCTTGATGCAACACACGCCAGTTGGTTCCATCGTTAGATGCTTGCAATTGCCATGTCCTCGGATCTTTTTCTGCATCATAACCCATGCAAATAGAATAAGCCCTGACCTGGGCTGGCTCGGGAGTTTGGTATTGTACCCATGCCTCGTCCTTAAACGGTAGCTCTGCATACGTGCGGGCATTGTTATCGGTCAGCACCTGCAAATCAGCATGATTGGCCCCATTGGATGCCGTGAGCTTACCGCCATTCTTGGTAATATCGTTATAAAGCGGAGCGCTCGACATGAGTTTTCCAATGAGTTGCCACTCATGTAGTGCCGTATGGGTGGCGCCATGGTTGCCGGTAATTACCAGCCTGAAACTCTTATAAGCTTCTTGAGAGGCAACGGTGTAGAATTGTGTACTCTGCTCAACTGGGAAGGTTTCATGGCGCTTGCGGTCAAGCTCCGTCCAGTTTCGGCCATCACTGGATCCGTAGAGTACCCAACCAGCTGGATTGTCAGCAGCCTTTGAATCACCGTTAGTCAAACTATAGGAGGTTAGCACATAGCTTCCAGCAGCCTTATATTCAATCACAACATCCTGATTTGCGTCAAAAGATGCCATGGTAGAGGCGTTTTTGTCAATCAACGAAGAACCTTCTGGGTGCATCATACTGCCGCCATCGGCTGTGATATCATCGCTCAAGAGGCAGGTTCCCAGGAGTTGCCACTCGCCTATATGCAACGCTTTGCCGCCGTTTGTTGCGGTAACGAGTAGGCGATAATCCGTAAAAGTCTTGTTGGTATTCACGCTGAAGTGCTTGTTTTGGCAACGCATGGCAAACGCTTGCGCTTCTTGTGTATCAAGCGTTGTCCAGGTCTGACCGTCATTCGATCCCTGCAAGGTCCAGCTTTTGGCATCAAACGATGCGTCACCAGTGCCACTGCCTATCGCATATCCCTTCAAAAGTGCGGGTGCCACAGAACGATAATGGAACATGGCTTGCCCTTTGAAAGCAGGCACCGTGGCCGAAGTTGTCAATCGATTATCGGTCAAACTGCCCAAGTCGTACACCTGTTGATCGGTCTTAAGCTGCCCACCATTATCTGTTATGTCGCCAGGCAATGCTTCCCGATCGGTACCAAACTGCATTTCAGCCAACCTGAAGTTATCCACCGCCGCAACATTCTCCTTGTTCACGAATTTCAAATAAACCTGATGCATACCGTCTGTCGGTGCAACAGGTGCGGTAACGGTCTTCCAACCGGGCGTGTTGGGAATGGCAGCTGTGCCGATGCAGGGGCCATCTATACTGTCTAAATGAACCTCAATGGCACATTGATAACTGGCGTTGCCCAACTCGGAGACATAGAACGACACCGAAGTTGCGGGTTGGCCACCAAAGTCAACCCAGTTATATCCCACATAATAATCATTCTTGATATTTGAAATCTCCAAGGGCGATTTTCCTGAATTGCTGTCCTTCAAATAGACACCTTGTATCGCATTAAATTCATCTGCGCGAACAGGCTGAAACGCATCCTTGACAATACGACTGTCGTTCAGTGGTGTATTGAACGCTACGGACACGGCTGTGGAACATCCAAAAGGCTGCTCGCCAACTTTTTTGTCACCAAACATAAAGTCTTCACGCGACTTTGTCAGCCATGCAGAGTGAATCACGCCACGAGAATTCATGTTGCTGTAAGCCTGCATGGCGTTCTTTTGCATCCATTCCACATACTCGGGCTTGTTCAAATCGATGATGAACTTTCGCACATAGCGCATCAAAATGCCTTTAAAGCCTGATAAATCGCCGTCCACCACTTGACAAACATTGATGATACCTTCTTGGTTACAGAGATGCTTCACGGTGTATTCCATGATTCGCTCTGCATCTTGCTTGTACTGTTCGTCGCCATAATGGTTGTAAAGCATGACGGCTGCGCCCAACATGGTGCCTTGATTGTAGGTAGAGGCCCATCGATTGTACTTGGAAGGCAGATTGGTTGTCGCGTCCCAGATAAACGAATCAAACACTTGTCCCGTAGACGCATTGAATAAATACCGGCGTTGTTTGGCATAAAGGTCGCGGGCTTTGGCATAATAGGTTTCATCACCTGTGGCCATGGCAATATAACAAGCGGCTACTTCAGCCGGACCGTTGATACACGAGTTGGTGCCGTTGCGGTCGCCCGAGCGTTCTGCCCACCGCAGCATGCCCCATGGGTTGTACGCCCGTTGATAGATGGCGTCAAAATTATTTTTAGCCAATTGGGTGTAGATGGTTGAGCCAGTGAGAAGTCCGGCACGAGCAGAAGCGATGATCATCCACATCACGTCGTCGTTGAAATCTTGTCCATTCCATCTATACCCAAACCAAAAGTGTCGCAACCAATTGTCCTTTACCTTAGACTTAAAATAGTTGAAGCCTTTTTTAAATAGGTCTAAATACGCTTCTTGGCCAGACGTTTCGTACGCGTCCAACATGGTTTCCAGCATTTCGGCATCGCCCCATCCGCCGCCAATGCCAAACGAAACGTTGGCACCACGGGGTCGCACAAACTGTTTGGTCCATCCATTCATCACCTCATCTCTCAGCTCACGAGTGATTTTGTTGATGGGTTCAACCTCCACCAACTGCCATATTTGAGAAGGTTCGGCCCCACCTGTTTGATTTTTTTGAACCACATCAACCGACAATGTCGCACCATCATTCGTGCTGGGGGTGGTGATACAATACAATTGTCCGCCGTCCTGCTGTACCAGTTGATATTGAGCAGCCTGACCCACCACGGCTTCTACCCTCCATTTGGAGGAAGAAAAGGTGCTGAAAGTGGTTTGGTACAATTGTGAAGTCTTGCCCAACACGCCTCTCCGGGTCAAGAACTTACCACTATATACATTCTTGAATGCAAAAGAACCGTCGTCATTGCGCACCGCCTCCCATTGCTGAGAAGGCACATTCATATCGGTCCACAGCAAGATGTTAGCATTGTTTGCCAAGGATGAGTTTTCAATCAAAAGCGACTTGTCTTTCGCTCCAACAGAAACAATGCGGTAAGTCTTGCCCTCAAGCACAGCACTCCAAGCCAGGTGCATGAGGGAACAGAACACGCTTAGTAATAAAAATTTCTTCATTGTCGGTATCATAGGTTGATGATATTGTTAAGATCTAGTGTTGCCGCAAAGATACAACAACCATCTGATAAATAGGAGAAAAAACTTTATTTTCTTGCAGAATTTAACATCCCATCAACGGCTCTTACATGTAAAAAGATTACTTGTTGGCAAAACAATCATTTGATTTGTTTTAACAACAAATTGAACAAATGGAACGAATTCGATGGCTTGGTTCAATGAACGCAAGCGTTCACCGAATGAAGCAAATTTGGCAAAGACACACAATATGTTTATGTCGGCTGTTTTGTTTCATTCGCAGAACGCTTGCGTTCATTGCCGCGTTTACGTCATTCGTTACGTTTGTTTCATTCGTTGTTCAACAACATAACCCGTAAACGAAAGCCTCCTTCCTTGCCGAAAGGATGTAGCAACCAACTGATAAACGAGAAATTTACCGTGAATGCGGGGCAACCTCGAAGTGTCCGTCGCTGTGAATGTATCCTTGTTCGTCCCCTCGTGTAGCCTCAAAGTAGGGATATTCCTCACGCAACGAGATATCATCATACTCAAAAGGTGCCACGATGGTGTCTTTCCCATCGGGAAGTATCAATCCCATCTTACCTTCCTTCTGCACGATGACGGGCATGGTCACCAGGTCATCCACATAAATGTAACACGTTCGAACGAAATCATACACGGGGTGAACCAAGATGTTGCCACGATGATCACACAGGCCAAACTTGCCATCTTGCTCAATCACGGAATGATATTGAATGTACTTCGATTTGATGCGGTTGAGGTAGAACACCCACTTGCGCTTGTCGTTCACCAGCTCGAGCATGTAACTGAACGTGTCGCAATAGTTGGCGATGGCTCGTGTCAGCACAATTTTCAAATCCAACCCGCTCAGCACCTTGCGGTTCAGGTCGATATACCGTGCGATGGCCTCCTCCTTCTGCGGTACGCTCAGGGTGGACAACTGCGCCTCAAACTTCTCCATCATGGCTTTTGTACCCGACATTCCCTTGATGTAGCGGTGTATCTGGCGCGACATCTCGTCGCACACAAACTTGTCTATCTGCCGCTGTTCAATGGGGTCTACATATTTTTCCTCGAAATTGTCTTGTGTGATTTTCTCCATGGCGTGTCCTCCTTTTTGGCCAAAGGTAAGCATTTTTTTTAAATCAGCGGAAGAACAGCAATACATTTTTCCATATTACAACTTTAGACCACGGCTCTTTCATTTAAAGGCGATGTTGTTGAACAACAAATGTAACAAATGTGACGAATAAACTAAACAAGACAATGAACGCAAGCGTTCTGCGAATGAAACCAATCTGCCGAGATACACATGTTGTGCGTCTTTGCAAAATTCGCTTTCTTTCGGTGAACGTTTGCGTTCATTGATTCCAAACAGGCAGATTCGTTTCTTTTGTTACATTCGTTGTTGAAAAAAAAAGTTTGATTCGTTGTTGAAAATACATCCCGCGACCCGCATCATGAGCCGTCCTGCCAAACTCTTTGACTTTGCATCCAAAGTCAATGCAATTAAAAAGCAGGGGCAAAACTACGGTTCTTGTTCTCGCAACTGTGTGGGTGTCAACCCGCTGCGCGTTTTGCAGAAAGCCCGCATGTTCTGCACCGTAGTGAAGTGTAGCTCGTCGGCAATCTCCTGGTCGGTGTGCGCCGTGTGTTGCAGCAAATCCCGCAATCGTTTCATGCGGTTCTTTGACAACCACTCTTGTGGCGTGTCTTTAAAAACCTTGCGGAAAGTTCTGATAAACGTGGGATAACTCATGTTGAGCTGCGAGGCTATCTCTTTCACCGGCAGATATTTATCAGCCAACCTCATCACGTCGTTGTAGAAACGTGCATTCGGGTCGTAGATGGGGGCGATAAAGGGTAGCAAATCTGCTGGTCGATAGTAGGCTTGCAGCACCGCCGCCAGCTCCTGTTGCTTCATGGCATGCACGTCGCAGCACATCAGTCCGTCGGTAATGTAGCCCGTCATTTGCCGCATGATGGCTTGAATCTCCGGTATCATGGGCAGCACCTTGCCCTGCTCTCCGGTTGGTTCACCAGCGTTCGTCAACGCCACTGAGTTCACGATGCGATGGCAGAAATCCAGTCCATCGCCCTGTATGTACAACCTCACGCACACACAATCTTCCAGGGCGGTGGCGTACGACCCCTCTGTAAATACGGCTGCAACCATTTCACCAGCATTGACAACCGTCTCAACATGCTTCTTGAAACAAAGTTTAACCTTGCCACTCATCACGAATATCATCACGGGCACGGGGACAATGTCGCCCACACGCTCACCACACATGCCAGTAATCAGAGCAAACCCCATGGCTTTGGACCCAATGTAATTGGGACACTGGCGGTGTTTGTTTAAATTGTAAAATTTCATGCATCAAAAGTTTGTAAATCTGTAGCAAAACTGCAAACAGACTTTATTTTTGTAAATATATAATAATTACAACATGTTTATGCGAGAAATAAACACAAATTAATACTTTTTCTTCTATTTAAGTATTATTAACAATACGGGGGGGGTAAAGATAGATATATTCACCGTTTTGATATTTTTGTGTGTATTTACACCATTTGTAATGATTACTTTTGTATTGTTCAAAATACGAGCTTTTTGTATCAATCAGGTGATGAGGCGCTCAAGTTCTTCCACCTTATTATATATAATGCGCAAAGCATAGAAATGGAACACCCATGACACCTATATGCGAAATAGGATGATGCTAATGCTGAATTAACAACCCATTGTGCGACAGATACTTTGGGAGATTGTTTGGCTACAAACATTTGTAAAAAGAGAAGAATGTGCCAGCTATATTTGGCAACAAACATAGAAAACTTATTTATTTATAAAACAAAAATTTGAATATGGCAAAGAAAACGTATGTAAGTCCAGGAATTTTGCTACTGCAAGCACCAGGAGGCGGTGGCCCAGGAACAGGAGGAGATCTTCCTTTCGCCAGTGGAAATCATGAAGGCGAGTTGGCAAAGCCAGGACAATTTGATTTTGATGACGACGAAGACTATCGCACGCTTTGGTAATGCGCACAAAGTCTGTTAGCGCATCGCATTGCTGCCTGTATGGCACGCTGATGGATGCGCAGTGTAGAAATGAGAAGAAAAAAAGAAAAACTAAAATTAAAAACAACATGAAACATTTATTACCAACCCGGCATCTGCTGACGCTGCTCCTCACGTGCTTCATGGCATTGGGTGCACAGGCAGATCCGTTGGAGTATTACGTATCGGCCAAGACAGGTAACGACTGGCGTAACGGTACTTCGTGGAACTCGGCCTTCAAGACTATCAAGGCTGCGTTGCAAGCGGCAGAAAGCAATGCCAACACACAAGCCAAAATTTATTTGGCAGAGGGTGAGTATGACGTAAGTGAGACAGGTGCGATTAGCTATTACGATGGTAAAAGCAGAAATGCAGGCTTTTACGTCTTGTCCAAAAAAGACCAGAAGCTGTGGCTCATGGGTGGATATCCCACGCCAGGCTCACAAACGCTGCCTCATGATACATGTAACAGCAACCCTCAACGGCATGTGACAAAATTTGTATCGAAGGATAAAATAACAACATCCGTATTCCGTACCAACAACCACAATCAGGCGTTGATAATGCACGGTATTACGTTCGATTCAAATAACTTTATAGGTAGTACTGTTAATGGCGCATTGATTACCTTTGATAACAATGGGTTTGATAATCCATATTTTGAGATGGTGGATTGTTCGATTCGTTATTACAAGTCGTCATTCTGCGGAGCTATTTATTTCTTCGGTAACATGAAAAATCCCAAGATTAAGATAGAACGTGTAGAGGTGTTACAAGGCGACCGCGTGGCTGCAACAGGTGGTGGCTTCTTGGTGTTCAATCACCAAACTATATATAGGCCGACGAACATTCAGATCGACATGAAATATGTTACGTTTCATGACATCAACCACTTGGGATCAGACCTGAAATATGCGGTCATCGGTGCGAGAAACTACAAACCTGCCGATGGAGAAGACAATTCGTATGTCAATATGGATCATGTGCAGGTGAACCGCAACCTGGGTGGTACGGCTGCGCAGCAAATCACAACCATCTCTTTGCAAAGCTTCAAGAAAGTGAGCGTCACCAATTCTATC
This sequence comes from Hoylesella buccalis ATCC 35310, assembly GCF_025151385.1. NCBI lineage: Bacteria > Pseudomonadati > Bacteroidota > Bacteroidia > Bacteroidales > Prevotellaceae > Hoylesella > Hoylesella buccalis. The sequence goes on along the minus strand of NZ_CP102287.1, from coordinate 2,723,167 downwards.
TTCCGCAATACAACATCGGGTATTGGTGGAGCTTTCAGAATTCAGTCATGCCATGAGGTAGTGTTCGAGAACAACCAATTCCACAATTGTACATCAGGTGACGCGGGTGGTGCTGTTTCCGTTCAGAGAGGAGGAAAAGACTACATACCAGCAGGAACAGGTCGCCGCACAATCACTTTCATCAACAATGAGTTCGAGAACAATATTAGTAAAAATGCCGGTGGTGCGCTTCAGATTCAAGATGAAGATGCATCAGCTCCGGTGGATGTAACAATAAACAACTGTAACTTTAAAGGCAATACATCGCAGGATCAAGGTGGTGCACTCTATATCGCAAACCAAGACGGCAATGTCAAGGTTACCAACACTGTGTTCTGTAACAACAGTGGTAATAAATACGGTGGTGCCTTCCGTATAGCGAACAATGCAAAAAGCTTGTTGGTGGAAGGCTGTTATTTCGAGAACAACAGTTGCGACGCACAAGCCAACGCCTTGTCAATCGGTATACAGCAGGGCAAGTTCGACGTGAAGAACAGTGTGTTCTATCACAATCAAACCACAAGTACCGCTGGTAGCGACAACGGTGGTGCTGTGAATGTGGAAAGTGGCTATGGTGACTTCACCAACTGTAAGTTTGTGGGCAACACAAGTTCAAAGATAGGTGGTGCCGTATTCCTTGCTGGCTCTGCCTACAAAGCAACAAATGGTACCTTTAATTTTACCAACTGTCTGTTCGAAAACAATAAAGCTGAAAACGGTGGTGCCATCGCACAGGTTGGTGCTAACTACCCCGTATTTATCAACAATTGTATCTTCAAGAACAACTCAGCCTCTGAATGGTCTGGTGGTGGTGCCATCTTTGTAAACAATGGTTGCGTTGGTACCGACGTGAAGAATAGTATTTTCAATGGCAACACTGCCAATGGTATGGGTGGTGCCATCTATAACTATAGCAATGCTTATCTGAAGTCAGCCAACAACCAATATTATGGCAACAAAGCCGTAGAGGGTGGTGCCATTCGTATCCTAGACGACGGAGGTACCGATTGGACAAGTGGCTTCTGGTCTACGGATGATGTATTCTATCAAAATCAAGCCACACTTAAGCTGAATGGTGGAAAGCAAGGTAAGAACAATGGTGCAGGAGGTGCTTTACACTTTTATATAGCACAACAAAGAAACTGCGAGATTGTCAATGCCAAGTTTGTGAATAACATCGCTGATGGTGATTATGGAGCAGATGGAAGCGGTGGTGCCATTTATGTTTATACACGTAGTGGAAAATTTGGACCTGGTGCAGAAGATGTCATCGACAAGTTGGAAGGCTGTGTGTTCTATGGCAACCAAGGAATGAGTTCGAGCAAAAAGCTGAGTGCCACTGTCTGGGGTGCAGACATCACTGTTCCAGAAGGTAAGAAGAACTATAACCCCATCACGATATCCAACACCAAGTTGCAATTAGCCTATAATTATTATACGACCAATTTAAGGCTGAATGATAAGGGTGCCAATGAAGGTAACGCTGCCGACCCTAAGGTTTCCACCGAGCCAACTGTAGAAGCTGACCAGGGTTATACCAACCCTACCAAAGCTGAGATAGGTGAGCAAGGCGAGGGCGTGAAGGTAGACTGTAAGGAAATCGTACGGCGCCCGGAGGTAGATGTGTTGAAACCTCATGCCGACATCATCACCAACGACAGTGACGATCCAAGCGTGAGCAAGTCATTTGCTACATACTGTGTCAGTGAAAAGGAGTATTGGGCTAATTTCAAAAGTATTGGTGGAGAGGGTCCGTTCACCTTTACCTACGATGTGTGGAAACAGAAAGGTCGCGACATCACCAAGATTGTAGATGGTAAAGTAGCGGAAACGCTTAAGGAAAGAGTACCTGTTGAAAGAGAAGTGCCCAACTGGGAGCCTGTTTACGACAAAGACGGAAATATCACCGACTATGTACAGAAAGGTACCAAGAAGATCACGACCAACGAGTACCCTGACAATGTCACAATAAAGGGCGACAAACTCTTCCCATCATCAGAAGTTGAAGAGGGTTATCTCTACACCATCATCGTGAAGAGTATGACCGATGGCGACAAGACTGAGTATACATACGATTGTGTGGGGGCATTCGACAAGACACGCCAGTTCGCACAGAACACTGGTGCGCAGATATTCTTCGAGTCATGCGAAGTAAAAGCTGGCGACCTCGACTGGGACGACGACGGTATCTTGAACACTGTGGAGTGTGAAGACATTGCTGAACCCAACCTTACAAAGTCTGACAATACACTCACACCTACGAACGGCAAGTGGGTACGCTATCGTGACGGTATCCAGACGCAAAAGCTCTTTGCAGACATTGTGAACAACAAGAACTATCTAAACAGCAACCCAGAGGCAGGCCGTGTTATCACGCTGTTGCCATCAGTAATGGGAGTAGGTTCTGGTAGTAGCGATTCATATACGGTAGACCTTTCCGAGAAGTTTGGATATCCTGCCGGAAGCAAGGCTGTAGAGGTTACGGTTCATAACTTTGCTATTGACAACGACCATTTCATGACCATGAATGCCAATGGCAAGACCATTACTACCTGGGAGGTTAGTGGAACCATGCAACCATACGTGTTGATGCAAAGCACACCGGTATCGCTATTCCACAAGGACAGCCAGTTTGGTATCAATGTTCTGACCAATGAACATGCCTTGTCGCAGACTGAGTTGTATACTAAGATGGACGATGACCGCTATACGGTATTCGAAGATCAAGGCACGAAGAAAGTGCTGGTGGACAATGTGGATGTGAACCTTAAAGGAGAGGTATCCCTGTCGTACCTGAATACCGATCCAGGAAAGAAATATTTCGCCTTTACACAAACTGCAGACGTGGACGGACAGGTGAACACAGTGGTAACGCTGATGCTACCATGCGATGATGATATGGACGGTGTGCCCAACTACTTAGATCTTGATAGCGACGAAGACGGATGTCCTGATGCTGTAGAGGGTGAGGGTGACATCACTGAGGACATGCTTATAGACGGTGCCATAGACATCAAGGAGTACGGCGTGGATGAGAACGGTGTGCCAAAACCTGCAAATGGCGGACAGAAACCTGGCTCTGCTTACAAAGCTGAAGTGAATGCCTGCGGTAACAACTACTGGACAGGAGAATTGGACAACGACTTTAACAAAGTAGACAACTGGACGGCGAATAAAGTTCCTACCGCAGGTCAGAACATCATCTTTGCTGATGGTACTGAGGATGCCAAGGGTAAGGTAGCTGTACGCGACCTGCATTTGCCAGCTGAAAAGTTTATCTCTGTAAACAAGCTGGTGAACAACGCACCTGACGAGAAGATTGAGCAAGGTGCCACTGAAAAGACAAAGGGTCACCCAGCTGTGGTTGTTCCCGCTGACGGTGGATTGACTGTGAAGAGCGTGGAAGGCTTCGGCACAGACGCTGACAAGGACAAGCTCGTGATGAAGACATCAACCGACGGTACGAAGGTGGGCACGTTCATCTTGAACAACATTGACCCATGCTCTTCTACCGTATATGCTACTGTTGAGTTCAAGCCGCTGGGTGCGTATTATCCTGGACGCACATCAACGGATGACAAAGACGCTACATCTCCTGACAGAGGAAAGACAGTTTATGCCGAGTTTGATTGGCAGTATATTGGCTTGCCAGTGGCAGAGACTACCAAGAATCCAACATTCGAAGGAATGTGGGTTCGAGCATACGATGAGAAGCTGAACGATCCTGGCCACTACTACAGGAAGTGGACAGCGGTGAAGAACACTGACAAGATGAAAGCCTTCAAGGGCTACGAAGTAGCGCCGGTAAAAGATGGCAGCAACGGTGTTCACAAGATTCAAGGTAAACTGAATCTTTGCGAGCAGACTATTGAGTTGACACGTCAGGCAGCTATCGTTACTGCTGTTGAGACTGGTGATGAAAATGCCAAGCGTTACGGATTGGGTTACAACATCGTTGGTAACTCGTTCATGGCTGGTGTGGATATCAAGAGCATCAAGTTAGCATCTGGTGAAGATGGTGTTAAGATGGACAACACGGTTTACATCTACACCACAGGTAGCTGGGGTGACTGGAAGGATAAGAATGGACAGTCTGTAAAAGTAAAGGGTGGCTATGAAGCTGTGAACATTGACAAAGCTGGTGAGGGTGGTATTACCAGTACGCTGGCACCTATGCAAGGCTTCATGGTGAAATACAACAACCCTGTGTTCAGCGAAACGACAGGTACACTCACCATTCCTTACAAGGGATTGAAGTCTGAGGCTGAACCATTGCGCGCCAAGTCATTTGTTATGGATGGTGACTTTAACCGCGGTAGTGTTATGGTAACAATGGATAACGGCAAGGTAGTTGATAAGTTCTGGACGTACCAAGAAGAGGACGCCACACCAGCCTACGACCCACAATTGGAGGGTGAGAAGCTGAACATGGGTGAACCTTCTGTATTTGCCACAACCACTGACGGTAAGAATGTACAGATATCCAGTTTGCCTTCGTTGATAGGAAGCACGTTTAGCGTTGAAACTGCTAAGGATGAAACCTATAACATGGAGCTGAACACATGGAGCCTGAACTATCAGAACTTGAAGTTGGTTGACTTGAAGACGAAAACAGTGATTCCGTTCGACAACGGTAAGGCACGTTACTTCTTCACAGCAACGGTTGACGGCATTGAGCATAATCGCTTTATGTTCGCCGACACACCAGAGACTGACTATGAGAAGGTGATGGGTGCTGTAACAGGTATTGATAACGTTTCGATTACCCTGACCAAGGGTGAGGCAGAGCTCTTCAACCTCTCTGGTGCGAAGGTAGGTACCTTCAGCTTGCCTCTCGATGCGAAGAAGCTGAAAGGACAAGTTCCTTCAGGTGTGTACCTCATCAAGGCTACCGACGGCACGAATGTGCAGACCTCAAAGATTGTCATTGAGTAAGCTCAATTGAACAAACATATATTACTTTGCTCCCGCAGACTTCACATGAAGTTCTGCGGGAGCAAGTGTGTTTGTATAGTTGACGAGTTGACAAGTGTTTAGTTGACAAGTTGACAAGTTTACGAGTTGACGAGTTGATAGCTTGAAGCTCGCACGGCTATTTCATTTAAAAGGTCGTTTGTTATTCAACAACAATCATGTTCTTTTGTTTTAACAACGAATTGAACGAATGAAACGAATCCGATTGTGAGAATCAATGAACGCTGGCGTTCAACGAATTAAGCGAATTTGGCAAGGACACGCAATATGTTTATGGCGGCAGATTTGTTTCATTCGCAGAACGCTGGCGTTCATGGTCTTGTTTAGTTTATTCGTTTGATTGGTTTCATTCGTTGTTCAAAAACTATCTTTAGTTGACAAGTTGACGAGTTGACAAGTTCACAAGTTGATAGCTCACAACTATTGTTTACTTGACAAGTTGATGAGTTTTTAAGTTTGTAAGTTGACAGTTCAATGTTCAAAGCTCAAAGTTCAAAGCTCAATGTTGTTCATTTCACATTATTTCATATCTCTGTATTGGTGAATTCCTTAATTATCGTTATCTTTGCAATGAATTCAGAGATATTATTCATTCAAAATAAATAATTAATTATGGTAATTGAAAAAGTTCACGCAAGAGAGATTATTGACTCTCGTGGTAATCCTACAGTAGAGGTTGAGGTAACATTGGAAAATGGTGTGATGGGTCGTGCCAGCGTACCATCTGGTGCATCTACGGGTGAGAACGAAGCTTTGGAGATGCGCGATGGCGACAAAGCTCGCTATGGTGGCAAAGGTGTATTAAAAGCCGTAGAGAATGTTAACAACATCATTGCTCCAGCCTTGAAAGGTTTTTGCGTGTTGGAACAACGTAAGATAGACTACAAGATGCTTGCCTTGGACGGTACGCCTACCAAGAGCAAGTTGGGTGCTAACGCTATCTTGGGTGTTAGCTTGGCAGTTGCACACACGGCAGCCAAAGCTCTTCACATGCCACTATATCGTTATATCGGTGGTGTGAACACTTATACGTTGCCCGTTCCAATGATGAACATCATCAACGGTGGTGCACACTCAGATGCTCCTATTGCTTTCCAAGAGTTTATGATTCGTCCTGTGGGTGCTCCTTCTATCAAAGAAGGCATTCGTATGGGTGCAGAAGTATTCCACGCTTTGGCAAAGCTGTTGAAGAAGCGCGGCTTGTCTACCGCTGTAGGTGATGAGGGTGGTTTCGCTCCTAAGTTCGATGGTATTGAAGATGCCTTGGATTCTATCATTCAGGCTATTAAGGATGCAGGTTATGAGCCAGGCAAGGATGTGAAGATTGCCATGGACTGCGCTGCTTCGGAGTTTGCTGTTCAGGAGAACGGTGAGTGGTTCTACGACTATCGTCAGTTGAAGAGTGGCATGCCAAAGGATCCAAACGGTAAGAAGCTGACCGCTGATGAGCAGATTGCTTACTTGGAAGAACTGATTACAAAATATCCTATCGACTCTATCGAGGACGGTTTGGATGAGAACGACTGGGACAACTGGGTGAAGCTGACCGAGAAGATTGGCGACCGTTGCCAGTTGGTTGGTGACGACTTGTTTGTAACCAACACGAAGTTCTTGGAGAAGGGTATCAAGATGGGTGCTGCCAACTCTATCTTGATCAAGGTAAACCAGATTGGTTCGTTGACCGAAACATTGGAGGCTATTGAAATGGCTCACCGTGCTGGTTACACCACAGTTACTTCTCACCGTTCAGGAGAGACCGAGGACACAACGATTGCTGATATTGCCGTTGCTACTAACTCAGGTCAGATTAAGACAGGTTCTATGAGCCGTACCGACCGTATTGCGAAGTACAACCAGCTCATCCGCATCGAGGAAGAGCTTTGCTGCTCGGCTAAATATGGCTACTGCAAATTGAAGTAAATCTGATAGATTACTTATATCATCATAAAATGGGATGCGCTGAAAGGTGCATCCCATTTTTTTGTTTGTGCATACCGAGCGAAGAACCGCTGTATTCAGCGATAGTTGACCAAACATAGGTGCGCACCTCGTCACGTTCGTACATAAGGACAGAATCTGAAAACAGGCTCAAAAAGAATACTGATACAAATGCAAACGAGAGATACTCGTTTTGAGTATCTCTCGCTCATGCTTATCTTATGTCTGTCGACTTACAGATTGTCTGGTTCAATCTGGAAGTAGCTCTGTGGATGGTCACAAACGGGACATACCTCAGGAGCCTTCTTACCTACAACGATGTGTCCACAGTTGCGGCACTGCCATACGCAGCTGCCATCGCGTGAGAAGACAATCTCGTCTTCGATGTTCTTCAACATCTTGCGATAACGCTCTTCGTGGTGCTTCTCAACGGCAGCAACAGCGCGGAACTTCACGGCAATCTCAGGGAATCCTTCTTCATCGGCTACCTTCGCCATGTTCACATACATGTCTGTCCACTCAAAGTTTTCACCGTCAGCAGCCTCTTTGATGTTGTCTGTTGTGGTTGGGATATTACCACCACGCAAGAACTTGAACCATACCTTGGCGTGTTCTTTCTCGTTGCGTGCTGTTTCTTCGAAGATAGCAGCCAACTGCTCATAGCCTTCTTTCTTGGCCTTAGAAGCGAAGTATAGGTACTTGGTGTGGGCTTGGCTCTCACCTGCGAATGCAGCCATGAGGTTCTCTTCGGTCTTTGTTCCTTTAATTGCCTTTGGATCGAAAGCCTTAAACTTCTCTGCTTTAGCGTGACATACCGGGCACTCTTTTGGTGCTTCTTCTCCTTCGTATGCGTATCCACATACGGTACAAATAAATTTCTTCTTCATAATGTTTTTGATAATAATGTTTGTATGAGCTTTTCTACATACAAAGATACAACTTTATTTGTTGAAGTCAAATTAATTTGTACTTTTTTCAGTGTGTAGCTTATCTAAAAACATGATGAACCACACCCCTATGACTCTCATCACTATGCAGAGGCTGAACGTGAGAAATTACGCCCCTTCGAACTGTTCGTTATTTTTACCAAATAACGGCCTAAAAACGACCTGTAGAAACTTTCAATCTAGAAAAAATCAATAGGCAGGCAGGATGCAAACAAGAGATGAATGGATGAGAATTATCAACGTTGGGCGTAAAAGTGATGTGATTGGTACGTTAAAGGCATCACTTTGGCGAAGAATTGGCATGCTCTTGCACGGCAAAAGCACGCAAATAACCCGTCTAAGGCAATGCTTTTATGGTGAAAAATAGAAAATATAATGGCTTGAAAAGTACCACTTTCGCCCAACTACCAATACCACAACACATTACAAACAACGCTCATATTTGGCGAATTTGCAAGCAGCAGCAAGGTTGGTTGATTACACGCGAAGGATAAGAGCGATGCCTGTCAAGAAAATTCAGTATCATGACGGTCTGACAGACACCGCAGAAAGTGCAGAGATTATCGCCCCTAAGGATTTGAATTGCCTTGTTTCTTTTGAGACAATTTGTTGGGAGCGTTTTTCTTTTGTCTCACCTTAAACCGGTCGAAGCCCTCGCCATAAACTCCAATTACGGCACTCTGGGACACAAAGGCAGCTGGATCGATATCGTTAATCAAATCAAAAATCTTTCCCGACTCGCTCTTTTTAGCCAGTACGAACAACATCTTCATCTCGCGACCCGAATAAAATCCAGACGCATTGATCACCGTACAGCCTCGATGCGGGTTCTCGTTGATTTGGCGACCAATCTCCTCGTACCGGTCAGAAATAATAAAAAACTGCACCGAACGACGCATGGAATTGACCACCTGATCGACACAAAACGAAGTGATGAACAGCACTACATAACCATAAATCACCTTCTCCCAATCGTGCAAAGCCAAGTAACTGGACGAAATAATCACCAAGTCACAAATTAAGATGACCCTTCCCAGCGAAATGTCACGATACTTGTTGACGATGGCGGCCACGATATCCGTGCCACCCGTACTGCCATTGGCCGACAAACCCAGTCCGACACCCGTTCCACAGAAGGCCGCACCGATGACACTCGCCATGAAAGGCTGGTCGCTCAACAGTCTGACATCCAGCATGTAGGTTTGTGCCAGCGACGTCAACGTGGTTAGAATGATGATGCCAAAAATGGTTTTGATGCAGAAACGAAGCCCCAACAAGCGCAAGGCAAACGCAATCAACACAGCGTTGATGAAGAAGTAAGAATACTGAACCGGGATGCCCAGTCCCCAATACAACACAGACGAAATGCCCGGAACGCCACCCGTGGTGATGTTATTGGGCAACAAAAAGACCGTCCAACCAATGCAATAAAAAAGCATGGCGATGGTGATAAAAAAATAGTCTTTCAGTTCTTTGGCACTGAAAGCGTTCTCTAAACCTTTGATTTTCATATCAATGTATTCATCTAAAGTTTATTGTCGGCAGCTGTCATGCCTTATAGGACATCCATTTTTCCATGACCTGTCCCCAGCAAAACCACTGGTATGCAATTGTTTCTGCAAAGATAGATGAAGAAAACAGATTGACAAAGCATTCGATGAATAAAAATAACGAAATTGATAAAGACCATGAGGAGATCATGAAAAATCAAGAAAATTCTATAATTATTGTGAGATTAGGCCTATAGACATCAAACAAAAGTTGCATATTCCAATTAAAATGCTTATATTTGGAGTGTTATACTTAAACTTATTTTTTATGAAAAAGAAATTCTTTAATGCGAAATTTTATCGCAACTGTTCAGCAACAGAAATGATAGTGGAGAACGGCAAGATTGCTCAAATTGGCAATAATCTGCCTAAATGTGACGAGGAAATTGACTTGAAAGGTAAGTTTGTACTTCCTCCTTACGTAGACCCACACTTGCACTTAGACTATGTTTACACGCTGGCCGAGATGGAAGGTATTGGCGCTGCATCGGGTACGCTTTACGAGGCTATCGAGAACTGGCCCAAATATAAGGCAACAATGACCATAGAGGGTGTGAAGAAGCTGGCACGCAAGGGTATCGAGGACGAGGTATCACAGGGTGTACAGTTTATCCGCGCACAGACCGACGTAACCGATCCTAAGTTTATCGGCTTCAAGGCGCTCATGGAGCTGAAAGAAGAAATGAAGGACATTGTGGATATCCAGGTAGTAGCTTTCCCGCAAAACGGTATGTACACCTACAAGGGTGGAAAGGAATTGGTGGAAGAAGCTCTGAAGATGGGTGCTGACGTGATTGGTGGTATTCCTCACTACGAGCCGGCAAGAGAGTTTGGTGAGAGGTCTATCCACGACATTGTTGAGCTGGCTATGAAATACAATGTGCTGATTGACGTTCACTGTGACGAAACCGATGACATAATGGCAAGATTCGTTGAGATTCTTAACGCACTGGTGTACTTAGAAGATTATGGTGAGAAGACCACCGCCAGCCACACCTGTTCGTTCGGATCGGCAGACAACTCGTATGCATACCGCATGTTCGATATGTTTAAGAGAAGCAAGATGAACTTCATCTCATGTCCCACAGAGAACGCATACCTGCAAGGTCGTCAGGATACTTATCCAAAGCGTCGCGGACTGACACGCATCAAGGAGTTCATGCACATGGGTATCAATGTTGCACTGGCTCAGGACTCTATCAACGACCCATGGTATCCATTGGGAAGCGGTAACATGATGAATATCCTGGATAATGCCATCCACCTGTCACAGTACGCAAGTCCAGAGGAGGTAGAAAACGCTTTCGACATGATTACGTACAATGGTGCTAAGTGTTTGAACATCCATAACGCATACGGACTGGAAGAAGGCAAGGATGCCAACTTTATCGTTCTGGACGGCGACAGCTCATGGGATTGCATCCGCAGACGTGTTGGTGTACTGGCTTCTGTTAGAAAGGGTGAATTCTTGTTTAAGAAGAAACCTACAGAATATGAGATTCCGTTCAAGATGTAAGGTCATTCAATTAAAAAAAGCTGCACGTTGTAACGTGCAGCTTTTTTTATGCTTGTATATGAACTTATTCTCTACCCTATCCGTCGCAATGTATGCTTGGCGAATATAGAAATTATCATTCCTGGCACGGCTAACAGCACGGCATACCATATCAAGCTCGTAGGACCGAAACTTATCAGCAGCAAACCTGCAATCCATGTCGTAATCATGATGGAAAGATTAAACATGCATGACTGCACCGACATGGCCACATCTTTTCCACTTTCCACTTGGTTTCCCACTGCAGCCTGGAACAATGTAACCAACGGACCAAACGACAATCCCCACAAGAAGAAACCAAATTGCGAAATTCCCATGGCACCCTTGAAGAAGTAGAACAAGAGCATGGCTATGGCTAAGAAGGCAAACATGGCGATAGTAAGCTCGCGAAGATACAAATCGATGTACTTCGTTGCGATGATGATGGATATCAACGAACCGATACCAAATACCATCAGAGCCACCTCAATGCCTCCTGCCACGTTAATTTCTGCAACCAATTGGGTGATGTAGGTATATACTCCGTAATGTCCGCAAACACCTAACAAGGTGAGAAGGATAATCAATAAAATGGATTTGTTTTTCAACATGGCAAAAGGTGATGTGCTCTTGGTTAGCTTTTCACCAGGCGTAGACGGCAGCATGAATAGTGAAAGCACAGCAATCAGCGCGACAAGAAGTCCTAATGCGATAAATTCAATACGCCAACCAAACTTATCTCCGATTGATGTCATCAGCGGCATACCTAAACTAATACCCAATGTATTACCAGCCATAATCACGGCTACAGCTCTACCTTGATGACTGGAATCTACCAACCGCATGCCAAAGGCCGCAATCATAGGCCACATAACACCTGCACTGATACCGCCGAGGAAACGTAACGCCAACACGATGTAGTAGTTGTGAACAAGACCTGACAACACGTTGCAAAGCGCAAATCCCACCAATAGCCACAACAGCACTTTCTTTCGGTTGTACTGCATCGTCGCCGAGATGAGCGGAATGCCGAATATGGCCGATGCAAGAGCATACAAACCCACCAGCCTTCCGCCTTGAACTTCGTTAACACCAAGGTCTGACATGATTTGCGGTAACACGCCCGAAGGCACCAATTCTGATAAAATTCCCACAAATGTTACTGATGACATCAATATCATCAATACCCAAGGGAATAAATCTGTAGATTTTTTTTCTTGTACCATAGCTAATAGTTTATAAATTAATGTGTTTTCAAAGATAGACATTTTAAGCCTATGTAACAAATATTTTGACACATTTTCACCAGGCTTGGCAACGACTTATATATCTATGGTTTGGAAGGCAGGGCAACGTGTACAATAAAGAAGTGAGCGTATGTGTTTACAAACCTACGCTCACTTCACATTAATTTCAATTAAAAAGCCTGCATCTGCCGTTTGTTGTACCGGCACAGGCGTAGCTAATACCTGAACGAACTGCCGCCCAGGAACTCGCGGACGAGGCTGGTTGGCGGCAAGGCACGACTGGGTATGGGGGTGATGTAGCTCAAAAACTTACGCAAGCGATAAGCTTCCGAATACTCTACGCAGTTTTCTGGCACCTGTTCGAGCAAAGGAGCGGCCTGTTCCTGGATGACGGCCAACTCGTAAAGCATGGCGGTGTTGAACATCACATCGGCGTTTTCTTGATAGGGAAACACCCATTTTGTCTCACCAGCCCGTACACTCGGCCACCGTCTAATGGTTTCCTGTGCACTCACCCCGCGATATTTATGGTCGCGAATGATGCGCCTCAGCAGTCGGTTGTCGGTGGTAGGAATGTAGTTGTGGTCATCCAATAGGATGCTGGTGAGTGCCGATATGTACACATGAAACTTCTGTCTCTTCGGGATTTGTGCCGTCAGTTCGGGGTTCAGGGCATGAATACCTTCCACCAGCAGCACCTGCCGGTCGGCCAGGCGCAGTCGTTTACCACTCATTCCGCTTCTACCTGACAGGAAATCATACTTGGGTAGCTCAATCTCTTCACCCCTAAACAACGCACTGAGCTGTAAGTTGATGAGATTGATGTCTAAGGCGTGAATGCTTTCGTAGTCCCAATCGCCATCGGCATCCTTGGGCGTTTTTTCGCGATCTACAAAGTAGTCATCCAACGATATCTGCACGGGACGAATGCCGTTGGCCAGCAATTGGATGCTCAGTCGCTTGCAGAAGGTGGTCTTACCCGATGAGGACGGCCCGGCTATAAGCACCACTCTCACCTCTGGGTGCGTGGTGATTTGGTCGGCAATCTGCGATATTTTCTTCTCTTGCAGGGCTTCACTCACATTAATGAGATTGGTAGCATGGCCCGCTTTCACAGCCTCATTGAAGTCACCTATAGTACTCACGCCCAGAATGTGCTGCCAACGATGCTGCTCCAGGAATACTTCGAACATCTTGTCTTGCTTGACGAGCGCACCAAGTTGTGAGGGGTCGTGCTTCGAAGGAATGCGCAGCAACAAGCCTTCGAAATACCTTTCCAGTCCGAACAAGTAAATGTCCGACGTGTTGGTGAGCAACGCACCGTAGTAATAATCCACATAATCGTCGATACGGTGGTACACCGTGTAGAGCGAACCCACGCTCTTGAGCAGTTTCACCTTGGCCTCATCACCCTTTTGCTCAAACATGCGGATGGCCTCTTCGGTACGCACCTCGAAACGTTCGATGGGAATTTTCTCGTCAATGATTTGCTGCATGCGTTCGCGAATGCGCGTCGCATCCTCATCGGTTACCTCGCGTCCGATGTGCAAATTGATGTAATAGCCTTTGGAAACAGGAATATCAATCACCACTCTCGACCCCGGATAGAGGTCGTGAACAGCTTTGCACAGAATGAAGAACAGCGTTCGGGTGTAGTTTCTTGATGCCGAAGCATCGTGCATGTCCAAGAACTCTACATCTTTGTTGTGGTACAGTTGATAGTTCATTCCCACGACCTTGTTATTCACTCGCGCACAGATAGGCCCGTACGACATTTTCAAATTAAATTGCTTGAATACATCAGAAAGTGTGCTTCCGATAGCTACATCTTGAGTTTTTTTGTTATTTTTGCAACAAATTTGCAATACTTGTTTCATCAGCCTCGTTCGTTTTGGTTATTAAAATGTTACGGAGCGTAAAGATAACGAATTTCTACTGAAGCGCAAAAATTATATCGCATTACAATTCAATTATTATGACAACGAGTGATTATTTAGCGATTTTTTTCAAGATCATCGGCTCATTGGCTCTGCTGATTTACGGTATGAAAGTAATGAGCGAAGCTCTTCAAAAGATGGCAGGCTCACAGTTGCGCCACATTTTGAGTGCAATGACCACCAATCGGTTCACCGGCATGCTCACTGGTACGTTCATCACCTGTGCCGTACAGTCATCTTCAGCCACCACGGTGATGACCGTGTCGTTTGTCAACGCCGGACTGTTGACCCTCGCTCAGGCCATATCGGTAATCATGGGTGCGAACATTGGAACCACGCTCACGGCGTGGATTATGTCTTTAGGCTACACGGTTGACCTGACCAGCTTTGTCTTTCCGTCTTTCCTCGTGGGCATCATACTGATTTACAGTCGCAAGATGCGGTACATAGGCGATTTTCTCTTCGGTATCTCTTTTATGTTCTTCAGCTTGGTTCTGCTCAACACGTCGGGCAAAGAACTGCAACTGGAGAGCAATCCGCAAATCATTGAGTTTTTCAAGTCGTTCGACGTTGACAGCTATCTTACGATACTTTCTTTCCTGTTTATTGGCTCCATCATCACCTGTATCGTACAGTCGTCGGCTGCTGTGATGGCTATCACCATCCTGTTATGCTCGTCTGGCGTGCTTCCGATCTATCTGGGTATCGCGCTTGTCATGGGTGAAAACATCGGAACTACGGCCACGGCCAACCTTGCGGCCTTAGGTGCTAACACCCAAGCGCGACGAACCGCATTGGCCCACCTGGTGTTTAACCTCATCGGAGTGATTTGGGTATTGTGCGTGTTCTATCCGTTTGTCAATGCCGTGTGCGGCTTAGTACACTACGATCCCACGGGACACAACCTGACACAGGAGCAATTGGCCGTGAAATTGCCTATCGTCTTGGCGGCCTTCCACTCGTCTTTCAACATCATGAATACAGCTGTTTTGATATGGTTCATCCCTCAAATAGAGCGGTTGGTATGCATGCTGATCAAGCCAAGGCACAGCGATGACGAGGAAGACTTCCGTCTGCAATTCATCCAAGCGGGCATCATGAAGACGCCAGAGCTTTCGGTTTTGGAGGCACATAAGGAGATACGGTCGTTTGCCGGACGTATGCAGCGCATGTTTGGGATGGTGAGAGACCTTCTTGTCGAAAAGGATGAAAACACGTTTACCAGAATATTCGACCGGATAGAGAAATACGAAGGCATCAGCGACAGCATGGAAATAGAGATTGCCAACTATCTGGATCAAGTAGGAACGGCGCACCTCAGCGACGACACCAAGATGAAGATACGATCGATGTTACGAGAGATTACCGAGATAGAGAGTATCGGAGACAGTTGCTACAACATTGCCCGTGCCTTGAAACGCAAGCGCACTGGCAAGGAAGAGTTCCCCGAAAAGCTGTACGAGCAGTTGCACCAGATGTTCGAACTCACCGACGATGCCCTCACACAGATGAACGTCATCCTCTCTGGACGTAAGGCTAATCTGGATGCCGGTCTATCTTTTAACATCGAGAACGAAATCAACAGCTATCGAAATCAACTCAAGACAACCAACATCACCGATATCAATGCGCATCTATATACCTATGCCATTGGTACCATCTACATGGATATCATTCAAGAATGTGAAAAACTGGGCGACTATGTGGTGAATGTTGTTGAGGCTCGTATGGGTGTTCGGCAGCACAATGGGTGATCAGCTTACGGAGATTCTGCATGCCTCAACCAATAAGGTTCTAACTAACATGCAGGTTTCCCATTAACTGTATAGCGCTTACCTCACACAAATAGCATGCCCTGAGGGCCATACCGTTCACGACAAACGGTGAACTTGGCCATCAGGTTAGCTGCGAGATTGCTGCATAGGGGTGGCATCAATCTTTAATTTCGCCCATCTGCTTCCATATTTCCAAGAAGCGGTGGTGGTTTACTTTCTTATCGTAATCCACCTTTATGCCAGCGTCTTTGAGCCTATTATGCGCCTCTTCGCTTATCACATCAGCGTAGACTTCGGTTACACCACCATCTACCATGGCCTTGGCGGCGGTCTTACCAACTGCCTTAATGGCTACTTTCGACTTAAAAAGCGATTCGGGTTCATCGTTCAGCAGATTGTAGAGCATTCGCACTCCCCTACCTTCAAACGTGCGAATGTTTCCTTCGTGCAGCAGCACCAATGAGCATTGCTCTATGTGCAGCTTATCAATTAATTCGTTCATCATAAGCATTCCTCCTTGGATTGATTGGTTTTATTGATGTATAAGCTTACAGCTATATGCAAACATCATCATGGGTTAACAGGGCAATGGCCCTCTTTATTGGTTGGTGTCCAAGACCTTCATGAGTTCTTTCATCCCCTCACTGGCACCTTTCTGTATGTGCTTGAGATGACGGATGCCACTGGTATGCACCGTTTCGGGGTCGATAAGATAGATGGGACAATCGGGTTTGGTATATTGAACCAATCCCGCAGCGGGATAAACATTGAGCGACGTTCCGATGATGACAAAGATATCAGCTTCACGAGCGTATTCAGCTGCGACAGAAATCATGGGCACACTCTCGCCAAAGAAAACGATGAATGGGCGCAAGAGCGACCCATCTTCAGCCTTGGTCCCAGGTTCTACGGTACAATTCTCTTGGGGCAATTCGCGGATGTAGGCCTCATTGTAAGGATCACGACTGGAACATACCTTGGCCAGTTCGCCATGTAGATGGATTACTCTCGACGAACCAGCCCGCTCATGCAGATTGTCAACATTCTGAGTGATGACGGTTACGTCGTATGCCTCTTCGAGTTGCTGAATCAATCGGTGACCTTCATTGGGCTTTGCCGCATAGAGTTTCTTTCGAAGCATGTTGTAAAAGTTGGTCACAAGCGTTGGATCGGCTACCCAACCCTCATGCGTCGCCACCTGCTCAACGGGATAGTTTTCCCATAATCCGTCACTTCCTCTAAATGTTTTGAATCCACTTTCTACCGACATACCGGCACCTGTCAGAAATACAATCTTCTTCATGATCTTACCATTTCTTAATCCCATGCCTATCAATGGATAGACTTCGCTTTTACACTAATATTCTACAAAAATAGTATTTTTTTGAGAAATAACTCGAAGCTATGATAGTTTTTTGCTATCTTTGCCCTTGTTAAAAAGCAAAACTTATCAAAATAGATTATTTAAAATGGACAAAGTAAGCTACGCTTTGGGGCTTGGCATTGGTCAACAATTGTCTGATATGGGCGCCCAGAGTTTGAATATCGATGATTTTTCACAAGCCATCAAAGACGTAATCGCTGGTGCAAAGCCAAAAATAGACAATCAAGAAGCACAGACATTGGTGCAGAATTTCTTCCAAGAACAAGAGAAGAAGCAACGCGCAGCTGCCGAAGAGAAAGGCAAAGTGGCCAAGGAGGCTGGCGAAACCTACCTGGCTGAGAATGCAAAAAAGGATGGTGTGGTGACGCTTCCCAGCGGTTTGCAATACGTAGTACTGAAAGAAGGCAACGGCAAAAAGCCGAAAGCGACCGATCAGGTGACATGCCATTACGAAGGAATGCTGCATGATGGTACGCTCTTTGACAGCAGTATTCAACGAGGCGAGCCTGCAACATTCGCTTTAAACCAAGTTATCGCCGGTTGGACCGAAGGCCTTCAACTGATGCAGGAAGGTGCCAAGTATCGCTTTTTCATCCCTTATCACCTCGGATATGGTGAGCGGGGAGCAGGCAATGCCATCCCCCCATACTCGGCATTGGTATTCGATGTAGAGCTTATAAAAGTAATTTAATAACAACAAATAACAATGAAAAAACTTACATTCGTAGCCGCAATGGCTATCGCTGCTGCAACATTTACTGGTTGCGGCAACTCAACACCCAAGGCAAACCTCAAGACAGACGTGGATACATTGAGCTATGCCATCGGATTGGCACAGACTCAAGGACTCAAAGAGTATCTCATTGGCCGCATGAACATCGACACAACCTACATGGATCAGTTCATCAAGGGATTGAACGAAGGTGCTAATGCCGGAGATGACAAAGGCCGTGCCGCTTACTATGCAGGTATCCAGATTGGTCAACAAATCAGCAATCAGATGATTACCGGTATCAACCAAGAGGTATTTGGCAGCGATTCAACCAAGACCATCTCACTGAAGAACTTCATGGCAGGCTTCATCACTGGTACAACAGGCAAGAAAGGCCTCATGACCATCGAAGAGGCTGGACAGGTAGCACAGACCAAGATGAGCGAAATCAGAGCCAAAGTCATGGAAAAGGAATATGGCCCTAACAAGGCAGCTGGTGAGAAATTCCTCGCTGAGAACAAGAAGAAAGATGGCGTGAAGACATTGCCAAGCGGTGTACAATACAAGGTTATCAAGGTTGGCAACGGTGCCATGCCGGCAGATACATCCATGGTGAAGGTGCATTATGAAGGCAAGACCCTCGATGGAAAAGTGTTTGACAGCTCTTATAAGAATGGACAGCCTGTTTCCTTGCGTGCCAATCAGGTCATTAAGGGATGGACAGAAGCTCTCGTTCACATGCCTGTAGGCTCTGTATGGGAAGTTTATATTCCACAAGAGTTGGCTTACGGCGAGCGTGAACAGGGTCAGATTAAGCCTTTCTCCGCCTTGATTTTCAAGATTGAATTAATCAGCATCGAGAAGTAAACTGCTGACTACCATATATAATAAACATACGAAGACTTGCCTTGTATTTGATTGTTTTTGTGGCATTGCACCGCAAGAATCAACCATACAAGGTAAGTTTTTCTTTTGAATAAAATGTTGATGATGAAAAAGATTTTGTTACTTTCAGTGTTGTTCTTATCGGTTGCATCGGTCAGCATGGCCGCATTAGGCAAAGAGAAGGACAAGAAGCAGAAGACTCAGACAACCGTTAAGCCACTGCTTACACCACAAGATTCCTTGAGTTACGCGGCAGGATTGGCCGCAACCAATGGTTTGATGCCTTTCTTGCAGCAGGAATACGAGATGGAACCGGCACAGATTGCCGAATTTGTCGCAGGCTTTCAGGAGGCATTAAAGCAGATTGATTCGCCTCAATTCAAGGCTCGTCATGCAGGTGCTGCCATCGCCAGGATGGTAAAAAATCGTATTTTGCCGCAGACCACCAACGACTTCAAGGGAACGCCCAACGCTATTGATGCCGAAATCTTCAATCAAGGTTTCCTCGCCGGCGTACAGAATGACACGACTGTTTATTCGGTTGAAAAGGCGAGTGAACTGTTTCAAGAGCGCAGAACCCAAGTGAAGAAAGAGAAAGAATCGGCATACATCGCAGCCAACACAGCCTGGTTGAAGCAAAATGCCACACAGCCAGGTGTGAAAACAACTGCCAGCGGACTGCAATACAAGGTGATTACCGAAGGAAAGGGCGAGATTCCACAAAAGGATGACAAGGTAACTGTGAAATATGAGGGCAAGACCATCGACGGAAACGTGTTCGATAGTTCGTACAAGCGCAATCCACAAACCACCTCATTCCGTTGCAATCAGGTCATCAAGGGATGGACAGAGGCCCTCACCATGATGCCGGTAGGTAGCAAATGGGAAATCTACATCCCGCAAGAGTTGGCCTACGGAGAGCGTCAGGCCGGACAGATTCAACCCTACTCTACCCTGATTTTCACCGTTGAACTGGTCAGTATCGAGAAGGCATCTGATGCCTCGAAGAAGTAAACATAACGGGAAGGCACACTGTCATCAACCTCATATATAGATAATCTGGCCATCGATACAGCGCCATCCTTACAAACAGCCATCATCACTGTATAGACCTGGCGGGGCGAGAGCACACCTCTCTCCCTGTCAGGTTTATTTTTTATTGAGACAAACAGAGGCAAGACGCCACTCGGCAAAATATCTATCAAATAGGCACAATTTATCACATTTTTATTCACATCTTGTTGCTTATTTCATTAATATTACCTAATTTTGCTATCAAAATAACAACATAACACAGAAATCTATGGCAAGAGACACAGACAAGATTGACAAGTTGGACAGGAAAATCTTAAGTATTTTATCAACTAACGCACGTATTCCCTTCAAGGATGTAGCCACACAATGCGGCGTTTCGCGTGCAGCCATCCATCAACGCGTACAACATCTGGTGGAAAAAGGCATCATCACGGGCAGCGGATTCTATGTCAATCCGAAAAGCCTGGGTTATTCTACCTGCACATACGTAGGTCTAAACCTCGAACGCGGCAGCATGTACAAGAAGGTTGTCGAACAACTTCAGGAGATTCCCGAAATCATTGAGTGCCATTTCACCACTGGTCCTTACACCATGATGATTAAACTTTATGCACGCGATAACGAACAACTCATGGACTTGC